>NZ_CP080504.1:629791-634980 GCF_020342435.1 Candidatus Vallotiella sp. (ex Adelges kitamiensis)
GGAGATTTAAAACACGACGCCCGCTTCATTATTTAAAGCGGGCGTCGTGTTTTAAAAAGAAGAGCCTGACAATTACCTACTTTCACACGGGCAATCCGCACTATCATCGGCGTGGAGTCGTTTCACGGTCCTGTTCGGGATGGGTAGGGGTGGGGCCAACTTACTATAGTCATCAGGCAAAAAACTGTTGTTACGCTATAGCGCGTAACTAGTCTGGGGTAAAAGCAGTTAGTAGATAATAGCACAACATCAAAACGGACCAGTTATAGGATCAAGCCTTACGGGCAATTAGTATCGGTTAGCTTAACGCATTACTGCGCTTACACATCCGACCTATCAACGTCCTAGTCTTGAACGACCCTTCAAGGGGATCAAGTCCCCGGGGAAGTCTCATCTTGAGGCAAGTTTCCCGCTTAGATGCTTTCAGCGGTTATCTCTCCCGAACATAGCTACCCGGCGATGCCACGGGCGTGACAACCGGTACACCAGAGGTTCGTCCACTCCGGTCCTCTCGTACTAGGAGCAGCCCCTCTCAAACTTCCAACGCCCACGGCAGATAGGGACCAAACTGTCTCACGACGTTTTAAACCCAGCTCACGTACCTCTTTAAATGGCGAACAGCCATACCCTTGGGACCGGCTACAGCCCCAGGATGAGATGAGCCGACATCGAGGTGCCAAACACCGCCGTCGATATGAACTCTTGGGCGGTATTAGCCTGTTATCCCCAGAGTACCTTTTATCCGTTGAGCGATGGCCCTTCCATACAGAACCACCGGATCACTATGACCTGCTTTCGCACCTGCTTGACTTGTCGGTCTCGCAGTTAAGCACGCTTATGCCATTGCACTATCAGCACGATTTCCGACCGTACTTAGCGTACCTTCGTACTCCTCCGTTACACTTTGGGAGGAGACCGCCCCAGTCAAACTGCCTACCATGCACGGTTCCCGAACCCGCTTCAGGGTCCTAGGTTAGAACCTCAAACAAACCAGGGTGGTATTTCAAGGACAGCTCCATGCGAACTAGCGTTCACACTTCAAAGCCTCCCACCTATCCTACACAGATTTGTTCAAAGTCCAATGCAAAGCTACAGTAAAGGTTCATGGGGTCTTTCCGTCTAGCCGCGGGTAGATTGCATCATCACAAACACTTCAACTTCGCTGAGTCTCGGGAGGAGACAGTGTGGCCATCGTTACGCCATTCGTGCAGGTCGGAACTTACCCGACAAGGAATTTCGCTACCTTAGGACCGTTATAGTTACGGCCGCCGTTTACCGGGACTTCAATCAAGAGCTCGCACCCCATCATTTAATCTTCCGGCACCGGGCAGGCGTCACACCCTATACGTCCACTTTCGTGTTTGCAGAGTGCTGTGTTTTTATTAAACAGTCGCAGCCACCAGTTTATTGCAACCCTTTGACCCTGCTGGCGCTAGCCAGTTAGGCTAATAGGGCGTACCTTATCCCGAAGTTACGGTACCAATTTGCCGAGTTCCTTCTCCCGAGTTCTCTCAAGCGCCTTAGAATACTCATCCCGCCCACCTGTGTCGGTTTGCGGTACGGTCTTGTTAGACTGAAGCTTAGAGGCTTTTCTTGGGACCACTTCTAATTGCTTTGCAGCTTAAAACTGCTCGCCCCACACCCTTGAATTATGTACCCGGATTTGCCAGAGCACCTTCTTTAATGTAGGGACCGGGACTTCCGACACCCGGACAACCTTCCGCGATCCGTCCCCCCATCGCATCTAACAATGGTGCAGGAATATTAACCTGCTTTCCATCAGCTACGCATTTCTGCCTCGCCTTAGGGACCGACTCACCCTACGCCGATGAACGTTGCGTAGGAAACCTTGGGCTTACGGCGAGGAGGCTTTTCACCTCCTTTATCGCTACTCATGTCAGCATTCGCACTTCCGATACCTCCAGCACACTTTTCAGTGTACCTTCGCAGGCTTACGGAACGCTCTCCTACCATACGCACTTACGCACGTATTCGCAGCTTCGGTAATTAGCTTAGCCCCGTTACATCTTCCGCGCAGGACGACTCGATCAGTGAGCTATTACGCTTTCTTTAAAGGATGGCTGCTTCTAAGCCAACCTCCTGACTGTTTTTGCCTTCCCACTTCGTTTCCCACTTAGCTAATTTTAGGGACCTTAGCTGGCGATCTGGGTTGTTTCCCTTTTGACGTCGGACGTTAGCACCCGGCGTCTGTCTCCCGTGATTACACTCTTCGGTATTCGGAGTTTGCTATGACGAAGTAATCCGCAATGGACCCCTCAACCATGACAGTGCTCTACCCCCAAAGGTGATACACGAGGCACTACCTAAATAGTTTTCGGAGAGAACCAGCTATTTCCAAGTTTGTTTGGCCTTTCACCCCTATCCACAGCTCATCCCCTAACTTTTCAACGTTAGTGGGTTCGGTCCTTCAGTGCGTGTTACCGCACCTTCAACCTGGCCATGGATAGATCACTTGGTTTCGGGTCTACGCCCAACAACTTATTGCCCTATTCGGACTCGCTTTCGCTACGCCTCCCCTATCGGTTAAGCTTGCTATTGAACGTAAGTCGCTGACCCATTATACAAAAGGTACGCCGTCACCCTTTACAAGGCTCCGACTGTTTGTATGCATGTGGTTTCAGGATCTATTTCACTCCCCTCTCGGGGTTCTTTTCACCTTTCCCTCACGGTACTAGTTCACTATCGGTCGATCACGAGTATTTAGCCTTGGAGGATGGTCCCCCCATCTTCAGACAAGATTTCACGTGTCCCGTCTTACTTATCGTACCCTTAGTTCCACACTTTAGTTTTTACTTACAAGGCTATCACTTACTGCGGCCGCTTTTTCCAAAGCGTTCAGTTAACTAGAGAGTTACATGGTACAGGCTGATCCCATTTCGCTCGCCACTACTCTGGGAATCTCGGTTGATTTTTTTTCCTACGGCTACTTAGATGTTTCAGTTCGCCGCGTTCGCTTCACATGATCTATAGATTCAATCACGGATGACCTATGTAGGTCGGGTTACCCCATTCAGACATCTGCGGATTATAGCTTGTTTACCAGCTCCCCGCAGCTTTTCGCAGGCTACTACGTCTTTCTTCGCTTGTGATCGCCAAGGCATCCACCACATGCACTTACTTGCTTGATCCTATAACAAGTCCGTTTTGCAACGAGCAAGTTATGGGTGAGCTTTGTGCTGTGCCATACTTTTTGAGTATTTTGAGTTACTCAAGAAAATAAATTCTCTACCCATCTATTTTTGCATCCATCTCAAGATGCTCTAATAGATATACTGCTTTTTCCAGATTTTTAAAGAACGTTACAGCTAACAAAAAATTCTTGATACACAGATTTAATTACTAATACTCAAACTTGAATACTTGCAATTAAACAGTGGTGGAGGCAGACGGAATCGAACCGACGACCCCCTGCGTGCAAAGCAGGTGCTCTCCCAGCTGAGCTATGCCCCCAAGCTTCTTGGGTTTGATATTTATTTGCTAGACACGCATGGTGGGTCCGGTTGGATTTGAACCAACGACCCCCGCCTTATCAAGACGGTGCTCTAACCGACTGAGCTACAGACCCTTTGTCTGTCCCCCGTGACTTTACAGCCGATAAGTGTGGGTACTTGCAGATAGACATTTTCTCTAGAAAGGAGGTGATCCAGCCGCACCTTCCGATACGGCTACCTTGTTACGACTTCACCCCAGTCATGAATCCTACCGTGGTAACCGTCTTCCTTGCGGTTAGACTAGCCACTTCTGGTAAAACCCACTCCCATGGTGTGACGGGCGGTGTGTACAAGACCCGGGAACGTATTCACCGCGACATGCTGATCCGCGATTACTAGCGATTCCAGCTTCATGCAGTCGAGTTGCAGACTACAATCCGGACTACGATCGGTTTTCTGGGATTAGCTCCCCCTCGCGGGTTGGCAACCCTCTGTTCCGACCATTGTATGACGTGTGAAGCCCTACCCATAAGGGCCATGAGGACTTGACGTCATCCCCACCTTCCTCCGGCTTGTCACCGGCAGTTTCCTTAGAGTGCTCTTGCGTAGCAACTAGGGACAAGGGTTGCGCTCGTTGCGGGACTTAACCCAACATCTCACGACACGAGCTGACGACAGCCATGCAGCACCTGTGCGCCGATTCTCTTTCAAGCACCTCTACTTCTCAGTAGAGTTTCGACCATGTCAAGGGTAGGTAAGGTTTTTCGCGTTGCATCGAATTAATCCACATCATCCACCGCTTGTGCGGGTCCCCGTCAATTCCTTTGAGTTTTAATCTTGCGACCGTACTCCCCAGGCGGTCAACTTCACGCGTTAGCTACGTTACTAAGGAAATAAATCCCCAACAACTAGTTGACATTGTTTAGGGCGTGGACTACCAGGGTATCTAATCCTGTTTGCTCCCCACGCTTTCGTGCATGAGCGTCAGTATTGACCCAGGAGGCTGCCTTCGCCATTGGTATTCCTCCACATCTCTACGCATTTCACTGCTACACGTGGAATTCTACCTCCCTCTGCCATACTCTAGACTGCCAGTCACCTATGCAGTTCCCGGGTTAAGCCCGGGGATTTCACATTGGTCTTAGCAAACCACCTGCGCACGCTTTACGCCCAGTAATTCCGATTAACGCTCGCACCCTACGTATTACCGCGGCTGCTGGCACGTAGTTAGCCGGTGCTTATTCTTCCGGTACCGTCATCCAATTTAGGTATTAACTAAATTGCTTTCTTTCCGGACAAAAGTGCTTTACAACCCGAGGGCCTTCTTCACACACGCGGCATTGCTGGATCAGGGTTTCCCCCATTGTCCAAAATTCCCCACTGCTGCCTCCCGTAGGAGTCTGGGCCGTGTCTCAGTCCCAGTGTGGCTGACCGTCCTCTCAGACCAGCTACAGATCGTCGCCTTGGTAAGCCTTTACCCTACCAACTAGCTAATCTGCCATCGGCCGCTCTTTGAGCGCGAGGCCCGAAGGTCCCCCGCTTTTCTCTTGAGAGTGTATGCGGTATTAATTCGGCTTTCGCCGGGCTATCCCCCACTCTAAGACACGTTCCGATGTATTACTCACCCGTTCGCCACTCGCCGCCAGGCCGAAGCCCGCGTTGCCGTTCGACTTGCATGTGTAAGGCATGCCGCCAGCGTTTAATCTGAGCCAGGATCAAACTCTTTAGTTTAAACCT
>NZ_CP080504.1:635080-1099965 GCF_020342435.1 Candidatus Vallotiella sp. (ex Adelges kitamiensis)
CAAGAGTTTTCTTAAAATCTTGTGCTACTGAGATCTACCTGCAAATATGCCTTATATAAAATGTTGCAAGTACAAAACAATATTTTAGCGATAGACTACTCTTATCTAACTCTAAATTAGATAGATTTTTAATGAATGTAGCTAATGTAATACACTTACTCTAGTGAGTATTATCTAATGCAGATATACCTATATGAGAACTTTTGGTGTCCCGTCATGTGAATTAGATACATTGTAAAATGTAGGCTACATAACATATGAGTAAATCTAGCTAGATATTGGTGGGCCTCCCGTGAGTCGAACACGGCACCAACGGATTATGAGTCCGCTGCTCTAACCAGGCATGAGCTAGAGGCCCTAAATTGGTTATTCTAAAACCATGAAGCTTAATTTCCTTCTAAGAAGGACTTTAGTTTATCTGAACGGCTTGGATGACGCAATTTTCGCAAGGCTTTTGCCTCGATCTGACGAATTCGCTCTCGTGTTACATCGAACTGCTTACCGACCTCTTCAAGAGTATGATCTGTACTCATTTCAATACCAAATCGCATACGCAATACTTTTGCTTCGCGCGGTGTTAATAAATCTAGTACTTCTTTTACGACATCTCGCATACTTTCATGTAATGCAGCATCAGCCGGCGCTAGCGTATTATTATCTTCGATAAAATCGCCTAAATGAGAATCATCGTCGTCACCGATTGGGGTTTCCATTGAAATTGGCTCTTTTGCAATCTTCATAATCTTGCGGATTTTGTCTTCTGGAATCTCCATTTTTTCAGCGAGCATTCCAGGATCGGGCTCGAGCCCCGTCTCCTGTAAGATTTGTCGTGATATCCGGTTCATTTTATTAATTGTCTCAATCATGTGGACCGGAATCCGGATTGTGCGTGCCTGGTCTGCAATCGATCGTGTAATCGCTTGACGAATCCACCATGTCGCATACGTAGAAAACTTGTAGCCTCGTCGATATTCAAACTTGTCAACCGCTTTCATCAGGCCGATATTGCCTTCCTGGATTAAATCTAAGAATTGTAAGCCACGATTTGTGTATTTTTTTGCAATTGAAATAACTAGTCGCAAGTTGGCTTCTGTCATCTCGCGCTTAGCCTGGCGTGCTTTAAGCTCTCCAGCTGTCATTTGACGGTTTGTTTCTTTCAAATCTTGAAGTGGCAATACGACACGTGCCTGCAAGTTAATCAAGCGTTGCTGCTGTTCTCGAATCGCGGGGATATTACGTGCGAGCACTGCACTATAAGGATACCCTTCTATAACAATTTGTTCAGTCCAGTTTAGATTTGTTTCATTTCCCGAGAAGCGTGAAATGAATTCTTCACGCGACATCCCGCACTTGTCAACGACAATATGTAAAATCTGTCGTTCTACTTGACGCACTTCATTAACCTGCGCGCGCAATGTGTCGCATAATCGCTCGACTGTTCTGGCAGTAAAGCGGATTAATGCTAACTCAGTCTGGATTGCTTCTTGCGCTTTCAGGTATGCCTTAGATCTATACCCCCCCTTTTCGTATGCGCACCGCATTTTTTTAAACCACTTTCCGATTAGCGTAAAACGCTCTATCGAGGCACGCTTCAGAGCTTCAAGTTGAGCAGCACTAGCCTCAGCTGCTCCAGAACCGTCATCTTCTTCTTCATTGCTCGTGTTTGCTCTATCAGTTTCCGATTCAATATCATCTGCATCAGGCGCACTAAAGCTGCTCTCATCCTCCGCATTCGGATCGATTAGGCCATCGACTAGTTCATCTACACGGATCTCATCGCTAGTAACCCGCGCGGCGAGAATAAGGATATCTGCAATCGTGGTTGGGCAAGCTGAAATTGCCTGAACCATGTGCTTTAGACCGTCCTCAATACGCTTAGCGATCTCAATTTCACCTTCCCGAGTTAACAGCTCGACAGTGCCCATCTCTCGCATATACATACGTACTGGGTCCGTTGTACGGCCAAACTCAGAGTCTACCGATGACAATGCGACCTCAGCTTCCTCCTCAACCTCGTCGTCGGACGATAATGATGGTGCGTTATCGTTGAGTAGCAGTGTTTCCGCATCGGGCGCTTGCTCATAAACCGCTACGCCCATGTCGTTGAACATACTAATAATGCTTTCAATCGCCTCAGTTTCCGCAAAATTGTCCGGTAAGTGATCATTAACTTCGGAATAGGTTAAGAAGCCCCGTTCTTTTCCTAACTTAATGAGTGCGCGCAACTTTGCGCGTCGCTCTTCAAGCTCTTCAGCTGTGCCTGGTTGGCGAGACGCGAACGCATCTTTCAGTAGTGCTTTTTCTTTAGCCCTTCGATCACGTGCTTTAATCTTTTCGCTTTTTACTGCCATGAATGAGCTGGCCGACTCATCGACTTGCTTCGTTTCCCTATCAAGTAGTACTTTATTCAGCTTTTTTGTCATAGATGTCGCCATTACGGCTTTGGTCTCGACTTGTGGCTCTTCGATGGTTGCCGCTTTAATCATATTAGTGCAGCCATCCCGTCTAGTATCTAGCAACTGCAATCTGTATGCTTGTTCGATTCATAAACTTCGTAGTTGTGCTACATTACGAAACTGTTTAACAGACTCTATCGTCGTGGATAACTACGTTATCGTTTTTAGCTTGTTAGATCGCATAATTTTATTAGAAAGACATATGAAAAAACTGTTGGGCTCTAAACAGGATCATTATCTTTACAGCTAGAAACCTGTATTGCTATGTCATTAAATTCTTTAATGTCTGGTTTCGTAGCAATTCTGTATCTATTCGATACTACCTAAAAAATTTTACTTAACACTTCCAATATAGCACGATGATTATATTTTTTCGCTAAGTGGCGACATGGCGATATAACGCTTTAGTTCGGCACGTTGTCTCGATAATTCAGCAAATTCTCTAGCTTGTTTTCCTTCTAGTTTTGTCTGCTGAGATAAGATTTGAAGTCTTTTACAATAAGCGTCATAACGCATTTTTGAGATAACTGCCCTAACTTCTTCGGCCGCAATTCGCTTCTGCTCATTACACTGTCGAATACTGTCCTCATCTAGCGCTGTATACATTAAATCACGCATGTTTTCATCATATAGAAGAATTTCTCTAAGGATTTCTTCATATATCGTCGCATTTGAAGAGCTAAGCAATAAATCCTTTAGAAACCGATACTCAGCTGTGTGTCCTAGCGTCTGCGTATATGCAATCGTCTCAGAAAATAGCTCTCTCTGCCGAGAAAACGTAGCTAACGTTTCGCACTCTTGCGCATCAAGCATTGCGACGATGCAGGGATACATGATAATGTTGCGTAGTGCTCGATGCTCGTGATTAGTAACATAACGATGATCAATCCTTACTGGAAGGCGTATCGTAGGTACGGCGCGCCTACTCATTCCGCAGAACTGCATTACTTCTTCGACAGACATTGATAGCTGATCTGCCAGCATATGAAAAATCTGAGCTCTCAGTGCGTTGGACGGCATCATCTGTAATAGTGGCTTAGCCTCATATAAGGCTCTCGCCCGTTCTTCTGGCTGTACGATATTCTTATCCGTTAAAACTTCATTAAGCAGAAACTGTGAAAGGGGCATTGCCTGCTTAATCTGTTCTGCAAATGCCTTAGCGCCGTGATGACGGATATAACTATCTGGATCATATTCTGCAGGTAGAAAAAGAAAGCGGAGCGTGCGATGATCTAATGCGTGTGGTAGACACACATCCAGAGCTCGGCGTGCTGCACGACGTCCCGCTCTGTCACCATCGAAACTAAAGATCACCGTATCTGTCTGTTGCATTAATTTCTGTATATGTACGGGTGTGCACGTAGTACCCAGAGTTGCAACCGCGTTCGGAAAGCCAGATTGGGTTAGCATAACAACGTCTATATAACCTTCCACAACCAGAACAAAACCTTTCTCACGAATTGAAAAACGCGCCTCAAAGAGGCCGTACAACTCAGTCCTTTTACTAAATAGGGGCGTTTCTGGCGAATTCAAATACTTTGGTTCGGCGCAGCTATCTAGAACGCGTGCCCCAAAGCCGATTACCTGCCCGCATATGTTACGGATAGGGAACATAATGCGTTGTCGAAATCGATCATAGCGGTGTGCTTCACCGTTACTCGATATCTTCTCGCTAATAATTACTAGACCTACATCAAGCAACGCATCGTCACGATAGTCAGTAAATACTGACTGCAGATTTTGCCAGCTATTCGGCGCATACCCCAATCCGAAGTGTAGCGCTATCTTACCGGTCACACCCCGTCTCTTCAGGTACTGGATCGCATCTGGAGCACTCCGAAGTTGCTTACAATAATAGTCAGATGCAGCCCGCATAATCTCAACGAGAGTGCTCGCTATTCTGGGAATGGTTGGCGGCAAATCAGCACTGCTCCTGAGTCTTGGCAGATGGCCAACGCTACATATACCTGTTGAGGTTTCGTGTGGAACCGCGAATCCAACGGACTGCGCTAACTCATCAACGGCTTTAGGAAACGTCAAGCCGTGATATCGCATGAGAAAACCGAGCGCTGTACCATGCACACCACAGCCGAAGCAATGGTAGAATTGCTTTGCTGGACTAACAGTGAACGAGGGATTTTTCTCGTTATGAAATGGGCACAGCCCACTAAAATTTGCCCCACTCTTCTTTAATCGTACACATTTTCCTACTACGTCGACAATATCAACGCGGTTTAATAAATCCTGTAGAAATGAGTGCGGAATCACAATTGCCTCAGAAAGGCTGCTTCAAATAGTGTCTCTTCTTACGTAGAAAACGCCCCAGTATTGACTATAGCTGATAAGTTCGTTTTTAAGAGATACTGTACCTCCATTGGGCTGTTACGTCTACTTGCTCTATCGCGTTTTTCACTCGAAATACAACGTCACTGTCGGATAATGAGGCCGGATGTATTGGCTAGAATCATAAGCCCCCTTAGTTCTTTAAAACTAGATTTTTCAGCTTATCCGCCTAAATATGAGAATTTAATCTTTATTATGCTTTACTAACTTATCAATAACTAACCTCATCTAGAGTCGCCCGGAGTTATGCGCTTATCTACCTCTGCTTATTTAATTAAGCTTATATTATTCTTAACCGTCTATATTTAACTAAGAACTATGATGCAGATATGAAAGTTGCTTAAGTCGTAGGATACAATAAAGTTATATAGTAACTTTCATCAGTGCTTACTATGGCAGTATTGATACTTGCACGTACGGTTCTTTTACGAGACAGTGCGCCTTTGCTCTTCTCAGAGCAAAAGAATTTTAATATCTATCCCAGCTTAACCGACCCTTGTTTATCAACGATAAATTACAATTATCGATTGTTAAGAGAGATGATTCTAGCTTTTCAAAAGCTTTCAGTGCCAAAATCAGCGCAACATTTTTTACTACAGACAGCTAGATGGTTGCGTATAGGGTGAGAAGCATCTCCGATTAATCTTCGGCATCGTGTAAGCAATACCCGCATCTTTTATCGACCCAGCTCTCTAATTACTAAAACGCTGTAGTTCCTGTGTTGAGTGGTCTGTAGGCTATTCAAACAATACTAAGCATTCTAGAGTATTATGTTATAAATTTCGTTCGTAGTCCTGGCTATTTAAAATCTGGTCGAAAAAGCATGTTTGGCTAGCTACCTATTTTTTTAATTCTCATGCTCGTCTTAGGTATCGAAAGCTCATGTGATGAAACCGGACTCGCGTTATACGACAGTAAGCGCGGGCTGCTTGCACACGCACTACATTCTCAAATCGCTATGCACCGTGCCTATGGAGGCGTGGTGCCAGAACTCGCATCACGCGATCATATCCGGCATGCACTGCCGTTGCTAAAGAAAGTATTGCAACAGGCTGAAGTTTCCCGCACTGAAATCGATGTGATTGCATTCACACAGGGCCCGGGGCTTGCCGGTGCACTTCTTGTTGGAGCCAGCATTGCAAATGGATTAGGATTAGCGCTTAGCAAGCCGGTTATTGGTATTCACCATCTTGAGGGGCATTTATTGTCTCCATTGCTTGCGAAAAAGCCACCAACCTTTCCATTCGTTGCACTATTAGTTTCCGGCGGCCACACGCAACTAATGCAAGTGACCGATATTGGCCTTTATCAGATGCTCGGTGAAACTCTAGACGATGCTGTTGGAGAAGCATTTGATAAGACCGCAAAACTACTTGGACTAGACTACCCAGGAGGGCCTGAAGTTTCACGGTTAGCTAAGTTAGGCACGCCTGGCATCGTCGAATTACCGCGCCCGATGTTGAATTCAGGCAACTTAGATTTTAGTTTTAGTGGATTAAAGACGGCGGTTCTCACGTACCTAAACCGAAGCGGCTCTAACACTAGTGATCAGGAAAAAGCTAATGTGGCACGTGGTTTTGTTGATGCCGCTGTTGAAGTGCTGACTACGAAAACGGTTTCTGCACTAAAACTCACAGGAATGAAGCGGCTCATTGTAGCTGGTGGAGTCAGCGCAAATTATCAGTTGCGTGAAGCGCTATGTGCTGCTGCTTCCAAATGTAGATTCGACGTATATTATCCCGACCTCGCACTATGCACAGACAACGGTGCGATGATCGCATTCGCGGGTGCGCTACGACTACAACGCAATCCTACGGGAGCGAATACATCATATGCGTTTACTATTAGGCCTCGATGGGATTTGAGTGCAATTAATGATTTTAGCGGGACACCAGGATAACTTCTTGCCTACCACCTGTATCCATCTAGGGCAGTTATTAGTGTAGCTCTTTTGGAACAAAGTTGATGCAACACTCCGAATACTCTTACCTAACAATGCTAGCTGGAAAACCGCTTGTCATGCTCGATTAGTGCATATGCACTATGATTATGAATAGATTCAAAATTCTCGGCCTCAAGTACATAGGCAACGATTCGAGGATCAGCATTAAGTCGCTGTGTAACATCGCGAACCAAGTCTTCAACGAACTTGGGGTTATCATAGGCCCACTCTGTCACAAACTTCTCGTCAGGACGCTTTAGAAGCCCCCATAACTCACATGAGGCCTCTTCTTCAGCTATACGCACTAAGTCCTCAATCGGTATATCATCAACCAATTCGGCGGCAATTGTCACATGAGAACGCTGATTGTGCGCGCCGTACTGAGAGATCTTTTTGGAGCACGGGCAAAGGCTAGTTACTGGCACTAATACCTTAGTGAATAGGCGTATATCACCATCTTGCGTATTAACACTACGCGTCACCTCATAATCAAGTAGACTTTGCACGCCAGATATAGGTGCTGTTTTCCGGATAAAATAAGGAAATGTAACTTCAATTTGACCTGCTGAGGCCTCAAGCTTTTCAAGCATAGTCGCTAGCATAGTACGGAAATAAGTAATATCTAACGGATTTCGAGCTTGGTCCAGTAGCTCGATGAAGCGTGACATGTGCGTCCCTTTCTGTTTAGCGGGAAGGTGCACGTTGAGATTCCAGGACCCCACCGTTGCTTGTACGTCGCCTGACGCAGTCTTCACTGTCAATGGATGGCGTATCGCTCTAATACCGACACGCTGGATCGGGATCTGCCGGCTATCCGGCGTGCTTTGTACATCAAGCATTACAAAAGCGTGATTCATCTGGTTCATCGGAATTCCTTGATAACCGGCGCACGCCTTAGTTCATAGTAATTATTGAAGTGCCCTCAATACGGCTCTCCAGACTCTAAAAGAAAAAGCTATCTATTTTAGGGCGAGATTTATATGACAAATTTAGTCATTTTTCTTTTCATCATTCTTTTTCCATTCTAGGCTTACTAAGCGCTCGCGGATCGTATTTATAATACCGTCTACATCCAGACCACACTCAGCAAGTAAGCGCGCTGGATCGCCATGATGAATAAAACGGTCAGGAAGACCTAATTGTAATACTGCTCGGTTTACCCTTGCTGTTTGTAGACACTCAATACATGCAGATCCAGCGCCTCCCATCACGCAACCTTCCTCGATAATCACAAGTAGCTCATGTGTGGCTGCGAGCTGTAATACGAGTAACTCGTCTAGCGGTTTCACGAAGCGCATATTAGCTACTGTTGCATCAAACTCTTGTGCCGCCGTCAGGCTTGGCGCTAGCATTGATCCGAATGCCAAGATTGCTACCCGCTGCCCGGTCGGCGCGTGCGACCTCCGCCGGATCTCTCCTTTACCGACTGATATTACGCCCAGCTTATTTTTTGAAGTTGGCTCCGCCTCTGTCCCGCGCGGATATCGTACCGCACTTGGCCCATCAAGCTCTAAGCCTGTATGTAACATTTGTTGACACTCGTTAGCATCGGATGGCGTCATTACGACCATATTTGGTATACACCGTAGGTATGCCATATCATAAACGCCTGCATGCGTTGCTCCATCCGCACCTACTAGTCCAGCGCGATCTAGCGCAAATATAACTGGTAGGTTTTGTAATGCTACGTCGTGAATTAACTGGTCGTAGCCGCGCTGAAGAAACGTTGAGTAGATTGCTACTACTGGTTTTAATCCTTCGGCCGCTAGCCCAGCTGCGAAAGTTATCGCATGCTGTTCAGCAATGCCTACGTCAAAATAGCGTTGTGGGAAACGTCGTTCGAACTCAACAAGACCAGAGCCCTCACGCATTGCCGGTGTAATACCTATTATCCGGAGATCTAGCTCTGCTACATCGCATAGCCATTCTCCAAAAACCTGTGCATATGTCTTCTTTGAAGATGTAGTTGGCTTAATACCTTCAGCCAGATTAAATTTTCCGGGGCCATGGTATAGCACTGGATCCGCCTCAGCAAGCTTATAACCCTGTCCTTTCTTTGTTACTACGTGAAGGAATTGCGGACCACATAAGTTCCGGATATTCTGAAGCGTTGGGATTAATGAATCAAGATCGTGTCCATCAATCGGACCAATATAGTTAAAGCCAAATTCTTCAAACAGCGTTGCGGGTACTATCATGCCTTTTGCATGCTCCTCAAGCTTTCGCGCAAGTTCAAGCATTGGTGGGGCATAACGTAGTACTCGCTCGACGCCTTTTTTTGCTGTTGCATAGAACTTACCTGAAATTAATCGGGCAAGGTAACGGTTAAGCGCACCCACCGGTGGTGAAATCGACATATCGTTATCATTTAAGATCACCAACAACGGGATATTCTCAAATACGCCAGCGTTGTTTAGCCCCTCAAATGCTTCGCCAGCAGTCATCGCTCCATCGCCAATCACGGCAATTACATATCGGTCCTCACCTTTAAGGTGACTCGCAACAGCCATGCCTAATGCTGCTGAAATCGATGTACTCGAATGCGCAGTGCCAAAAGTATCGTACTCTGACTCGGAACGGCTCGGAAAACCAGATATACCATTCCACTGTCGTAGTGTACTCATTTGATCTCGCCGCCCAGTTAGAATCTTGTGTGGATAAGTCTGGTGCCCGACGTCCCAAACAATTCGGTCATGCGGTGTATTAAACACATAGTGCAACGCAATTGTTAGCTCAACAGTGCCTAGGTTTGATGAAAGATGCCCGCCTGTTTTCGATACACTATCGAGTATGAAGGCGCGTAGCTCATCCGCTAACGGTTTTAACTGACGGCACTCTAGGCGCCGCATCGCGGCGGGGTCATTGATGGTTTGTAGCAAGTCGTACATCGTCGCTTTATTCTAAACAATCCTGCGGCACATGTGTCGACGCTCCAGTTTATGCATCCTCGCGCTGCGCATATTATATGCGCGAGTAGCATACTCGTCGCTAGTGCGCTAACTCAATTTATACGTTTCGCTACCAAGTCAGCGATTTGAGCAAGACGCAGCCCGCGCTCGCCCAGCGGCACAAGCGCGGCATATGCGTCTCGGCGTAGCTGGGCTACTAGCTCCAGAGACGCTCGTAATCCGATGATTGACACATAGGTTGGTTTATCGTTAGCTTTATCTTTTCCGGCTGTTTTACCAAGTAAAGTCGAATTAGCCGTTACATCTAGGATATCGTCAACTACCTGAAACGCTAGGCCTATTGCTTTAGCGTATGCATCGAGCGCGCTCTCGATGTCAGCTGACATTTTATCACCACATATTGCACCCATCTTAACCGCAGCGCGCAGCAATGCACCAGTCTTCATCTGGTGCATCATCTCTAATTGCGTTTTTGACAACTGCATACCTACGCTTTCCAGGTCGATTGCCTGCCCACCCGCCATACCAAAAGAGCCGGTCGCACAGGCAAGTACACGCATTAACGCAGCCTGTCGGTACACATCGAGAACGTCTGAAGACAGTACGATAAATGCCTGTGATTGTAGCGCATCACCGACAAGAAGCCCTGTTACTTCATCGTATGCTATGTGTACCGCTGGCTTATCACGCCGTACATCATCATTATCCATTAATGGTAAATCATCATGAACCATCGAGTACACGTGAATTAATTCAAGTGCACATGCCGCTGTGTCACGCATCTGGCTAGGCGCACCTAATGCTTGGCCAGCTGCGTGACACAGCATCGGGCGTACACGCTTTCCACCACCCAGAACTGCATAGCGCATCGCCTGATGCAACCGTATCGGCTCGACGTCTTCTGATGGCAGCACCACCGAAAGCGCTGATTCGGTTCTTGTTTGGACCTCGCACACCCATTCATCAAATGTCAGCATGATCACGTACAGTCTCCGCTGTCATCCGCTGGATCGATAGGCTTAAGCGTCTCTCCATCAAGTATACAAACCTGTTGCTCGACTCTCGCGAGCTGCTGTTGGCAGTATGCGACTAGCGCTACCCCTCGACGATAAGCCTCAAGTGACAATTCGAGGCTTAGCGCCCCCCCTTCCATTTTCTCAACCAGTGACTCAAGCTCACCGAGCGCTGTTTCGTAACTATCTGGCAATGGAATATCTGCCTTATTATGGTCTTTAGCAGGAGTATTAGGCATTATGCGCGTGTATTTTGGCAAGTCACTCCATTTTACGGTAAACACCGTTTTGCTGGCAGCGAATACCGGCTAAGTCTAGCGTGTTTAGGGTACGCTGCAATAAAAATATATTTTTATAACTTAATTTTATTCTATATTTAATAGTATTAATTATACTAATTTTGAAATCTATTTTAATAATCAATATTATTATATTGATGCAGGCTCTTACGGTAAGTATTTAACTTAGTTCATATAATAAATAATTATACTTGAATAATTTTAACTTATCCTGATATTTAAAATCTATCATTCGATATTGCGAATATCGCAACTATCTGATGCACTATACTTCCTATCTTTGCTTTAAATCTAGCTATCAGGACTACATGAGAGCAGCAAGAAATTCTATTCATATAATGTATCTCAGCAGGCTACTTTTATTTTAGTACATACTCTTCTAATTACGTTGGAGAATAAAATGAGAGAGCATAACTTAAATCAAAAGCTATTTCGTAGTCTATCGAGACCTACTGTTTTACACTAGTTTCACTTTTTTTAAATAAACCACAATAAGAGCTTCTCTATTTTAGAGGGGGTACATGTACTTACGTTTTTTTGGAGAATCACGAGTAAAATAATCCAGTTTTTAAAATTCTTTAAAGAAAGCCACCACCTTATATCTTAATAATATTAAGCTTCTGTTATAATCGATGGTTCACTTAGAAGACTCTAATAGAGCCTTCTTGTGGTGTTGCGCTTAATCCTGTGCGGCGCATACTATATAGCGTAATTACAATTTTTGCTACTTTGAGATAATAACACTATAAATCCGAAGTTTAGACAAAATAAAACCCAGCTAACTAATATGTCGTCTATCCAGGTTGCTTATGATAGGGCTATTGTCGGAGATATCGTCCTGAAATATTAATTATGATCTGTTTAAACTGAAAACCTACGCCAAAAGATGTTATCTCTCGATAAGTATAAGATACTTGCAGACTCACCATGAATTCTATGTTGGTAACAAGCTCTTTCTATTGCTTATAGAAGCACCCTAACTACTAACGATCGCTCTAATTTTAACAACTTTTATATATAGATTGTTTGAAACATTTAGCGAATGCTAGACTTTCTATAGTAAACCTGCAATAAAAAATTTTGGATTCTGGCTTGGCTGACAAGACTTTTTTGTTCTCTACATGTTGATATTTACCTCCATAAGTTAACTTCTGCTTCCATTCAGAAATTTTTATGTATCAGGCATGGACGTACGCTAAATTTAGCGAGTGATAAACTCATGCTGCTAGTAGCCTCTATACCAGATTTAGGTCGGATAAGCTATTGAAAATACTGCTCTAATACACTGTGCCGCTAATATTAAAACTCAACATCAATGCGCTTCTTCCCAGTTAATACCTGAGCCTAACTTGGCGACAAGGGGTACGTTAAGGTTGCCGATTGAGCACATTAGTGCTGGCACCTTGGTACGAATAATATCCAATTCATTGTTAGGTACTTCTAGAACTAGCTCGTCATGGACCTGTATGATTAACCGAGACTTGACTCGTGCCCGATCAATCCAATTTTGTACGGCAATCATAGATAGCTTGATAAGATCAGCTGCTGTACCTTGCATTGGTGCATTAATTGCAGCTCGTTCGGCAGCCTGACGGCGCAGGCTATTTCCGCTGCTAATCTCTGGTAGCCACAGCCGGCGACCGAAAACAGTCTGAACGAAACCGTGTAATTTTGCCTCCATCCGTGTTTCACACATATAGCGCTTGACACCTGAGTATCGAGCGAAATAGCGTTCAATATAAAGCTTAGCCAGAGTAAGTTCAATACCTAGATTCGCTGCGAGGCCAAAAGCGCTCATGCCATAGATTAAGCCAAAATTGATGACTTTCGCAGTACGACGTTGCTCGTTTGTGATGTCCTGCTGCATTACGCCAAAGATCTCTGACGCAGTCGCTCGATGTACGTCTTCACTCTGCTTAAAAGCTGTCATCAATGCTGCATCGCCTGAAATATGCGCCATAATTCGCAACTCAATCTGTGAGTAATCAACTGAGACGATGCTACTTTCTGGTGGGGCAATGAACGCTTCTCGGATGCGTCGCCCTTCTGGCGTTCGAATAGGAATGTTTTGTAAATTCGGATCATTAGACGCAAGTCTCCCAGTCACAGCTACTGCCTGAGCGTAATTAGTATGTACACGACTAGTATCATGTTTGATCATCTTAGTCAGCTTGTCTGTATACGACGACTTAAGCTTAGCTAGAGCACGATAGTTAAGTAGTATCTTAGGCAGTAGATAATCCTCAGCGAGTTTTTGTAACACTCCTTCGTCTGTAGAAGGCGCGCCTGATAAGGTTTTCTTAATTACTGGCAACTGCAAACGCTGAAAGAAGATTTCACCGATCTGCTTCGGTGAATTCAAATTAAACTCACCGCAGGCCAGTACGTACGCCTCGTCTTGTAAACCCAGCATTCGGATAGCCAGCTCATTACTCTGCTTAAGAAGCCGAGTTTTATCGATGAGTACACCATGGCGTTCAATAATTTGCAGAACTCGAGATGTTGGTAGCTCGATTGAGCGGTAGACATAGTCTAATCTTTTTTCAATTTGAATCTGCGCATATAACACCTTGTGCAACCGCAATATAATATCGGCATTTTCAGCAGAATATTCTGTAGCTACGTTCACCGCGACCTTATCGAAGCCGATTTGTGCGCTGCTCTTACCGGCAATATCTTTATATTTGATTGTTTTTATGCCGAGATGCCGCATCGCAAGTACATCTATATCATGCGAACGATGCGATTCAAGTACATACGATTCAAGCAGCGTATCATGCTCAATACCAGATAGTATAATGCCATGATTAGCTAAGACTTGAGCATCAAACTTCAAATTCTGGCCAACTTTTTTGTATACAGAATTCTCTAGCCATGGTTTGAGCTTCGTGATTACCTCATCGAATGGCAGTTGCGCTGGTTGATCTGCTCCACAGTGTAAGAGTGGAATATATGCGGCACGCCCAGGAGCAGTCGCAAATGATATACCGACGATGTGAGCACGCAGTGGGTCTAATGACGTAGTTTCAGTGTCAAACGACGTGAGCATCGACTCCTTGATCATTGCCAGCCATCGATTAAACTGCTCCCATTCATTGATCATTTCATATTGTTGATTGGTGCCAATCTCTGATCTTATTTCGGCTGCACCCGTTCTAGATGCGGTTTTATTATCAAATGTCTTCAAACACCCCCCTCGGCCTGGCCATCAGACTCGAGCAACAATCTTTTAAAGCCGTAGCGCAAATAGATATTACGCAATTTTTCCTTGGATTCTGCCCGTACCTGAAGCGACTCAGAAATAGACTGTACATGCGGCGATAAATTGCAATCGGTATGCACGGTGACGAGTCGACGTGCGATTGGTAAGAACGTGAGTGCCCGGCGTAGGTTATTACCGAGTGCTCCTTTGATATCATTTGCGTGCGCGATGATACCGTCTAGCGATTGATATTGAGAAAGCCATTTGAGCGCGGTCTTCGGACCGCACTTGTCTACGCCAGGCACATTATCAACGGTATCACCAATCAATGTTAGATAATCTACGATACGTTGAGGGGGTACACCGAATTTTGCGATCACGCCATCGTAATCAAGACGCTCGTTAGTCATAGTATTAATTAATACAATACGCTCGTTTACTAGTTGCGTAAGATCCTTATCGCTCGTGGAGATTACTACGTTCATGCCAGACTGCTCAGCACGTACCGCCAGAGTTCCAAGCACGTCGTCAGCCTCTACGCTATTAATTACAAGCTTCGCCCAACCGAGCGCACATACTGCAATATGAATTAGCTCAATCTGACTAGATAAATCTTCTGGCATCATCGAACGATGAGATTTATAGGCTGGATACCAATCATCACGAAACGTTTTACCCTTTGCATCGAACACACACGCACCATATTCTGCAGGAATATCACGACGCAATCGCCTCATCATATTAATGACACCGTACAGTGCGCCGGTTGGACTACCATCTGGCCCACGCAAATCTGGAAGCGCATGGTAAGCCCGATATAAATAGCTCGAACCATCGACTAATAGTAAAGTTTTACCATCAAGATTCTGCTGCTTTAGCATTAAGAATAAAAAAAATGACCCCATGTTTCATTGACTCTAGATCAAAAAGCACAACCGCTCAAAGTTAGTACAACTTTTTACGATTATGGCAAAGTCCATCAAGACAACTGAGTGCTTGTCAGGAATCAGCTGATCTATTGGCGTTTACGGTTTTTGCTAGATTTAATTAAGGCGCAGGTGCGGATAAGACATTTTTAGTCAATCTAGATAACGATATTTTAAGTATTCCCCCCATTTTTTGTCTAAAAAAACAACGGGGTAAACGTAATGCCCAATGAATTTAAACACGCTCAGCACGAGCACGGAGAGCCTAATGTAATCCAAGGAAAGAAATTTTCAGTATGTGCCGATTACCCAATGTCCAAAAAGTTTTGCAATCTAATTAGATAACTTGCTCAAATAAATAGAGCTGACTAGCTTATATAATATTAAGTTGATATAGATGATTGATAAGTCAGATTAAATGATTGAGGCCAGCATCTATTCTAGAGAGAGCTAGCTCTGTATGAAGTCAGATATAGCTCGCCCTAAAGCATAATAAAATATAGTTTTACATATAATCAGAACTATAGTGTGATGGTCCGTTACTTACGTGTACGCAGCAAGCTGATCTATCTGTTCAATTTGCAAAGAATCCTAGTAATTCAACGCTAGTTAGCTTTTATACGAAATCCTACCCATCGCTAGACTTGATTGTCTACTCTATGTTCAAAGTCTACTTAATACATCCCCTATAAAGCGACCTTAAACACATCACTCAATAGACCAAACCTTCTGCCTACTTTACTGATGCACTATCTCGTCTACCTGTATACGTTAATAGAATAAGTGAATCTGTTGTATATTCTCAAATGGAAAGCAATCTCTGTAACATGTATTTTCCTGAAAGCGGATATAGTTAAAAAGATAGTTTTTCTTTCAGAAAAGTGAATTATTTAACTATACGCATACCCGTATTAGCCCCGCGCACTCAAACGTTCCCCAGGAAGCAAAGAGACGTATCACTTTTTGTAGTATTTCATAAGCTTATTCAAGCTAAATATAAAAAGAGGAGCAAAGTGCTCTCCAATGCCAATCAGACATTATTTATTGGTGCGCACATCGCTCAATCACCTTAAGAAGGCAAATAATTTATCCTATTGAGTCGTTTTGCGCTCGACTGACGCGCTTTATGTCTAGTCTAGTGTGCGATTGCCCGACCCTATAAGGGCAGGAAACCTAGCTCCTGATGTTAGCGGCCCGCCCTAACAATTACAATCGTCTATAGTAACGACTAGGCTATAACACATTAACTCTCTTAAACGCAACGCTTTCGTGTCTTCTCCATTTATTTTATTTAGAGGCCCACTATAGCGCGACTAGAACACTCCCTTAAGCTACCTAGGTAGCTACTCCTATAGTAGTCAATTACTATTGAACATCTAGCGGCGATACAAACACCTAATCGTCGAGCTATTGTATATTATTAAGCTTATGCCAGTACCCGAGTACGCTCTATGCGCGCAAATATAGTACTACAATTCGCTTTGTGCTTGTTTTCTTTGTTTTCTCATTGATATGCCTCATAGCGGTATTGATTAGCATAATATATCCCCTGCCAGCATGCTTGATTTATATAGATATCTTAGGCATGCACGTCACTAATGGCTCTGGTTTTGAGCTTATTGCTAGTTTTGTATGATATGCGATTAGTTCGATGGGCTTAATGAACACAGCCTATTCGTTTTATCCATGCGATAGACAGAGAGTAAGCTTAACAAAGCGGTTAAGGTAGAATTAACCATTATAATTCTTGGGAATTTTCTCCAGCTATTTGGAATGTACTAAGTTAGTAAATACAATCTAGGACCTCTTCGAGGAAACCACAAAAGTAGCGGTAGTTGATACATGTACTATCCGTTCGCTCGCATCCCCGCAAACGGATAGTAAAGGCGATAGCAAGATTCAAAAGTGCCTACCTCATGTCAACCACTGCTCATCAGCGGTTTTACAGAAAACGGCGGCAATATAGGCACTAAAAAAACTCGACGGCAGCATTACGTCGCCACCTATCGCGCATGTTGGTTTGGTAAAATTATCTACCGTCTCGGAGAACCCTCATGAAGCTGTTCCACACTGTGCCTAGCGTAATCTCTTACCTCGTGAACTGGGTCAAGACGTTTCTAGAAACAGCTACACTAGCATTTTCTGCCAGGATGGTGGTAGCTACGGCGAGCGCACTACAACCGCACGTCGAGCCAGAGACATATGCCGCTGCATCTCAGTATGTGAATAAAGCGATTGTCTGCTCAAATATGAAGACCATAAATCGACCTGCTAGTGACCAGCATCGGGTATGCGAGAGTAAAATTCAACGTGCACAGCACGCTGTGCTTTTACGAAGAGAATCCAAATGGCATATCGATTACCAAATATCGCGATCGTGGAAAATCGCTAAAATCTAGGTTTATTTGAACTTAGGTATACGCTACTAGATAAGTACGCCGCTGAATGTCTCGCTGCAGGTGTATGAAAGCTACAAGCCATTCACATAGCTTTATTCCCGCAACTCAAGTACTGACCGCCTAGATAGCGGCAGCCTTCGAACCTATCTAATAACGTTTGCATGGCCGTTTTTACTGCCCTTTCCGAAGCCCGGCTCGCTGCTTGGGTTCGGCACTACGCGATAGGCAAGATTATCGATTTCCACGGTATTACGTCCGGAATCGAGAACAGTAATTTTTTCTTGACAACAACAACTGGCGAGTATGTTCTAACAATTTTTGAAAAACTCGCCGCGCACGAGTTGCCTTTCTACCTAGAATTAATGCGTCATCTAGCGGCACACCGTGTTCCTGTGCCTGATCCTATGCGACGCGCTGATGGTGCGTTATTCGGTATGCTGATGAATAAGCCTGCCGCAATAGTGACTCGACTGGCTGGATCTCCGCGTCTAGCACCACAGGTTGCGCACTGTACTGAAGTAGGACAAATGCTAGCGCGAATGCATATTGCTGGAAAAGATATCCTAATGTATCAACCGAATTTGCGAGGCTTGCCTTGGTGGAGAGATAATGTCCCATCGGTATTGCCCTACGTAACCGATGCGCAGCATCGGTTACTAATCAGCGAATTGGAATATCATCAGGCATTCTTTACATCGTCTGACTATGCGACGCTTCCTGGAGGGCCATGCCACTGCGACCTATTCCGAGATAATGTCCTATTCACGTCGTACGATGGGCGTGATACCCTAGGCGGTTTCTTCGACTTTTATTTCGCCGGCTGCGACAAGTGGTTGTTCGATGTTGCTGTAACCGTTAACGACTGGTGTGTTGATCTAAATACCGGTTGCCTAGATCAGGCACAAACGCAGGCATTACTATGCGCATACCATGCTGTACGGCCGTTTACCCCCACTGAGACTCAGCATTGGCGCAACATGTTGCGTGCTGGCGCTTTTCGCTTCTGGTTATCTCGACTCTATGACTTTTACTTGCCCCGCGATGCCCACTTACTTAAGCCGCATAACCCCGCTCATTTCGAACGGGTATTGCGTGAGCGTATTAGCGCCGATACATTGCCGTGGCTCTAACTATCTGTTATGAAACTCATTGAGACATCCGCTAAATTTGGCTATATCTGGATTGGAAAAGGTATCTGGCTATTCCATAAAAACCCGCTCAACCTCCTAGCGATTTTTTTTACATATGTATTTTCGATGACACTCATCGTGCACATACCGGTCGTAGGGTCCGTACTATGGCTAATACTCGTGCCAGGTTTATACGTGGGGTTCATGAGCGCATGTCGCGATGTGCTTGCCGGAAAGCACGTGTTTCCGCTTGCACTTTTTACAGGCTTTCGAGCGCATAGTAGTAGCGTTTCTTGGCAGTTATTACAGCTCGGACTTATATATTGCGCACTAGTTACTACAAGTCTGTTTCTAACCTCAATAATCGACGACGGCTGGCTGCTAAAGACTGTCATCATCGAAGTGAAACCGGATAACAACGTCGCTCATAGCAGCGCTTTAATTTCCAGTATCGTTCTTGGATTCCTCATCTATCTGCCGACGATGATGTTGTTCTGGTTCGCACCGTTGCTAACCGCTTGGCATGGCGTGCCACCAATCAAATCGATGTTCTTCAGCTTCGTTGTCTGCTGGCGTAACCGAATCACATTTCTCGTTTATCTAGCAACATGGTTCGCAGTTATAATAAGCGCATCATTAGTAATCGGCTTTATTCTGAATGTGTTTGGTCTATCAAGCGGAGCTTTGACTGCACTATTGCCAGTCAGTATGATTTTATGGACAATAATCTATTGCTCGTTCTACGCGAGCTACTGTAGTTGCTTCAATCGTGAGCAGAACGCTAGCCCAGAGTTTATTATATAAACTATTGTGAAGTTTATAGTAGCGTATGCACTACTTATGGTTGCGTAATAATATTACGCAACACTCAACATTAAGTATTATAGTGTCTGTAGTTTTGAGATCGCGAGGGCAAGCCATTTTGTGCCGTGCTGCTTAAATGTAACTCGTGCTTTTGCGTCCGCGCCATCTCCCTCTAGCCCAGTGATAGTTCCCTCTCCAAATTTTGGGTGGAATACGGATATGCCGATCCGAAAGCTGTTCTTTGTTACTGGTATGCTTTCATCAGGGCAAGTGCTAGTATATGATATATGGTCGCGCTGCTGCTGGATTTGGGAAAACCAATCATGGTTCCACCCAGTGTTGTTGTCTATTAAATTGGTATGCTGTAGCGGGCGCAAGCTAGATTCCGTCTTAGACAGAGTCCATTGTAATACTCTGGCCGGTAATTCATCAAAAAAACGGGAGCGCACATTATAACGCGTCTTGCCGTGCAACATTCTACTTTGAGCGAATGATAGGTAGAGAGATTCCTTGGCGCGCGTGATTGCAACATACATTAGGCGTCGCTCTTCCTCAAGCCCATCTAGTTTTATTAGGCTATTCTCGTGCGGGAAAAGACCTTCCTCGAGTCCGGTGACAAACACAGCCGAAAATTCGAGTCCCTTGGAAGCATGTACTGTCATTAATTGAAGTACATTTTTCCCAGTATTAGCCTGATTATCACCAGACTCGAGTGACGCATGCGATAGAAAACCAGAAATTGGCGTCATCTGATTTAGATCTTGGCGGGATCTTTCGATACTCAGCGCCTTAGGTACAGCTTTTTTGTTATTATCATCTAATCTCCCCATAGCCGCATAATTCTTAGCCGAGCGCGCGGGGGAAATAGAGTACGCTGGCGAGAAATCATAACCTTCCTCAACTACGTATGCACTGGCCGCATTAACTAGTTCTCGTAAGTTCTCAATACGCTCCTGATTTTCAGGAGCATGAGAATAGAACTTTTCTAGACCACTGCTTTTAATTACCCCTTCAACGATTTCCGGCAAGCTCATAGCTTGGGTATCGTTATACATCTGCTCAATTAACGCAAGAAACGCACTAAATAGCTGGCCAGCTCTACCGGTCACGTATGGAATTGCCTGCATCATAGAGCAACTATATATCCGTGCAATATTAGCCAGTTGCTCAATCGAGCGTGTACCAATACCCCGGGCCGGAAAATTAATCACCCGATTAAATGCAGTATCATCATTTACATTATTCATTAGCCGTAGGTAGGCAAGCGCATGCTTAATCTCTTGGCGCTCAAAAAAGCGCAAACCACCATAGACACGGTATGAAATTCCAGCATTAACTAGCATATGTTCAACCATGCGTGATTGCATGTTACTGCGATAAAGTACCGCAATTTCGTCGGGTGATAGCCCTGTGTCGATAAGAGCGCGAACTTCTTCCACAATCCAACTAGCTTCTTTCGAATCGGTCGTTGCTTCATAGACTTGTACTAGTTTTCCATGACAGGCATTGGTACGCAGATTTTTGCCAAGCCGTTTCGCATTATGTGCGATCAGCATATTAGCTGCATCGAGAATGTTGCCATGTGAACGATAGTTCTGCTCAAGCTTAATCAAATGCCGGATGTTGAACTCGCGTTCAAAATCAAGCATATTACCCGCGTGAGCACCGCGAAACGCGTAAATTGACTGGTCATCATCCCCAACTGCAAATATTCCGTTACGCTCGCCAGCCAGTAGTTTTACCCATGCATACTGAAGCTTGCTGGTATCCTGGAACTCATCAACTAGGATATGCTGGAAACGGGTCTGATAATAGGACCGTAGAGTTGAATTGTGTTGCAGGAGTTTATATGAGCGTAATAGCAATTCTGAAAAATCGACGACCCCTTCGCGTTGGCATTGTTGCTCGTAGGCAAAATACAGCTCGACCCATTTGTGATTAAAGTTATTGCTAGAATTGACCTCTTCAGGCGCTAGACTTTTCTCCTTTGCGTTATTAATAAAGTGCTGTAGATTCTTAGCTAGACATTTCTCGTCGTTAACTTTTAGGCTCTTCATAAGCCGCTTGATTGCTGTCAACTGATCTGCTGCATCTAAAATCTGAAAAGTCTGTGGCAATCCAGCATCTTGGTAATGGGTGCGTAACATCCGATTGCATAATCCGTGGAAAGTGCCAATCCACATGCTATGTGTGTTAATTGGTAGTATCACGCCCAAGCGCATTAGCATTTCACGTGCTGCCTTATTCGTAAAGGTGACGGCTAAAATATCAGTAGCGCTCACCTCACCACACGAGATTAACCATGCAATTCTAGTAATAAGCACGCGCGTCTTGCCACTGCCCGCTCCGGCAAGAATCAAAGCTGGTTCGTTTGGCAGCGTCACTGCTGCAAATTGTTCTGGATTTAGATTGGCGAGCAAATCAGACATGAGCGACTTTAGTCACAACAGGCCTGTCATTATACAGATACTGTCGGCTCAATACGCTACAGTTAGTTTATTACTATCTTCATTATAATTAATTACACTGCATTGATTTCACCGCATTTTCACCGCCTTTCAGGCAAACTTATACGATGAGCAATAGCGATATCACGATTTCAAAAAGTTTTGAGCCATCAACGATTGAGGCGTATTGGGGCCCAGAATGGGAAAAACGTGGCTACGCAAGGACAACTTTAGACCCGCGGCGCCCTAACTTCGCAATTCAGCTGCCACCGCCAAACGTAACAGGTACGCTACACATGGGCCATGCGTTCAACCAGACCATCATGGATGGATTGGCGCGATATCACAGGATGCGAGGTGATAATACGTTATGGGTGCCCGGTATGGATCATGCGGGCATTGCTACGCAAATTATCGTAGAGCGCCAACTCGATGCACAAAATCAATCACGGCAAGCGCTGGGACAAAAACGCTTTATTGAACGCGTCCATCAATGGAAAAAAGAATCAAGCTCTACAATCACCCGACAAATTCGACGACTAGGTGCATCAACTGACTGGTCGAGAGAATATTTTACAATGGATGAAGGTATGTCCCGGGCTGTGATTGATGTGTTTGTCCGCCTCTATCAGCAAGGGCTAATTTACCGTGGGAAACGGCTTGTGAACTGGGATCCAGAGCTGGGAACTGCTATATCGGATCTAGAGGTTGTCAGTGAAGAAGAGGATGGCAATCTGTGGTACATCCGCTATCCACTCTCTGATGGCTCAGGCTATATAACCTTAGCAACTACACGGCCCGAAACAATGCTGGGCGACGTTGCAGTTATGGTCCATCCACAGGATGAGCGTTATACAGCATTAATTGGCAAGACTCTTACACTACCGTTAGTAGGACGTAAGATCCCGATTATTACCGATGATTATGTAGAGCCTAAGTTTGGAACAGGTGTAGTTAAGGTTACACCAGCGCATGATTTTAACGACTATAAGGTTGGAAAACGCCATGGATTAGCGCAGATTATTGTACTCACATCTGATGCAAAGATTAATAATAACGCACCGGTTGTTTACCGCGGGCTTGACCGATACGATGCACGCAAGCGCATCGTATCGGACCTCGCCGCGCTCGGCCTTCTTGAATCGATTAAGCCCCACCGATTAGTTGTGCCGCGTGGTGATCGCACACGATCGATTATTGAGCCAATGCTTACCGATCAATGGTTCGTCGCGATGAGCCGACCGGCGCCCGAAGGTACATTCCATCCCGGCCAGTCGATCACGCAAACCTCGCTTGACGTAGTACGGCGTGGTCAAATCAAATTTGTACCCGAAAACTGGACTACTACGTACTACCAGTGGCTAGAAAACATCCAGGACTGGTGCATCTCTCGTCAACTTTGGTGGGGGCATCAGATTCCCGCCTGGTATACGGATGATGGTCAAGTATTTGTTGCGCACAGTGAAGCTGACGCGCTTGCGCAGGCCCGTGCGCAAGCCTACAACGGAGAGCTTAAGCGCGATAAGGATGTTCTTGACACATGGTTCTCGTCTGCACTAGTACCGTTCTCTTCGCTGGGATGGCCGAAATTAACATTAGAACTCGAGCACTTTCTACCGTCAGCAGTATTAGTGACAGGCTTTGATATCATCTTCTTCTGGGTAGCTCGAATGGTGATGATGACTACGCATTTCACCGATAAGGTGCCGTTCCACACTGTGTATGTGCACGGCCTAGTGCGCGATGCTGAAGGCCAAAAAATGTCCAAAAGCCGTGGCAACACACTTGATCCAATTGATATCATCGACGGAATTGACCTTGAAACGCTTGTCAATAAGCGCTTAACTGGGTTGATGAATCCGAAACAGGCAGCACTGATCGAGCAAAAGACACGTGAGACGTTCCCAAGCGGTATTCCCGCCTACGGCACTGACGCGCTTCGCTTCACAATGGCTTCCATAGCTACACTCGGACGTAATGTAAATTTTGATCTCGCACGCTGCGAGGGCTATCGTAATTTCTGCAATAAATTATGGAACGCCACACGTTTCGTGCTACTAAAGTGCGAAGGATATGATTGCGGCATCGTTGCATACCCAGGAGATTTTAGATCGATCGACACGCTTAATTTCTCGCCGGCTGACCGATGGCTTGTATCGCTGTTGCAACGGGTCGAAGTAAATATCGAGCAGGGCTTTTCCGACTATCGCTTCGATAACATTGCAAGTGCGATCTACAAGTTCATTTGGGATGAGTATTGTGATTGGTACATTGAGTTAGCCAAAGTTCAATTGGAGATTGGCACGCCAACGCAGCAGCGTAGTACGCGTCGCACCCTACTTACAGTGCTCGAAATAATCCTGCGACTTGCACACCCGTTAATTCCGTTTATTACTGAAGCGTTGTGGCAGAAGGTCGCTCCCCTAATAGGGCAGTATCCAGTAGGAACTGCATCGGGAAATGCCTCGATAATGATGCAATCCTATCCTCTCAGCGCCTCTGAGAGAATTGATGAGCAGGCGGAAGCATGGATTGCTGAACTAAAAGCAATAGTCAATGCATGTCGTAATTTACGTAGCCAAATAAAACTAGAGCCGGCAACGCGTGTGCGTCTGGTGGCAGGAGTTAATGTGACGCGATTGAGAGAATTTTCTCCTTATGTAAGGGCGCTTGCCCGGTTGTCAGAAGTCGAAGTACTCGAAGATAAAGCCGAGCTTGATAAACAGGCGTTTGGTGCACCAGTTGCCCTCGTTGGCACGATCAAGATGGCACTAAAGGTCGAAATTAATATTACTACCGAACGCAAACGATTGACTCAAAAAATTAGCCACATTGCAAATGAGCTAGCTAAATGCAATGCGAAGCTGCAAAATAAGAATTTTTTAGCTCGAGCGCCAGCCGCTATTGTAGACCAAGAGCAAAAAAGATTATCAGATTTTCAGTCGATGTTGATAACGTTAAATAATCAGCTTGGGCGGCTCTCATCATAAAGCGTATAAACACATAAATAAGGATATGATTTCTAGCGAGCTGTCTATTTTCCTAATATCGGGCTAACCTATATAACCGGAAACAAACCAGGTAATTAAAGATGCTTAAAGTTACTAAGGCTGTTTTTCCAGTAGCAGGTCTTGGCACGCGGTTCCTCCCAGCTACAAAAGCAAGCCCGAAAGAAATGCTTCCAGTAGTTGACAAGCCACTGATTCAGTATGCAGTTGAAGAAGCGATCGCTGCAGGGATAACTGAAATGATCTTTATAACAGGTCGCAGTAAGCGCGCAATCGAGGATCACTTTGATAAGTCATATGAAATAGAATCAGAACTTAAAGCTCGTGGCAAGCATAAGTTACTTGAGTTGGTACGCGGGATTAAGCCAAGTCATGTTAACTGCTGCTATGTGCGACAGCCCGAAGCTCTTGGACTCGGACATGCAGTATTGTGCGCAGAAAAGCTCCTCGGTGATAACCCATTTGCAGTTATTCTCGCCGACGATCTTTTGTATGGTCGGCCACCAGTGATAAAACAAATGATCGAAGTGTTCGATCATTACTATAGCTCAGTAATTGGCATCGAAGAAGTGCCTCATAAGGAAACGAAGTCGTACGGCATCATTGATGGTAAAGAATTAGAAGATAGCATCGTCAAGATGTCAGGTATTGTTGAGAAGCCAGCCCCACAGATAGCGCCATCCAATTTTGGCGTGGTTGGACGCTACGTACTCAAGCCGCGCATTTTTAGTCACTTGCGCGCACTAAAACCAGGTACAGGCGGAGAATTACAATTGACTGACGCAATCCAAACTCTGCTTAGGGACGAGCAAGTGCTCGCGTATAAGTACCATGGAACACGCTTCGACTGTGGAAGCAAGCTTGGTTATCTCAAGGCAACAGTCGAGTTTGCGCTGCAGCACCCAGAGGTTTGCGATGAATTTTCAGAATACCTCCGCACACGCTCTCCTGTTCTTAAGGGCTAATGCTGTAATACAGCGCCGTAGCTTTCAGCACTTTTAGTCAACGCCGACGCATTAAAAATACGAAAGTTTTACTAGCGCAAGCGGTAACTTTGAGTAGCTCGTTTTTGGTCTGTTTCGCAAATTCAGAGAAATCTTGCGGCGAGCTGGGATCCGTCGCTAGAATTTTTAGGATCTGACCGCTCTGCATATCTGCCAGCGCTTTTTTAGTACGTAAGATTGGCAATGGGCAGGTTAGCCCTCGCGCATCGACTTCCTTGTGAATTTCCATCGAATTTCTTTGTTTTTAGCTGAGATGCTATGCACGTTTGTTTGCATCATATACGAATTATAGCGGGCGCAAGTCCGAAGGTCCGTATCGTTAACATATCAATCCTGCAAAGATAAATTGCATTATGTCTCGAATACGACTCGAGTAATGTTTTACGTTGAACAATCTCTAAAATTGATTTGAACTTATTCTGCTTACTCGCAGTATCTACAATATAGTAGTAAATTTAACGTAATTAAATTACGTTAAGCCACCCGTAGCGATGTTGACTCAACATACTTAAACGTTATCAGACATGTACTGCTCATAACAAGAGGCAGGTCGGCAGTACAACCAGGGCAATCCTAAGCTTAGTGCGCAATACGTAGCGTACAGAAACTCTTAGTTTGCTTACCGCTCTTTCCAAGAGCACAAATAATCAGCAGTAAAAGCCCATTAATCTGGCAGTTTTTCCACGAGTAACCAACTTGTATTACCTATCGGAAATAGCATGCGCATGCGTATATCCCGCTGATTAGGAGATTATAAAGTACAAATATATTACGACTATAATACGATGCTCAAACTTAAAACCCGCGACTTAATTACACGGCGCAGATCACTAGAAATAGCTGCCCTCCGACAATGCGCCTAGAATGATTGTTCCTCCTATAGAAAGGCGGGGAAATTGAATTTATCTGGCTATATAGAAAAGATATAGATTTTCTAATCAGAATAGCGTTAGCATCGTTCGATGGTGCTATGCTAATAATAGCATTACTATAATATACCGCAGATGTATTAAGCTGTAACGATTTATCTAGCAAGACCCACTTGCATTTTATTGCGCTGTTTGATTACGCTTACTAACTAGTATCCTCGCGTTTAATACTCCTGGTGGAAATGAGTAACACGCGGTAACGACTAACCAAGTAGCATAATTGAGACGTACTCTCTGCTGGTGCGCTCTAGCTTAACAATATCTTTAAACTTATGTCTGCAAATCTTAAAATTCATACGGATCGCAACCTATTACTACTTATTAATCTACCATTATTGATCTGTTAGCTATTGGGATAGCTGGAATGCTGTACTGTCTAATATCAAACATATTTTTGATTAATCTTTATCGGTATCTATTACGTCTAGACTATATCTCCTATGAGCGCCTACAATCGTGCTCGGATCCATTCCTTAACACTGAGAAGCGCTTCTGGAAGCTGTGATGGATCAGTACCGCCTGCTTGTGCTATATATGAACAGCCCCCTCCTTTGCCACCAACCTGCTTTGCAACAAAGTTAACTAGCTCATCGGCTCTAATATTTTTACTTATGTTAGTCGTCACGCTGGCAATCAAGCTAACCTTACTACTATAGACACTGGCTAATACAATCACCGCATGATTGAGCTTATCTTTTAGCTCATCGGCTGTCTCACGCAACGTTTTTACATCAACACCCTCAAGCTTAGCTGCCAACACATACACGCCTGCTACGTCGACTGTTTGGTTCAACAATTCATCTCTCGAGTTCGTCGCGAACTTAGATCTAAGCTGTGCTAGCTCCTTTTTTAATACTTTAAGCTGATCTCGAACCTGCGCGAGGCGCGGAGTAAGCTCTATTGGTCGAACTTTTAACACCGCAGCAGCTTCGGAAAGCATCGACTCTAAGTTATGTACATAGCGCACTGCATTGTCTCCGGTAATCGCTTCAATACGACGAATATTTGCCGCTACACCGCCCTCGAAAATGATCTTAAACAAACCAATATCGCCAGTGCGCTGCACATGTGTGCCACCACATAACTCCCGAGAGAAGCCTAGATCAATCACGCGCACCTCATCAACATATTTTTCGCTGAATAGCGCTGTCGCGCCTGACTTAACAGCGTTATCGAATGACATTACCTGAGCAATACTCAGCGTATTGGCGAATATCTCAGCATTAACTAATTCCTCGATATTATAGATTTCATCGTTGCTGAGAGGCTTGTTGTGTAAGAAATCAAAACGAGTTTTTTCTGGATCAACCAATGAACCTTTTTGCTGTACATGTAGACCTAGCACCTCGCGCAGCGCTTTATGCATCAGATGTGTTGCTGAATGATTTCGCGCAGTACGGGTACGTCGCCTAACATCGATACAAGCGCTGACGATATCACCCACTTTTAACTCGCCGTGCTCGAGGATGCCGTGGTGACCAACTACATTGGCCCGGACCTTCCGTGTATCAGATACAGTAAAGCACGCCGTTGAACTAGTAATTGTTCCCTGGTCTCCAATCTGCCCACCTGACTCTGCATAGAAAGGCGTCTGGTCAAGCACAATAACGCCCTGGTAGCCAGCTTGAAGTAATGGTACCGTTATACTATTCGTATATATTGCGACGATCTTAGCATCATTACACATGTGCGTATCATAGCCACGAAATATAGTTTTACCACCTATATAGCTAATATCTTGAGCCATCTGGAACTTGGAAGCTGTACGAGCCTTCTCACGCTGGCGCTTCATTGCTTCATTAAACACTACCTGGTCGATATTAATGCCCCGCTCACGACACATGTCTGCTGTCAGATCTAGCGGAAAACCGTATGTATCATGTAACTTGAATGCAAGTTCACCATCGAGAACTGTTAAGCCGCGCGCTAAGAGATCAGAAAACACGATGTCTAGGATTGATAGCCCTTGCTCAATTGTCCCAGAGAAACGTTCTTCTTCCTGCCGCAGCACATCAGTTATATGTTGCTGTTCCAGCTTTAATTCGGGATATGCACCCGCCATTTCATTAACTAGATCTTTAACTAATTGATGGAAAAATAGATGCTTACAGCCAAGCTTGTAGCCGTGCCGTATTGCGCGGCGTGCGATACGGCGCAACACGTAGCCGCGCCCTTCATTTTCCGGTATTACTCCATTAACAATCATGAAACTACATGTTCTAATATGGTCAGCAATCACCTTTAGGGAGTTATGCGCGAGATCTGATATGCCGGTCTCTCGAGCCGCTGCGGCAATTAGTCGTTGGAATAGATCAATTTCGTAGTTGCTATGCACATGCTGCAGCACTGCGGCAAGCCGCTCTAGTCCCATGCCAGTATCAACACACTGCTTGCTCAGGGGCTTAAGGTTACCCTGCACATCGCGGTTGAATTGCATGAACACGAGGTTCCAGATTTCTATAAAGCGGTCACCACTCTCGTCAGCTGATCCGGGCACCCCCCCAGATACTTGGGGTCCGTGATCATAGAAGATCTCTGAGCATGGGCCACAAGGACCGGTATCAGCCATTTGCCAGAAATTGTCTGAGGCATATCGCGTGCCCTTGTTATCACCAATGCGAATGATCCGCTCGAGCGGCAAGCCAATTTCATGGTTCCAGATGTGATATGCCTCATCATCCTCGTAGTATACAGTCACAATTAGTTTTTCTGGGGGCAATTTATAGACACGCGTAAGCAGCTCCCACGCATAGTGAATTGTGTCGTGCTTAAAATAGTCACCAAATGAGAAGTTTCCTAGCATCTCAAAGAATGTATGGTGTCGGGTAGTGTGGCCAACGTTCTCCAGATCATTATGCTTTCCACCAGCTCGTATACTAGGTTGAGAAGTTACAGCTCGCGAGTATGGCCGGGTTTCAGCGCTTAAAAATACGTCCTTGAACTGCACCATTCCAGAGTTTGTAAACAACAGCGTTGGATCGTTGGAAGGCACCAAACTTGAACAATGAACGATTGTATGACCCTTCGATTCGAAGAACTTCAGGAACTTTTCGCGGATTTCGGCGGTTTTCATGGCGTACTTCGAGTAATCTATCGCTGACCAGCCAGCGTATCGGTGAATCCAGACGCGGACATATTCGGCTTAATGATTGGATTATACGGGATGTACATGTATGTATACCGCATAGAATCTCTTAGTCCCTGCTCTTGAAAAGAGAGATATTTGGTTTATCGGAGCTCTAACTCACTCGTGCGCATTAGACTCGATATCTTTATTTGAGCTAACTGCCTACTGGAATATAGTATTTGAAACCTACTTGATACGTCTTCAGCTGAAAAGTATAGGCTTAACTGTGCCTCACTTAGATAGATCAGACTTAAACTAAGCGATTACCCAATCATAAAAATTTTGCATGAGCCCTGACACCCCCGAGCAGCAGAGACGAGATACAAGTAACTAACCAACTTGTGTAAAGAGTAAATAAGACATTTTATTATTAATTCGGCTACCCTTGACTAGCCTATGGCTTAATACGTAACCGGTACGACCTAGCTTCTACACTAATCACCGCTTTAAAAAAAGCAATAACGACCCGAGAGCGTTTAATTTGAATGAGTGACAGCAAATCCTACTGACACTTTGTGCGTTTATTTCTTCTTTTATAACTGGATCTGTCTTCGCATATACACGAAGAAACCCTAAGAGCGTTAATTGAAATATGAACAGTGAGTTCTTTGTGTATTTTTCGATTATAGCGCTATCGATGTAATCTCGACATACCGCCGTGCCCGTGCCATTATTACCTGATCATCGAGTAAAATACCGTGTCGCGAACATCGACTGGCCTAGGCGGGAATGGTCTAGGCCCTACCATACACGCTTATGAATATTGAATTCAACGACGTAAAATTAGGCGCTAATCTCGACCATAAGCCCACTGCTTCTTCGAGCGCGCCAATAAATACATTAGTTAGACCAGCTGACAAAATATCAAATTTTATCCGAAATATAATCGATAACGATAATCGGTCCGATAAGTGGGGGCAACGGGTTGAGACGCGATTTCCACCGGAGCCAAACGGCCACCTACATATTGGTCACGCTAAAAGCATATGCGTGAATTTTGGCATTGCGCGCGATTACGGTGGTATTTGCCACCTGCGTTTTGACGATACTAATCCGGAAAAAGAGGGTATCGAGTATGTAAATTCAATTATCGATGCGGTTCGATGGCTGGGATTTGATTGGCAAAAAGATAATCGTGAGCATCTGTACTTTGCCAGCGATTACTACGACCAATTATACGCCTTTGCTGAGCTACTAATTCAGCGGGGTAAAGTTTATGTAGACAGCCAAAACGCAGAACAGATCCACGCGACTCGGGGCACACTAACTATGCCAGGCATGCCGTCACCGTATCGTAATCGCACTTCTGACGAAAATTTGCGACTGTTCCGCCAGATGAAGGCGGGAAAATTTACTGAAGGCGCACATGTATTACGCGCCAAAATTGATATGGCGTCACCGAATATCAATATGCGTGACCCAATTATCTACCGAATCCGCTTCGCTCATCACTATCGCACTGGCGATGTATGGTGTATTTATCCGATGTACGACTATACGCACTGCGTATCTGATGCGCTTGAGAATATTACGCATTCACTATGCACGCTTGAGTTTGAGGACCATCGGCCACTATATAACTGGTTTCTCTCTGAGCTTACTGACGCCGGCGTTTTCACTCGTCCTCTTCCGCAGCAAATTGAGTTTGCACGACTTAATATGACATATGTGATCACGAGCAAGCGTAAGCTATTACAACTGGTTGAGGGCAAGTACGTAGACGGATGGGATGATCCACGCATGCCGACAATCGTTGGGTTGCGTCGTCGGGGTTTTACGCCAGAGAGCATCCGGCTAATGTGCGAACGCACTGGGCTAACTAAAGCTAATTCGTGGATTGATTTCGGATTGCTCGAGGCGGCACTACGTGAAGATCTAGATGAGAAACTACCACGAGCGATTGCCGTACTTGACCCGCTGAAACTCATCGTGGACAACTATCCGTTGGATAGTGAAGAAATGTGCAGCGCGCCGGTTCATCCACATCACGTAGTGCGTGGCACGAGGGTTTTTCCGTTCTCCCGGGAGCTATGGATCGAGCGCGCGGACTTTAACGAGAATCCACCCAAGGGCTATTTTAGGCTATTTCCGGGCAATCACGTGCGGCTTCGCTACGGTTTTGTTGTCGAATGCACAGGTGTGGACAAGGATAATAATAGCAATATTATTGCAGTACATTGCAACTATTTTGCGGATAGCAAATCTGGTACTCAGGGTTCTAACCATTATAAGGTTAAAGGCAACATCCACTGGGTTAGCGTCGCGCACGCATACTGCACTGAAGTGCGCTTGTACGATAGGCTATTTAAAGAGCCATATCCAGACGCTAACGGTCGAGACTTCCTTCAAGCGCTAAACCCTAACGCTAAGCGTGTAGTAACCGCTTACCTCGAGCCCGGCGCGCAACATTTTCTGCCCGAAGAACAAGTTCAATTCGAACGACATGGTTACTTCGTCGCAGACTGCGTTAACTCAGTACCCGGAAAACCGGTTTTTAATCGGAGCGTTAGCTTGCGTGACAGTTGGGGCGCGTCTACCTAATAGGTTTATAGGTTGTAAGGATAGCCTTGACTAATAGTGAGATCAAAATCTAAAATTGAGTACATACTTTCTGTGACGATACTAACTACAAGACTCTAAGCTGAAAAGCGCGGTGATGTCTGAGAGTGGCTAGAGGTTAGAGCGTTTAGTACGTAAGCTGCCGCTGAAAATCCAAAGCTGCCAGTTACACAGACGCTGGAGCCAAAGCCCGCGCAATGAAGACCGGATGCTGCCGATCTAGCTAGATCACAAGCTGCCACCTGCGGATAAATCAACGGCTCATCAGAGTAGACTGCCCGAACGTTAAATCGCTCTTTCGACTGGCGTGGGAATCCATGGTGTTTGCGCAACCGCGATCGCACCTTACATAATAAGGGATCTTGAGTTGTACAAGCTAAATCATCAATGTGAATACGCGTCGGATCGAGTTGCCCACCGGCACCACCCACCGTCACTATCGGCACTCGGCGCCGAATACACCATGCGATTAGCTCTGTCTTGGCGCATACGCTATCAATAGCATCAACGATAAAGTTGCATCTAACGTCTAGAAGCACATCTAGATTGTTTGAATCAATAAAATCATCAACTTGTGTAATTACGCACCGCGGATGAATTGCCCTGATCCGCTCGGTCATTGCATAGACTTTCGACTTGCCGTAATTAGTATTTATTGCCTGGATCTGGCGATTTGTATTGCTTTTTGAAACATGATCCATGTCAATGAGTGTTAGGTGACCGATTGCACTTCGCGCCAGAGCTTCGGCTACCCATGAGCCAACCCCCCCGATACCTACAATGGTAACATGAGAGTGTTCGAATTTCTGTAGGGCAGCGTCGCCGTATAATCGTGCTACGCCGCTAAACCGGCGTGGATAGTCTTCTGTTTCAAATTCTACAGTTTCTGAGGCTAAGTCGTATGTCTCACGATTTGGATCACGCGTTGTAAATGACATTGGGATAAATAAAGTATGACTTTATATATGAAATAAGAGTGAACAACCATTCTATTATGGCTTTTTTATAGTATAGCTAACGTATCTGCTCAGACATATAACCCTCACATTTATTTCCGATATACTTAAACCCATAGTAAGTGACTGTACACAAAATGATCTCCCTTGCCAATCTACGAAAAAACTACACGCTTAGTACATTATCAGAAGATGACGTCGATGCTGACCCGATTAAGCAGTTCAAATGCTGGTTTGAACAGGTTCTCCATGCCGGGCTCCCCGAACCGAATACAATGACATTGTCTACTGTTGATGAGCGCGACCGTCCAAACTCACGGATCGTGCTCATTAAGGGATTCGATGTGCAAGGTTTTACATTTTTTACTAATTATCAGAGTCGGAAAGGTCGAGAACTAGCGCATAATCCTTATGCTACCCTGCTTTTTTATTGGATCGAGCTAGAACGACAAGTCCGCATTGGGGGAAGGGTAAATAAAACTACCGACATAGAAAGCGATAACTATTTTGCATCTCGTCCTATTGGCTCACGCATCGGTGCGTGGGCCTCCGATCAAAGCACGACACTACACAATCGCGGGGAACTAGAGGCGCGTACAAAACACTTCATGGCACAGTTCGGCAACAATCCACCTCGACCCCCCCATTGGGGTGGCTACCGGCTAGTTCCAGATATGATAGAGTTTTGGCAAGGACGATCTTCGCGTCTACATGACCGAATCCAGTACCTGCGTGATCTGGACAACACATGGAGAACTATACGTCTATCTCCATAAACTTGTCTGATAATTCTGACGCTTTATACAAAGGTTTGCATTCAAACAATATTATTTATTAACAATATAGTGCACCTAAATCTCTGAAAAACGTTGATGCTGAGGACTTAGGTCGACATTATGTGTGTCTATACATGCACAATATCGCTAAGAATTTTTAGAAACTCTTAGTTAAATCTAAGTACTGATTAATAACGAAAATTTTTGAAAAAATGACTAGCACGAATTTAGTACTTTGAATTTCTCAATAGAGGCTAATATAGTAAGCAATAACCCTCTAATTATATTAAATACTGCCACCTTTTGCTGCTGACTGGAATTAAGTACTTAATGTTATACGCATTTGGTGTACTTCCTTATCCCATCTTAGCACACCTAGTGCGCGCTCTATATTTCGGAAAAGCCCCATAGTTTTTTTAAAATCTACAGCATATTTGTAACTACTTCTGTACGTGAGTTTGTAATTACAAGTACCATTTGAAGCACTTGTCAACATAAAGCTAGAACTAGCTAGTCTCTTAGACGTGTATTTAAGAAAAAACTTAAATACAGATGCTTAAATGTTGCTAAAACAATATATTGTTTTAGCAATGTACGTAAGTACATATTACAGTATATCTAATATTTTCCAGTCTGAGCCTGATATTATACACGCGTATAAACTATACTAATCTAATTAGTTAATTATTTTTGATAAATGCTTTGCATAGATGAAGCTAGTACTCAGTACGCATGCGTACTACTTGTACAATAGCATTTAATCGTGAACTTTAGGGTTAATTATTCGATTACTAAACTCAAATTTTATTTGAGCGGACACTATTTAAGACTTAACCCGTTAAAATACTTATTATATTAATAACCTCCGTGTACGCTGCAGACTACAATTTAGAATACAAACAGACTACTTTTAGTAAATCTGTTATCCCCAACAGAATATTTGAAGCCGTAAAAAGCTGTCGTCTACATGATAGTTTAATTGATACTTCTAGATGATTCGCTATGTATGAATTAGCATCGTGAATGTACTCCCTACGGAAATACAGTTTGTGGAATTTAGCTATTCCATCCCACTAGCGTCTAAGTTACCCTGTATACGCTTTGTACGACTTCAGCAATAGCCTGCGCATAACCTCTTGCCTCATCTAGGTGCTGCGCCTCAACCATCACTCGTAGTACTGGTTCAGTACCAGACGCACGGACTAGCACGCGCCCAGATTGACCTAATGCATTTTTAGCCTGAACAACAGCCTCGCGAATTGCAGTGTTACTTTGCCAATCCACACCCGGTAATATCTGCACATTAACAAGTGTCTGTGGAAATAATATTAGCTCACCAAGAAGTTGGTCTAGCATCTGGCCACTACGTTTTATTGCGGCAAGAACTAGTAGAGCTGATACGATTCCATCACCAGTTGTATGGTGATCTAGCGATAAAATATGTCCCGAGCCTTCAGCGCCGAGTTGCCAGCCCCGTTCACGCAGTTGCTCTAAAATATATCGATCGCCTACATCCGCTCGCACAAATTTAATACCAAGTTGCTGTAGAGCGATTTCCACTGCTAGATTTGTCATGAGAGTTCCTACTGCGCCCGGTACTGATCCATGTGTGAAAATGCGATCTTTTAAAAGCACGTATAGAAGCTCATCACCGTTATATAGTCGGCCAGCTGCGTCGACAACCCTTAGTCGATCCGCGTCACCGTCTAATGCGATACCTAGATCAGCATGATTCGCACGTACTGCGTCAACCAACATATTGGGCACAGCAGAATTTGCCCTATCATTTATATTAAAACCATTGGGAGAAACGCCGAGCGACACAACTTCAGCTCCAAGCTCCTGGAATACATGCGGTGCGATTTGATATGCTGCGCCGTTCGCACAATCAACGACAAGTTTTAATCCGTATAAATCGAATGTAGCTGGAAATGTACCTTTACAAAACTCAATATACTGTCCTGCCGCATTATCAAGCCTCTGTACTTTGCCAAGCTGTTCAGATGGTACACAAATTATCGGTTGTGCAATCTGGCTCTCAATAGCATACTCAATCTTGTCGGGTAACTTATTACCGTGTCCCGAAAAAAATTTAATACCATTATCATAATAAGGATTGTGGGATGCACTAATTACAACCCCGGCCGTTAGGTGTAGTGCCCGAGTTAGATAGGCGATACCTGGTGTAGGCATAGGTCCAGCTAGCATTACATCAATTCCTGCTGAAGAAAATCCGGCTTTCAAGGCCGCTTCAAGCATGTAACCAGAAACGCGTGTGTCTTTACCGATTAATACAGTTGGTCGCTCACCGTTTATAGAATCTACTCCGGCTAGCACTTTACCTGCTGAATATCCGAGACGAAGTATGAAATCAGGAGTAATCGGCTGTTCACCTACTTTTCCTCGGATACCGTCCGTGCCGAAATAACGACGATTCATATCAAACTCCTCTTTATCGTACTATGCGACACGATACAGGTGTGCTCGGTTTTAGTTACTATTTTTCATAGTGAGCCTCATGTGTAGATTGAGCACAGCACCACGATCGTCCTCGAATCGCTTGCCAAACCTTTAATGCATCAACTGTTGGCGCGACATCATGTACGCGCACAATCGCCGCGCCTCTATCAATCGCAGCTAGCATACCGGCAAGACTGCCAGCTATTCTCTGCTGTGGTACGCTGCGACCTGTAGCTTCGCCGATCATTAGTTTACGTGAAAGCCCTACAAGGGTTGGCACACTAGCGGGTACAGCACGCGACAACTCACGTAGCAGCATGAAATTATTTTCAGTTGTCTTGCCAAAACCGAAACCGGGATCAGCGCAGAGTCGGTTTTTGGCAATCCCAGCTTGTTCTAGTAAGCGGATCCGCTCATCGAGAAAGTTATAAATATTCGTGACAACATTACGATACTGTGGCTCATATTGCATCGTACTAGGCGTGCCTTGCATATGCATTACACATAAACCACAAAAAGTATCGCGTACCGCATCAATAGCGCCTGGCTGACGAAATCCCCAGATATCATTAATCAAGTCTACACCGACATTGAGCGCAGCACGCATCATATTAGGTTTATACGTATCAATTGAGATGGGCACACCTATGTTTAGTAACTTTTCGATTAGGAATAATACACGAGTTAATTCTTTATTAAGCGGAACTGACGATGCGCCAGGCCGCGTCGACTCACCACCGATATCGATTATATCTGCTCCTTCATCGATCATCTTCTGAGCGTGCGCACTCGCAGTACTGTAGTTAACGAAACGTCCACCATCAGAGAACGAATCTGATGTTACATTCAAAATACCCATTACTAAGGGCCGTGCTAAGGTAAGCCTGAATCGGCCACATTGTAATATCGCGCTGTTAGTCGAGCTGATCGCGCTAGCAGTACTAGCCATAAGAAAACATATCTCAGCAAAAGAATGCCAAAAGGCTAGGGCTAGTGCACCAGCCTTTTATGAAAAAGGTTAGGTTATGCAGGGGCGGCCGCACCTGTCCCAGGCTTTACCTCGACACTTCCACTTATGCCTTCGTTTTGGATGCCACCGGATGGTGGATGTATGTTATTCGGTAGAAGAGGGTCATTCCCAGACATAATGTTATTAATCTGGTCAGCATCGATTGTTTCCCATTCGCGAAGAGCCTTAACCATTGCCTCAACCTTCTCGCGGTTATCCTCAAGTAATCTACGAGCTAAAGCGTACTGCTCATCGAGGATGCGGCGAATCTCTGCATCGACCTTTTGTTGCGTTGCCTCGGAAACTGAACGTGACGAGATCCGACCAAACATACCGTCCTGTTCAGTATCAATATAGACCATAGTCCCTAGCACATCGGACATCCCGTAGCGCGTCACCATATCGCGAGCCATCTTAGTCGCTCGTTCGAAATCGTTCGACGCACCAGTAGACATTGAATTTAAGAAAACTTCCTCGGCAGCTCTGCCGCCGAACAGGATTGCTATTTCTTCAAGCATTTTATCGCGGTATAGATTGACGTGATCATACTCAGGTAACTGCCATGTGACTCCTAGCGCCCAGCCACGCGGCATAATCGTCACTTTATACACTGGATCAGCATACGGCAGCAGCTTTGCTACGACTGCATGCCCCGATTCATGATATGCAGTATTTCGACGTTCTTCTTCGCGCATTACGGCCGACTTTCGCTCTGGACCCATGAAAATCTTATCTTTAGCATCTTCAAAATCTTGCATTTCGACGATACGTTTACTCCGACGTGCAGCAAACAGGGCTGCTTCATTCACTAAGTTTGCAAGGTCTGCACCAGAAAAACCTGGCGTACCGCGTGCCACCACTGAAGCATCGACATCATTCGATATAGGTACTTTGCGTAGATGAACTTTCAGGATCTGCTCTCGTCCACGAATATCTGGTAAGCCGACATAAACTTGACGGTCGAAACGTCCTGGACGTAGCAGTGCTTTATCAAGCACGTCGGAGCGATTTGTCGCGGCAATTACAATTACACCTGAATTAGCCTCGAAACCATCCATCTCAACCAGCATTTGGTTTAGCGTCTGTTCGCGCTCATCGTTTCCACCGCCCATACCAGCGCCTCGATGGCGGCCAACCGCATCGATTTCATCGATAAATACGATACACGGTGCGTGCTTCTTAGCTTGCTCAAACATATCCCGTACACGGGCAGCACCGACGCCGACGAACATTTCAACAAAGTCTGAACCTGAGATACTGAAGAACGGAACTTTGGCTTCACCTGCAATTGCACGTGCTAGTAGTGTCTTTCCGGTTCCCGGTGGCCCAATCAATAGCACACCGCATGGAATTCGACCACCAAGTTTCTGAAACTTTAGTGGATCACTTAGAAAATCGACTAGCTCATATACTTCATCTTTTGCCTCATCACAGCCTGCAACATCAGTAAAATTCACTGAATTATTATTTTCATCAATCAGGCGCGCTCGAGACTTTCCGAACGAAAACGCACCACCTTTACCGCCACTCTGCATCTGTCGCATCACATAAAACCAGAACCCAATGATTAGGATTGTCGGTCCAAGGTAGTACAAAACGGACACCAACATATTCGGCTCACCATCAGCTTTCCCGCTAACCTGTACACCATATTTCATTAGATCACCGACCATCCAGATATCGCCAGGCGACACAATTTTGTATTTCTGACCATGGATAAGAGTGACATCTAAGTTTCGTCCCTGAACAATAACGCTCTTAATTTTGCCGTTCTTTGCGTCGTCCATAAACCTCGAATACGTAACGCCTTCCTGGACGTGGGACTTGTCGAACTGCTTGAAAACCGTAAACAGCACAAGTGCTATGACTAGCCAAATTGCCGCCTTGGAAAACATGTTGTTGTTCAACGCACGACTCCTTTACTCATATGGGACGGCATCCGACTCGTGGCCTAAAAGCCCACTACTTTTAGGCATTTTAATCTAGTCCATTCCCCTCTGGCCGTAGCAATTGACTCTCAAGCAGATATAAAAAATTTAACACATTAAATGGCATACTACCCTAGATTAATATTCTTACATTCAGGCTCGCGGATACTTGAGTATCCGACCAAGAATAAATATTTCTGACGATTTATCGCGCGAAGATTTCGGCTTGCGAGAAGCTACAATCCTGAACTGGTGCTTAAATCGCTCAACGATTTGACTATACTTGCTGCCATGAAAACATTTAACCAATAGTGCTCCATCTAGTATTAGGTAATCTTGTGCAAATTTTAGTGCTAAATCGCACACGTGCTCGATCCGTGCCGCATCGGCTACTGCGATACCCGACAGATTGGGGGCTATGTCTGAAATTACAAGGTCTATCATACGGCCATTAATAGCCTCCTTTAGCTGCTCTAATACTATTTCGTTGCGAAAATCACCCTGAATGAATTTCACGTTAGAGATCGGCTCTATCGGTAGTATATCTAGCGCAATAATTGTTCCATTGATTCCGCCGTCTGTACGGCAGGGTCTGGCTGCTAGCTTATTTCTCGCGTATTGACTCCAACTTCCTGGCGCAGCACCTAGGTCAACTATTACTTGCCCTGGCTGGATTAAATTATCTAGTTCATCGATTTCTTGAAGCTTATACACCGCACGAGATCTATATCCCTCGCGACGCGCGCGCTTGACATATGGATCATTAATATGATTATGCAACCACGATTTATTAAATCGGTTTTTTAGCATAAAAAAGTTTAAATTTATCTGAGGTGATGGATTTCGGTGGCTGAAGCTTTTAAGCTTCAGCCTTGTCGCACACATTATCTCATATGCTTGTCTTTATCCTTCCTCTGCTGATTAGGCACATTATGCGCGTAAGTCTGTGCGATATAGCCAGCCGTCTTAATTAGAAAAAAGCTTAATAAAGATGTAGTAGTTAATGAGATTAATATGTAGTCTAAATAGCAAGAGCTACTCATAATAAAAGTATTTATCAGCGATCACACTTAGTATTTGTAACATGATCTATGATCATCTATCAGCGGCACTTATTTAGCATATCAACAAGTGTTTATAATCTAAAGGCCGTAACACAGATAACATTTTCTAATGCACGCTATAATATATCGAGAATTGCTACCACGTCACGTGTCGTTAAGATCTGAATAGTATAATACGATGCCAGATCTACAATGAATTAAAGTGTTTGGTAACGCTTTACTTCGGATAGCAATTTTAGAAAAGAAAAATAGACAGATAAGTTAAAAAAAACAGCAGTACCACTCTTTAAGTAGCAAGCGCAATCTATTCGCTAATAAAGTCTGCTGTTCTAGACGCAATTATTTATACCCCACAATGGCGTTCTGGCGATCTAATTAGGCTAACTAGTTATTTAGATATTTAGAACATTGAGCGCGTGGCAACCGGTAAACGCCATACTAGTACAAGCCCAAGCAGGCTTTGTATTAAGTAGATCGCGTTGGATGCAAGCTGCAATGCGCCTAGGCGCATTGCATAGTCAGAATGTGCGGTGTCAGTCCTGCTTTGCCCTAAAAAAACTTGAAATCCATTTATAAATGGTTGTAATACGAAATAGCTTACAAGCACACATATCAGCATCATGAAGATTACCCGGCGCGCGGACTGGTACGCACGATCACCACGCTTAACAAGCGTGTGGGCGAACCCAAGCAGTACGGTACCGGTCACCATGCTAACAAGTGCCTGCGTATGGAATAGAAGAGCAGCGACTGCACCCGCACTCACGAGATCAAGGGATGAAAATAATGTCGGCGTAGTCAAGTAACCTACATTGATAAGACCGCCGACCCATAACATCGCGAAGAGACGGAACAGGCGCTGTACAATTATCATGCGAATGCCACGATTAATAGAAAGCTGACATTTTACTCGTAACGCACCGCGATGATCTCGTACTCACGCACGCCACTAGGTGCTTGTACTGCCGCTACATCGCCCTTAAACTTACCAATTAGTGCGCGGGCAATCGGTGAACTAACTGAAATCAAGCCATGTTCGAGATTTGCCTCGTCATCCCCGACGATTTGATAGGTAACGTTATCCCTCGAATCAAGATCTTCGAGATCGATAATAGCACCGAATACAACTCGCCCATCCTTATCCACTGCTTTAGGATCGATGATCTGAGCAGCCGATAACTTTGATTCGAGCTCAGCAATGCGGCCCTCGATGAATGCTTGTTTCTCCTTCGCAGCATCGTACTCAGCATTTTCTGATAAATCACCCTGTGCACGAGCCTCCGCAATAGCGCGGATTATCGTTGGACGTTCGACTGACTTCAATCGTTGTAATTCATCACGCAGTTGGTCAGCACCGCGCTGTGTTAGTGGAATAGTGCTCATAAACAGCTCAGAATAAAAAATTACCGAGATTAACTGTATCTCATTTAGGATACCGCTCAACCGCAATTTATTGGATACTTTGGGTACCATCAACGGGCATAAACTTATGCCTACTTTATTTGTTCAAGCTCATTGCTTGCTAGATTAGCGCCTAGTTTAGGCGAGCGTGAAGCCCTTGTAAATCATAGACCTCAAGGTTTGTTAAATAGCGCAAGCCTTCAACTGCAGCGCGAGCGCCTGACATCGTCGTGTAGTAAGTAACTTTATTTGCCTGTGCACTCATACGAATTGAGCGAGAATCAGCAATAGCAGCCCGGGTTTCATCGACAGTCGTGAATACAAGCGAAATTTCTCCATTCTTAATCATGTCGACGATATGCGGCCGACCGTCCTTGACTTTATTGACAACTTTAACTGGTACGCCTACGGCAGCAATAGCTGCAGCTGTTCCTTTCGTTGCAACTAATGGATAACCAAGCTCATGCAGCATTCGAGCTACCTCAACGGCTTTAGGCTTATCTGACTCCATCACAGTTAGTAATACAGTACCTGAGGCAGGAAGCCTCGAGCCTGCCGCTAATTGAGACTTAAATAATGCCTCACCAAACGTACGTCCGACGCCCATCACTTCACCAGTGGAACGCATTTCTGGCCCTAGTACTGGATCAACAGCTGGAAATTTAACAAATGGAAGTACTGCTTCTTTCACACTAAAGTAGGGTAGCCTTACCTCCCGCGTCACCCGCTGCATAGCTAGTGTTTGTCCGACCATCGCACGTGCGGCAATCTTAGCTAGTTGTAGCCCGGTTGCTTTCGATACATATGGAACTGTACGAGACGCCCGTGGATTTACTTCTAATACATAGATAACATCGCCTAACGTACCATTAGCCTGTGGTACCTTCTGGATCGCGAACTGTACATTCATTAATCCGATCACATTCAGTGCACGGGCCATCGCTGCGGTTTGCAACTTAACTTTGCTTACAGTCGCATCTGACAGAGAATAGGATGGAAGCGAACAGGCGGAATCACCAGAGTGAACACCAGCCTGCTCAATGTGCTCCATAACACCGCCGATAAATACTGCACTGCCATCGCAAATACAATCTACATCACATTCGATGGCATTATTCAGGAAGCGATCAAGTAATACCGGTGAATCATTTGATACTTTAACCGCTTCACGCATATAGCGTTCTAAGTCACGCGGCTCATGTACAATCTCCATTGCACGACCGCCCAGAACGTAGGAAGGACGCACAACAAGCGGATAACCAATCTCGCTAGCCAGCTCTAACGCTTCATCCTCAGTGCGCGCGGTTCGGTTTGGTGGCTGAAGCAGATTGAGTGATTGCAATAGCTTCTGAAAACGTTCACGATCCTCAGCCGCATCTATCATATCAGGCGACGTACCTATAATCGGTACACCATTAGCCTCTAAATCTAACGCGAGCTTTAAAGGTGTCTGGCCGCCATATTGAACGATCACACCAATCGGTTTTTCTTTATCGACGATCTCAAGCACATCTTCCAAGGTCAGCGGCTCAAAATAGAGACGATCTGATGTGTCATAGTCTGTTGATACAGTTTCCGGATTGCAATTAACCATAATCGTTTCGTAGCCATCCTCGCGCATCGCTAGAGCAGCATGCACGCAGCAATAGTCAAATTCTATGCCCTGACCGATTCGATTTGGGCCACCCCCTAATACCATAATCTTTTTATTTTTTGTTGGCTGTGCCTCACACTCTTGCTCATATGTCGAGTACATGTATGCAGTTTTTGTTGAAAACTCTGCTGCACAGGTATCTACACGTTTATATACCGGGCGCACATTCAACTGAATCCGCCGCGCACGTACTTCGTCTGGTTTTGAGCCTATGATCTTAGCTAGCCGCGGGTCTGAGAAACCGCTTTGCTTTAAGCATAAAAGCTCGGCTCGAGATAGGCTAGCTAGCGAGCGAACGCTGAGTTTTTTTTCCTTCAGGACAATCTGCTCAATCTGAGCGAGAAACCAGGTATCAATCCCTGTTTCCTCAAAGATCTCATCTCGTGACATACCTATACGAAATGCGTCCCCGACATACCATATACGGTCTGGACCTGGTGCGCCAATTTGCTCAATAATCTCGTCGCGGTCCGTGGACTTTTCGTCTAGCCCATCCACACCTACCTCTAGTCCTCTCAGCGCTTTCTGAAACGATTCTTGGAACGTGCGTCCGATTGCCATTACCTCCCCAACAGATTTCATTTGAGTGGTTAGGTGAGAGTCAGCCTCACGAAATTTTTCAAAAGCAAAGCGCGGAACTTTAGTCACTACATAGTCAATTGTCGGTTCGAATGATGCTGGTGTCTGTCCACCGGTGATCTCATTTTTCAACTCATCTAGCGTATATCCGATCGCTAGTTTGGCCGCGACTCTCGCGATTGGAAAGCCTGTTGCTTTCGATGCGAGCGCAGAAGATCGTGATACGCGCGGATTCATTTCAATCACAATCATACGACCATTACGTGGATTAATCGCAAATTGCACGTTAGATCCACCGGTATCAACGCCAATTTTACGCAGCACAGCGATAGACGCGTCTCGCATCAACTGGTACTCTTTATCGCTGAGCGTCTGTGCGGGCGCGACGGTAATTGAATCACCAGTATGAATACCCATTGGATCAAGATTCTCAATTGAGCAGACAATAATGCAGTTATCGTGCCGGTCACGCACGACTTCCATCTCGAACTCTTTCCAACCTAGCAGCGATTCCTCTATTAGCAATTCGCGGGTAGGCGATAGATCTAAGCCACGCTTACAAATCTCTTCGAACTCAACGCGGTTGTATGCAATGCCCCCTCCCGAACCACCTAGTGTAAACGACGGTCGGATCACTACTGGATAGTCTCCGCTTCCAGTCACTTGAGAAATTTCCGCGCGGACCTTTAGCGCTTCTTCCCACGAGTGGGCAATACCTGAATGAGCTGAGTTTAATCCGATCGAGTGCATCGCCTGTTTAAACTTCTGCCGATCCTCGGCCTGATCAATTGCTGTATATGATGCACCGATTAACTCAATGTTATATTTATCTAGCACACCGTATCGATGCAGGTCTAAAGCACAATTCAACGCAGTCTGCCCCCCCATTGTCGGTAAAACTGCATCGGGGCGTTCTTTAGCAAGGATCGCCTCGACAACCTCCCGGGTGATTGGTTCGATATATGTGACATCAGCCATATCCGGATCGGTCATAATTGTCGCCGGATTACTGTTAACTAAGATGACTTTACAGCCTTCCTCGCGTAGCGCTTTACACGCCTGCACGCCAGAATAGTCAAACTCGCACGCCTGGCCAATAATAATTGGACCCGCGCCGATGATAAGAATACTGTTAATATTTATCCGCTTGGGCATAACGCTACTCATTAGTAGTGCGCGTGTATTGCGCTGATATTCGATAGTACGATGCACATGACTAGGCGCTTGTGGAGTAGCTACGATCAGCTTTATTCAGCTCGATTAGGTTAACGAAGTGGTTAAACAGGTAGTTGATATCATGCGGACCTGGCGACGACTCTGGATGCCCCTGGAAGCCGAACGCGGGCTTATTTTTCAGCGCAAACCCTTGTAGGGTGCCGTCGAATAGTGAAATGTGCGTGACTTTTACGTTGTCCGGCAGCGTTGACGCATCGACTGTGAAGCCATGGTTCTGCGAGGTGATTACGACTTTTCCATTATCTAAATCCTTAACAGGGTGATTAGCGCCATGGTGTCCAGTCTTCATCTTCAACGTCTTCGCCCCGACAGCCAGCGCCATAATTTGGTGGCCCAGACAGATGCCGAATATAGGTATACCGCGCTGTATCAATTCTTTCGTCGCAGTAATCGCATAATCACACGCCTGCGGATCGCCAGGTCCATTTGATAAAAATACACCATCCGGATTAAGCGCTAGCGCGTCAGCAGCGCTTGATTGTGCAGGTAGAACAGTGACATAACATCCTCGCTCTGAAAGCATACGTAGAATATTACGCTTGATACCATAATCGAACGCAACCACCCGATGCCGTGGTGTTTGTTGCAGTCGGTAACCCATACCAAGACGCCATTCTCCTTCGGTCCATTCATATCGAGTGCGTGTTGATACGACTTTTGCTAGATCTATGCCGGATAAACCTCTAAACGAGCGTGCGCATTTAACTGCCTGTTGTTCATCGGTCCCAACGAGGATGCAGCCGTTTTGTGTACCATGCTCGCGCAAGATACGAGTTAATTGACGTGTATCTAAACCAGCTATCGCTACTATGCCTTCATCTGACAGATAGTCAGACAACGTACGTTGGGAACGGAAATTCGACGCCAGCACTGGCAGGTCACGAATCACCAGGCCAGCTGCATGAATGCGATATGACTCAATGTCTTCATCATTTGCGCCAACATTGCCAATATGCGGATATGTCATCGAGATGATTTGACGAGCGTAGCTTGGATCAGTAAGAATTTCTTGGTAACCGGTGATTGCAGTATTAAATACTACTTCACCGATTGTGTTGCCGGGGGCACCGATCGAGTAGCCGCGTAAAATAGTGCCATCGGCAAGCGCGAGCAGAGCAGGAGAAAAAGACGGCAACACAGAGAAGTTCCTTCCAAAGATACCCTGCTGCCGACCTGTCGTCTTTTCCGAGTGGCATTATTTGCTTTCGGGCCGTTTGACTCACGGACGATGTACGCGACGACCCCACTTCAGACAATAGCTCAAATAGAATCTGGGTCGCGGCGGACGGGCGGTTTTGGAAGGCAAGCGCTGGGGTGTTAGTTAATGAATCTAAACTTAGAGATTATATCTCGAAATCTCGCTCATTTCAAATTCATCTTTTTAAGGCAAAAAGTGTCAAGTACTTCTAGTGTTAGCAATTTACGGTTTTAATCTTCATAAGGTGTAAATAAGCAACGAAACAGAAGCTCTTTAAGAACTTATGATTATTCCCAGCGCGTTTTTATCCTGCTTGCTAGCATACTTTAATTTTTAAAATAGAACTGCTAGTCCTATTAAAACTATCGACTTTTCACTTACTAACTCGGGCAGCCTTACTAACTCGGGCAGCCTTACTAACTCGGGCAGCCTTACTAACTCGGGCAGCCTTACTAACTCGGGCAGCCTTACTAACTCGGGCAGCCTTGTCGTAGATGGGTTCGGCAGTGCGTACGTTTCTCGCATTGCAGTGAGAAACAACGTGCTTATTCTGCGTGTGCACCGCAATCCTACCTAGGGAGTTTGGACGCAGTGCTAGCACTTTTTTATCAGTTGCATGCCGGGCTGGGATATGTAATATCAGTCGTTGACCTGCCCTTACCGTGTCTTGACGAGTATGGTTCCATGCCTTGACTTGTGAGATCGTCACACCGTAGCGCAGCGCTATCGCTGCGATTGACTGCCTACGCTGCACACGAATGAACATTTTCCGGGTATCCGGTACGTCTGGCTCTATCGTGAGCACCGCATTTTCCGCGACATCAGCACTGATATCTTTATAGTTTCTCTTATCCTTAGGTACTAATAGTGTAGAGCCGGGCTTAAGCCGCATACCGACCGGAATCTTGTTAACAGTTATAAGTATGCCCGAGTCGACGCCAATTTTCTTAGCTAGTACTGCCGGTGTCGCACGCTCAGTTACCTTATATGTCGTCCAGGATGAAAGGTTTCCGTTGTAGTCTTTCAGGTTGCGCTCAAATAGCTTCGCATTTTCAAAAGGAAGCAAGATCTGCGGTTGCGATGCCCGGAGAATTACTGGTTTCTTAAAGCCTGGGTTTAGAGAGTAGAATTCCTCTTGAGAAAGAGCGGCAAGCTTAGATGCCACTTTAATATCAAGATCGCGCGCAGTGGTCACCATGACGAAGTATGGGTGATTCGGAATATCTGGCAGAGTTAATCTATATTTCTGCGAGTTTATCACAATGTTTTTCACCGCCTGCAGCTTTGGCACATAGTTGCGTGTCTCGGACGGCATAATCAAACTTTGATAGTCGGTTTTTAGTCCGCGCGCCAGATTACGCGCAATCGCGCGTTTCACGCTACCTTCGCCCCAGTTGTATGCAGCCAGTGCTAGATACCAGTTGCCGAACATGTCGTGTAGCTTTGTTAGATAATCAAGCGCAGCACTAGTAGAAGCGACTACGTTGCGTCGTTCATCCTGAAACAGGTTTTGTTTCAGTTTAAAGGTTCGACCTGTGCCTGGCACAAACTGCCACATGCCGGCGGCTTTCGCAACCGATAGTGCATGCGGGTTAAACGCCGACTCGACGAATGGCAACAATGCTAATTCCATCGGCATATGCCGCTGCTCAAGCTCCTCAACGATGTGATATAAGTACTTTTTTGAGCGTTCTGTCATGCGCTCAACGTACTCGGGGTGTTGTGCATACCAATTCGTCTGCGTATCGACCAAATCACTCTTTAAATTTGGGATCTGGAAACCAGCGCGAATTCGGCTCCACAAATCATCAGATCCCTGTAAGGTTTGCACACTGCTATGATCAATATTAATAGTATGCTTAGAAGAAGATAGTTCAGCATGCTTCTTGATAGGAGAGTTAACTTCGAGGAGTTGCGGATTCTGCGGGCTATAGAGCGTGGAGGAAGCTGATTGAAAGGTTTTCACCATATTTCTGCTGTTGCTCGAGCAGGCGGCAAGCAGGAATATCAACAGCGCGTTGAGTACCAATCGCATTAAACATCTCGAATTCTAAGGGAAGGGCAGAAAATCGATCTAATAATATGCAGAACGTCTATGTTGCGTCAACCTCAAGAGGTCTGTTTCAGGTTTATATAAAGTCTATTATTAAAGTAATGAGTCTAGAAATATGACATTACCCTGTAATAGGTAATAAAGCTCAAACATGCTAGACAATAAACGTTATCGGAAGACGTTTTTCCATTCACGTAATGCAGTGAAAGCCTCGAGACGATCGATTATGTGCACACGCCTCTTATCAGCCAATCTCTTCCAGATCGAGGGTAAATGGACACGCAGAAACGAATTAACACACTTCTCATGACCTATTGTAGTTGGCAAAGTTGCTACCCTAGCAGCATGTAACCTATAAGCTTGATCCCGCCAGGCGAGCAAATCTTTATTATCCGGCTCTACCTCAAGCGCAAATGCAATATTAGATAGCGTATACTCGTGCGCGCAATGTACTTCGGTAGCATCTGGAAGAGCTGTCAGCACGTCCAGCGACGCTAGCATCTGCTGCGGAGTACCCTCAAACAACCTCCCACAGCCACTAGAAAATAGCGTGTCGCCACACAGTAGATGCGGAACTGGGTCTAAGCTAGCAGCTGAGAAATAGGCAATATGCCCACGTGTATGGCCAGGCACATCAATCACAGATAATACTAGACCAAGTTGCTTGATCCGAACTTCATCTCCGCCTGTAAGCGGGTTCGTAATTTCTTGGATAGCCTCGCTATGAGGCCCATATACTAGTACTACGTTATCTGCACTACATATCTGAATCAACATAGCTACTCCACCAACATGGTCTGCATGATGATGAGTGAGTAAAATAGCGATCAGCTGTAGACTATGTCGCCAAAGGAAATGGATAATTGCTGCGGCATCGCCCGGATCAACGACTACAGCATAACATCCGTTCGTGATGACCCAGATGTAATTATCTATGAGTGCTGGAACTGGAATGTATTTTAATCTATGGATAGTGGCACTCATCAATCTAACTTCCCAATAGTGCGTTTATGGCGCAGGACCCGTAGAAATAATGTTAAACAGATCTATTGTAGACTGGCCAACATGGGCCGAATCAGCACCGGGGCAATATATGCTCTCTTGGGAACAAAGACAACTTGACCGCTTGGTTTCAAATATGTTTGGCTATTACGCGCTGCAATTAGGTTTGCCGAAGCTTGATGCATTGCGAGAAAATCGCATGCCATATCGTGGCCTAGTTTTAGATACAGCCAGCGCTGCAAGCGCGCCATGTCGATTACCATGCCAAAACAGTAGTGGCGACGCCAATATTAGAGTTCGCGATGCGTCACCGAAACGCGAAACGTTTTGGTGCGATTTTCTAGATTTACCATTTGAATCTCGGAGCATAGATCTATTAATTTTGCCCCACACGCTTGAGTTCACAAATGATCCGCATCGTCTTCTGCGCGAAGCCGAACGGGTTCTAGTGCCAGAAGGTCGACTCGTAATCGTCGGGTTCAATTCGATAAGCCTGTGGGGCATACGACAGTGGATTAGCCGCCTTAGTGGTCATACGTTCATGCCATCAGTAAACGATCTGATCGCTTTCACAAGAATACAGGACTGGATCAAGTTGCTTTGTTTCGAATTGGACCAGGGCTGCTTCGGCTGCTACCGTCCAGCACTAGATACTGAAAAATGGCTTTCTCGGTATGCGTTTATAGAAGCGGCAGGCGATCGCTGGTGGCCAATTTTCGGAGCTATATACATAATTACCGCAATTAAGCGAGTACAAAGTATGCGGCTGATTGGTCTATCAAAATTTAAAAAACAGATGCTCACAACAACACTAAAGCCAGTTGAAGCACCCAATGCTCTCTAACAATGCTAGCATAGACTATTCGCTAAATGTTATTTAGTTCATAAATACATGGAATGTAATAGTCTCATTGAGATTTATACAGATGGTGCATGCAAAGGCAACCCAGGCCGTGGCGGCTGGGGGGCGCTACTACGACTTGGCACGCAAGAAAAAGAATTGTTTGGGGGGGAGCCCTCAACGACTAACAACAGAATGGAGCTAATGGCGGTCATCTCAGCATTAGAGGTACTAAAGCGACCATGTAAAGCAGTTGTTCATACCGACTCGCAGTACGTCCAAAAAGGCATCAGCGCATGGATTCACAGGTGGAAAAAGAAGAACTGGATGACTGCCGCAAAAACTCCTGTTAAGAACGCAGATTTATGGCGCCGTCTTGATACTTTAAGCTTACTACACGAGATTAAATGGAACTGGGTCCGTGGCCATGCCGGCCATCTAGAAAACGAACGGGCCGACGCATTAGCTAACCGAGGTGTTGTATTGCTTGAGCAAGAAGCGGCTATATTGCGCCACATGCCGAACTCTTGTAGATAGATAATCTCATTATGCGTCTTCTTGTTCTCGATACAGAAACTACTGGTCTGAACGCTAAAAGCGGGGACCGGATTATTGAAATCGGCTGCGTCGAAATAGTGAACCGGCAACTAACCGGTAACAATCTGCACCTTTACATTAATCCGGAACGTGATAGTAACCCCGGCGCATTAGCCGTACACGGATTAACTACTGAATTCTTGAGCGACAAGCCAAGGTTTTCTGAAATTTCTGATGTACTGCGCGATTTCGTGAAGAACGCCAGTATTGTTATACATAATGCACCATTTGATATCAGCTTCCTCGATTTGGAATTTGCGATGCTAGAGTTACCCCCGTTCCGAGAGCATTGTAGCAATGTAGTCGATACACTGATGCAAGCTAAAGCGATGTTCCCTGGTAAGCGGAATTCACTGGACGCGCTATGCGAGCGCTTTGGTATCAACCATGCCTATCGCACGCAGCATGGTGCACTACTTGATGCAGAATTGCTAGCCGCCGTCTACCTAGCAATGACTCGTGGACAAGAAAATCTAATCATCGATGTACTAGCCGACAGGGAAGACCCAGAATCTGTAGCCCTAAAGAATCTGCCGCTCTCTCGGTTTGATCTACCTGTTATTAGTGCGAGCCATGACGAGCTTACTGCCCATGCAGATATACTCGACGAAATTAGAAAAACACTCAAAGAGTCGTGTGTGTAGCAAAAGCTTACACACAGCTTATAAATAAAATACTCTTCTTGTCGATAAAGAGATCTGGTCTGCTGAAGAACGCTTTACGAATCCTGTAAACCTTATTAGAATCTTGAACCCTTATGGGTAGTTAGCTCAGCGGTAGAGCGCTGCCTTCACACGGCAGAGGTCACTGGTTCGATGCCAGTACTACTCACCAATTCTCTGTAATCTAGATATATAAACTAACTAATCCATTTAACCCTGAGTAACAGTAAGAGCAGCAGTAAGCCGCTATAACGGCGTAAGTAAGTATTATCAAAAGATAAATATTCCTCACCCTTTGAGGCGCAATTGCGCTTTTACAGATCGTGATTGTGCATCCTAGTATCAGCTATCTTAGTAAAAGTTAGGCAGTAAATCTGTGCTCTTCCATTTTATGGAAGAGGCATAAACGCGTTTGTGCTACTTAATTAGCCGTATAGTGTTTATATACTCTTGAATGGATTCTAAGATCGGGCCGCTGACATCTTAATTATGTTTATACAACTCGATCGTGTCAGCTATTTGACCCTGTAATACAGGAATAGAGGAAATTTTCGCATGCCAATCAAGTTAAAATTTGGATGTCATGATTGAGTGTAAAGGTGAGAGATCCTATCCTGCACCTCAATGAAAGAGGTATCCTAAAAATTAGGACTGGCACATATTAAATAGCTGCTTTTTTACTTGAAAGCAACTCTTTTTAAGCGAAACAGTAATTGTGTGTAATTCATAGTTAATCTTAGAATTTTCAGCTTTTTCTAGAATTTTCTTGTATAGAATTTCTCTATTCAGCATTCTTACGTTCTTGTTGTGCACCGCCTAGGTGGCACAGTCTATCAAATCTGCTGTAAGGTATTCCTAAATGTTATTGTTCCTGATTATTAAATCGTTTGGCGTCGATACAAACAACTTTAAGCTGGAGGCAAGTAATTTTAATCGCAATCTTGTTTGGGAGTCAACCCCTTTAAATTTACTTGGAGTTGGCATTTTAGCTTTAAAATCTCGCGAAAACTGCTGATTTTTCTACTGCAGAATAAATCAAACTTAGAATACGCTTAGTAATTTTATTACTGTCAGTCTACAATAGAAGTTTGCTTCCGCATAAGACTCCCCTTTCTCCGGAGAGTAATAGATGTGTCATTTTATAAAAAACCGGCCGCACTGCGGCTGGGGTCACTTGCTTTTACTTTCTATACTCCCTCTACGCCTCACCCTGGAGCTAATATAGGTATTTCTCTAACCCGCAAGAATTTTTGATCTCGTAATAATTCATTGCGTTTTATAATATGCGAATCAGCATTTACCCACTAGCATTACTCACTATATAAAGCTTATCCGATCAATTTAGAAAGTGGCTGAAAGGTATTAGATTATTACACTTCGACTGTCGCGCAGCGCTTTAAACCAAGTGTATAAAGAGCTTAGGCGAAAATCCTTAGCTGCAATAAAGCCGTGAAGTACGATTGGTAACCACAAGTGCCATCCAGGCGCTGTGCCGTAATAGCGAAAAACGGCAAGCTGATTTCGTAAATTGTAATAGTGCTTAGTTGTGTAGGGACCATTACGTAAGCGTCCCTTTGGACTACGCAGATGATTGATTACTGCAGAGGGCACGAGCCAGATAAACCAACCTGCACGACCTAGACGTAGCGAATATTCAGTATCGTCATAAGCGAGAAAAAACGATGCATTTGGTAATCCAATCTCACGTACTGCTTGCGCACTCAGAAAAAATCCCACAAAAGAAGCTATATCTATCTGTATGCTAATCCTAGAATAATATTTGTATGGGATCACGGGCTCCCGTAGAGTTCTTGGATTAAACATGCGCCTATGCATGAGTGCGACACGGTTAGATTCGATGACGCTGGAGCATAATGCTCCTACACGCTCTTCTGAGGCGCTGAGTAACGCACTCATAAAACACTCCACGAGATCAGGTTTGGCAATAGCGTCGTCATCAAGTAAAAGAATCCAATCGGCGCCATGCATCATAGCTCGCTCGATACCAGCGGCAAAACCACCAGCGCCACCAATGTTTTCTTCGAACCGTAAGGTATCGATATTTTTAAAACTTTGTAATACATGCGCAGTTTCTGACGAACTTGCATTATCAACTACGACAATGAATTGCAGAGCACAAGTTTGAGTAAAAAGCGCTTGCAATACGGCCTCGAGTAGCTTAGCTCGATTATGTGTGACAACAACTGCTGCAATATTCACCTTAGAGGATCCACGAAGAAATTTGGAATATCCCCCCCCCTCGCCGCCGCCGAAAGAAATATATTTGCCGCTTCAAGAGCTTCTCGGATCGTTACATGCATATCTAAATAGCGATAGGTGCCTAAACGGCCCACAAAGCTTATATTTCGCTCCTGCATTGCCAAATCAACGTAATGTTTCAGTAACGTTTTTTCCTTTGCGAGACGAATCGGATAATACGGAAGGTCTTTTGTGCCGCAGAACCGACTATATTCTTTGAATATCAGCGTTCGATCGTGTGACTCCCACGGCATAAAATGCTTGTGTTCTGAGATGCGCGTCCAGGGCACCTGGATATCGCTATAATTAATCACTGCATTACCCTGATAGTCGCCGTCGTAGCGTGATGCCTCAAAGTCGAGCGTTCGGTAACCTAGACGGCCATCTTTGTAGTTAAACCACCCGTCTATAGAGCCACTATAGAACACGTGCGCATAATCTCCCGCTTGCTTTCGATCAAAGTGTTCATTCAGGTATACTTTGATTGAAGGATAATCAAGCATTTTTTCTACAAAATATGTATAGCCGTTCCTTGGAATTCCTTGATAAAAGCTATTGTAGTAGTTGTCATCGTAGTTGAAACGCACCGGTAAACGATTTAGGATATTTGCCTGAAGCTCTGTTGGATGTATACCCCATTGCTTAATAGTATAACCAAGAAAAAAAGCTTCATAGAGATCACGACCAACAAACTTAAGTGCTTGCTCTTCTAAGTTCTGTGGCCTATCAATGGATTTATCACCAATTTTTTCGAGAAAAGATTTTGCTTCTGATGGCGAAAATGTCTGATCAAAAAAATTATTAATTGTGAGCAAATTAATTGGGAGGGTATAAACATGACCCTTTGCGATTGCTTTGACTCGATTTACAAATGGCACGAACTCGTCGAACTGATTTACAAACTTCCAAACGTGCTCGTTATTCGTATGAAAAATATGCGGGCCGTAAACATGAGTCATCACGCCCGTTTCCATATCTCGTTTCGAGTAACAATTTCCAGCAAGATGGGATCGGCTATCAAATATATCGATACTATAACCCTCATGTGCAAGCTTATATGCGAGAACCGCGCCAGTCAAACCTGCTCCCACGGTTCCTATTTTTTTCACTTCCCCTCGCCCCTATACAACAATTCAAAAAAACATGCTGCAGGCTTAGCTTGCGGCGCACGGTGTGTTGGGTCGGCAATCGACCCAATCTTTTTGATATACGCAGAAGGCCTTATACATGCCTAAAATTGCTCAGCATACTACGACTATACCAATCTTTCCTGCTTACATCATCTGATCCCGCACCCAAAACAGGCGCCGCTGCAAAGAATTTGGCATGCGCCGCCAGATTTTACGAGCCCACTTATAAAAGTGGCTTCGATTCATACCGGCGTCTAAAGTAGGTGCACAGATCTGGCGGTGCTCGATTACGGCCTCATACCAGAATGTGCGGCGCAAATAATACCAGTAGAAATACGCGAGTGGCACAGCCGGATTATTCCATGGCTTTGCCTCAAAACCGGCGTAGTGAACTATCTGAGGCGATTCAAATGCTTCACGTACTTTCTCCGCTAGATTCGGGCCTAATCCAGATATCACGTCCATTGATGCGTTGACGACATTCCAGCTTAAATCTAAAAATTTAACATGTCCAAGTAAGCACTTATTAAGTACGTCTTGATCGAGAAACCAGTAGCGTTTTTTTATAAGTTCGTTATAGGCGTATTCGCGGAAGTTCATTGCACGCAGCGCTTCAAGATCCATAACAATAAGACCAGCCTGGAAATATTCTTCGCCCCGATTGCCCATGTTAAGCCAGTTTCGCAGATAGTCTCCCGCGCGTTCCCCGCCGGCTTCCATGAGTGCTGGCACGCCTGTTGCCACAAAACTTCGCATGATAACGTCGGGTACTGCTCCGACAGCATATCCAGATAAATTGGTATCGTAGATCACAGATAAATCGCCAAGCACGACTGTATCCGCATCGATATAAACAACCCGATTATACTGAGAAAGTAACTCCCCGAGACTTAATCGATAAAGAGTGGCAGCAGAAAAATGCGCATGTAGCTGAATGTCAGCAAACATATCTGAGCATGCCAAGAAGGTAAGACGTCCGCCTTCATTCAATTGAACTTGCCGTTTAAGCAGCGCCTGATTAGTATTAGAAATACCGCCATCAAGCACAACTAGATCCAGCTCTCGCTTCGGATCTAAGTTAGCCCGCAGAGAAGTCATAAAAGTCGCTAGGTGCGGTACAAAGTTATCATCCGACGCCGTCACCACGCTAACTGAATTAGCGGCCGGTTGGGTGGGTGGGCGATATTCGATATGCTGCTCCCGTATAAACACGCGCTCGAGTTCGATATAAGCCACTGAATCAGCGAGATGTTTTCTTGCAAAAACATTAAAGAGACGCTCAGACATGTAGCCAAAGACGCGTTGGGCAGCTAATGAATAGTTAGTCAAATCAAGACGGCGCTCAACCTCGAATAGAATCGAAAACACCCATTGACAGTATTCATTAAATAGATCGCGACACAGAACGAAAATATTTGTGAAATAGCCTGTATGTCCATCCATGACCGCATCAAAATGTCCTATATCTGTCGGATATAAATCAACAATGACAGCGCGTAACACATTAAGATCTGCTCCGTAATGATGCACAGCATTTGCATAATGTGTACGTAATGTTCGCCTCCTCGAATTGCGTACAGACCATTTTCGAGGAAGCACAGCAAGCAATCCAGGCTTCGACAGAAGGAGCTTTTCGACATGCGCAGCTGTAAGGCCAAGGTTTTCTATTGTTTTTTTATCCAAATCAGAATAGTTCGCATACCCACGTGCGTCGATTCTATGTCTTGCACCACTAAAATCTAGGAAACGCCGATAATGCATTAAGCCGATCCACTGTGCATCTCGATCATTTTTCCAGGCCCAATACAATACTGTTAATTCACAGAAGGTATGGTTTTTATATGAAATATTATCACCAGTATCATCGCGCCTACAATCTGGATTAATAGACGAGCGACTTGCACCTACCTGCATCGGCAAAAAGCATCGATCCGACACCGATACCAGGCCAGGTTTATGATGGCAAACGTAGATATGCACCAGGTTATTCGTCGTAGACATGACGGGAGGGTCCGCTAAGTAATACCAAGAAGATTAGTATGAGATATTAAGAGACCATGCGTTATGCTAAATATTTTGGTCGACTGGCACTTCTGTTAACATACCTCTCTCGAGCACGATCTTGCGATTACAGATTTTTTGTACAAGTGGAGCTGAATGCGAGGCCATCACAAGAATAGATGATTGCTCAACAAGCAAATTCAGGCGGTCGGACGCCTTCTTGTTGAACGACTCATCACCTACGGAGAGCCATTCGTCTATTAGAAGAATATCAGGGCACACTGCGGTCGAAACCGAGAAAGCAAGACGTAAAACCATTCCACTAGAATATGTCCTGGTAGGCATTTCAAGATAGTTTCCCAGTTCGCTGAACACTGCAATCTCATCGATTTTCTCTTCGATCTCCCTTGGATGTAGCCCCATTACAATCCCGCGCAGAAAAATATTTTCATATCCAGTCGCCTCAGGATCCATACCGAGCGATATATCGAGCAGAGAGCTAATCTTACCTTGAACATTAAGTGTTCCCGATGCGGATGCATAAACCCCGGATAAAACCCGCAGCAACGTAGTTTTGCCTGCACCATTATGGCCCACTAAGGCAACCCTATCACCAGCTCTAAATTCGAAGCTCGCGTCGCTCACAGCACGTACAATTACGTACTTACCCGCATCGCGGGCGACACGGCCACCAGTAGTCGCGCGTAACACAACTTTTTTTAAAGAGCGGTGTGATACATTAAAAATTGGAAATTCTATCGTGATATGTTCGGCGAAAATATGTACGGAATTCATTCAACAATCCTGTTGTCAAAGCCAGTACGCGATGCGATGCCGGTAATGAGACAGCAACGACGAAGCCATTACAAAAAAAAATACGACTGCTCCCAACATCCAGGACCAGGACTGGAGAGTGGGCAGACGACCAAGAAGCGGATCGCGCACCACATTAATAAGGTGTGTCGCTGGGTTCAAATTCACAAGCCATAAGAACTGGTCGCCAAGCGTTTTCGGTTGCCACAGGATAGGTGTGACATAAAATCCAATCATTATGAGATTTTGGACAACCGGCTGCAGATCGCGAAAACGCGTGCACGGGATAGCGATGCATAGTGAAGCAAAATAAATCGCCATAGTAGAAAGCAGTAAACCTGGAATTGCCACTAGCGCCGTCCACGACCACCCTGGCCCGATAAATGAGATTACAATCGCGACAACAAGGAAATTATGCGCGAAGATAATCAAATTGCGTGTAACGAGCCGCAAGATATAGGATGGAATCGGTAAGCGCGTCTGCTTCATTATCCCTGTAAACTGTATAAAGCCTACACACGATTCATTAATTTGCATTGAGTAAAATGACCAGATTACTTGTCCTACTGCGTAGAAAGGCAAGTATTCTTGAATCTTCATATTGAAGATCATCGACCAGACTACACCGAGCGTTGCAATCAAGATACTGGTACTAAGCGTCATCCAGAACGGGCCGAGCACCGAACGGCGATAGCGCTGCTTAATGTCGTACCATGCGAGCAAGCCCCACAGATGAGGGGCTTTTACGGTATCCCAGAGCTCGTTCCTACAAAAATTTATTTGTCTCATAAATTGAGGTATGGTTAGTTCTGTTCTTTTTATTCGACGATAATGAATAAAATTCTTCCGAAGACTGGCATTATCACTTCACGATCACGAAGTGTCTGCAAGGATAAACGTTCTGCTCTTTCATAGCTCCCCTTAGTTAAACAAGCTCCCCTTACCGGAGGCGTTAATAGACTATTTCCTTGTGTATCCGTGCCCCTCTAAATGAGGAATATTTTGGTGAAACAATATACGAAACGTCTAAATTTCAGTAGTAACTTTTAAAGCAAGGATCCAAAGGAAGCATAGACCGAATTTGCACACCGCGTGTAGCATATTATTCACGTCCGGTAATGCGATGTTTTCTATACGTTTCATAGCAATTAAGATGTTAATTGAACATTTTCTAAACAACACGCGGCATGAGACTATTCGGTAGCTGATTAGCCCCTCTCAGGAGACCTCTACAACATAGGTACTACTAATTATCGCCTAAACTGTGAGTACATAGAGTTACACATGCTAATAGCTGACCGCAGCCTTACGAATACAACACTTTTAGCGAGTATATCCCTGCCTAAGCGCATATCGAGACTTATTACCCAATAGAATAAACTATTGAGTAATATAATAGTAAGGCTACGACCCTAGCTATAACTCACGTTGTTATATATAAAACTCCGGTAAGTTCTTTCAAGGCTTCCTATGACTGAAATATCCAATCATATAGACTAACAATTGCATCTCATCATTATCAATGATCCACACATTTCAAAAATACGATTAGTCTGGAGCTTATTCTGGAATTTATCTAGTGCATAAATACGTGCTTTCTTACTCAGTAAAGAATACAGCTGATAAATAGCAACAGAAGAAAGAATCCGGGGATTTTTTACTGTGTATGATTACCTCATTAAGCTAGGACCAGAGAGATAGCACAATATTCTGCAGTAAGCACTTTTTCAAAAATTATAGGACCGCTAAAGTAGCAATAACTCTCTGAGTTAGACATGCTTAAAGCTTTTACGCAATATATATTTATACTATCGCGCTAAATAAGCCGTCTTTAAAAGACGATGGAAAATTATAGCGGAGACTACATATCTAAAACGGGAAATATACCTATCCAAGATATGTATTACATAGACAGCGTATTATAAGGCTTGCCCGTTTGCCCGATGACTTTCTAATTTAGCCGATGCTAGTTAAATATTAAGCACACATCGCATTAAGTGATAGTATAGGTAATCGTGACACACTATTAGTGTTAAATACTTGTAAGTTTTTAACTGCATAAATTTCAGACGCCACGCTCATCAAAGAATGCCTGTAAATTATAGTCTTAATATTATGCTCTAACTAAGACTACCGCAATATATAAAATCTAGTTTTGCTTGTTTATGAAATATTATACTTCCTTTTTCTATAGAAATTACGTTTGAATGTCGACCATAGTGCATTATTAACTTAATAGAAATTTAATTTAGTACTAATAAGAAAGCATATTCCAGTCAAACGCACTATGTTGGCAAGAAATTATCGCGTGCAGGCCTATAGATCTAACTCAGATGAGACACGGCATTTCATTCAGCCACCAAGTGGAGTGGCATGACTCTAATAAGCTAAGTACCTCTCTAAACATAGAGAAGATGCGCAGTTTTTTCTTAAGACGTTCAGATTGTGAATTCCCATAAATATAGATTATTAATTTATGCAGCCTCTGTCTTTCAGTCAGTACTGAAATCTGAGCGAGCTTTATTAAATTTAAAATAAATAGCGGCATGTTTTTAGCTGTATTAAACTCGCACTCAATACATTCAAAAAATTTTTTTAATAAGAAATAATTTTCTAAAATTAGTGCACGTTTTAACAAACCCAGCTCTAAAAATAGGGGAAGTTTCTTTAGGGGGGTAATTTAGATCTAAATATTTTAATTCAGAATTAAACTATGCTTAATAAATAATTAATAAAATTTAATGAAGTCATTAAATTTTAAAAAAAGTTTAATTAAATAATTGCTTAATTCAATACATGCAAGTAAATTTGTATGTAACCTACTTACATTTGATGCGTATCTATTTTTAGAGCTCCTTTACCTCAGCCATAAGATTTTATATTTTAAAAATATTATTATTTATAATAAATTTAGTTAATCTTTATTCTTAGAATGCAGTATAAATTTAAATAGCACAGTTTTTAAAACTGGTCAATTGTTATCTGTAATATTAATATAAATTATATCGATACTCACTCAAATAATTCTCACATCTTCTTTTGTCAAAAAGCTTAAACTTTTCTTTAAAAAAAGAATTTAGATATCACATACAAATATATCAAACCTGCCTCTATTAAATATTAATAGTTCCTATAATTAGGAGGAATTACTCCATATCTTATATATACATTATAAATAAAAGAAATATTCTTCTTAAGAAAGATCAAAGACTTCGATCTGGTTCCTGAGATTGCTTGAGAATCTCATTGCATAGCTTTACTTCCTAAGTTATATAAGCATATATCAACTATAGTAATACGCTCACGCGGTTATGCACTTAGAATTAGAATTATCGTTTTATACGTTTCGTCTAGTTTTAAGACTGTATTTAAAATTTTTACTATTTTAGAGATTTGAACTGTATATATCCCTGAATATAATTCTTATATTTTTAGCACATCTATTATGCGTTTTTAGATAATTATTTAATATTCTTTTGTGTAGAATACATAAAAATTAAGTTTTAAAAAACATACTTAACATTTTTTTACTAAAGAGCTATGATAATATCATTTTTTTAAAAAAACGTTAGAAATCTATAAACTTTATTTTTATAAATTTAAATAAATAATTAATTTAATTATATTAAAATTTAATTCTTTTAAAGAAATTAAGAATAATACTTAAAAGTTAGTTTAGTTTAGTATTAACTACTAAATTAGTAGTAAATAAATATATATTTTATTTAATAACTTTATTAATTAACTTATTATTAATTAGTTTTGTATAAAAAATTTAAGTAAATTTTATAGTTCAAATTATTTTTGAGTGTTATAAACATTTACTCGGTAGATATTCTTCTACTTTTTTATAAAAAACACTTTACAAGTAGTAATTAATGCTTAGTTAATTTTTTTTAAAAATTTATTTTTAATACAAAAACCCAGTTTTTATATTTGAATATAAATTCAATGTATTATTATAAGTTTTTTTATAAAAACATACATAATTATTATGTATATGTAATTTTTAATTAAAAAACAATTTTTTGTATGTAAAAATTTATGAAAATATATATGTAATACTTTTACACTAATTATTAGTATCTAATTTTAATTATTATTTAATATATACTATATTAGTAGTATTAAGTTATTAGCAAGTTCTAGTTATCTTAAATACTTTCTATTGAAGACTAGCATCTTTAATTATATTAAATAATAATTATTCTTCAGAATATCTGATAAAAATTATTATGCTTTTGTAGGGCACATTTATTAAGAATTAAAATAATACATATTATATTTCTATGTTATTAGAAATATAATATGATGGAACTAGTAATAATCTTTACTTGTGGTGTTAATATCAAAAATATAAAGTAATTTAGTAAATTAACTTTTAAACTAAATTAATAATAAATATTATATATTATACTTATAAAGTAAGTAACATTAAATGTTATAAATAAAACTTTAAAAAGTATTTGATAATATCAATCTTTTTAATATAAAAAGATTATTTAAATATATTGATTATATAGATATAATCTAGTTTTTTTATGCATGAACGTTCAATTTATAAAATATTTTAACAAAATTTTTTGTGGAACTAATTTATATATTTTTGTTAAGCTTTAACTATACTAATTTTTAGATATGTCTAACCTTATTAAGGTAAGTTTAATTACTTAGTATAAAGTACTGAGTAATAATCACTAAGTATATAGATTAGGAATATTATTATTTTAATAATGATTTTAGATATCGTACTAGCTCAGTTTTTTACTTTAGATTTAATAAAATCTGTATAGTACACATAAATAAAAGCTACGTATAAAGTAGGGCTGTTATATTACTCTAGCTCGGCAAATCGACATCACTATGATGTACAATCCTGGTGATATAATAAACCACCCCCTACTATCGGCTGCCGCGTGGAGTGCTAACTTTAGTCCGGTAGCATGGATAAATTGTCCGATTAACCATACATTAAATAAAAAACAAATAAGTGAAAAGCAGTATAATGTCTGCCGCAATAGTTGCGGAAATAGATGAAATGACTGACTAACCTGTGCTTGCACACCGGGCTGTATAATTAGTAGAAATAGTAGAATAATGTATAGATATGCTAACGGTGATGATATAACGTTAGTTAAGATGAGCGCGAAGCTCATTTGCGACATTACATCTAACCAACGCGCAAGCAATACTACTCCGATCGCGCGCAGTGCGAAAATTTTTGCAGTGTTTGCCCTAAAATTATGCCTTGGCCGCATCACTTTCGGAAAATTATTCTCCCCGTTTGTTAAGCAGTCGCCGTTCGGCTACTGCAATTTGCACTAAAAGTGCATTACAAAGATTTTTGGTATACTATATTAGTCACTGTATCAGCAAAACTCTAAATATTATAGCTGTAATCGATAAAAGAATATCTAGGCTTTACTAAGCTTCTTTTTTGGCTGGTAATAACTATGTGTACTACTTGTACGATGGCTGTGATGAAGAAGTTCCTCATACACATGAACGTAACGCTGTGCCATCACCTTTGATGTAAAACGGGCTTCAAACGCCGCCCGCACACCGGCCCGTGATAACGTATGCAGCTGGTTCACTGCGATAACTGCACTCAACTCGTCTTCAACAATAAAGCCAGATACACCATTCTCGATTACTTCTGGTACTGATCCGCGTTTGAACGCTATTACTGGGGTGCCACAGGCCATTGCTTCAATCATTACTAGGCCAAATGGCTCCGGCCAGTCAATCGGGAAAAGTAACGCATGTGCGCCCGATAGAAATTGGGCTTTTTCAAGCTCAGAGATCTCGCCGATATACTCAACATGTGGTAGTGACATCAGGGGCTTAATCTGTTCTTCGTAATATGTACGATCAGTTTTATCAAGCTTCGCAACAATCTTAATTTTCATAGCGCACTGTTGCGCGATTCGAATCGCGGTATCTAAACGCTTTTCCGGAGAAATACGACCTAAAAAAGCTAGATAGCTTGGCTCGATATCGGTATGTGGCTTTAGCAAATCGATAGGTAGACCGTGATGCACAGTTGAGAGCCAATTAGCCTTCGGTAGAGAGTTACGCTGGTTGTCAGAGATTGATACGACCTTAACATCTTGAAACATATTAAAAATTGGCTGTAGCTCAGGCAAGTCAAGCCGGCCGTGTAATGTTGTCAAATTCGGCACTAGCTGACGAGAAAATAATGAGAACGGATAATATTCAATATGGAAATGCAGTACATCAAACTCTTCAGACCGCCGCCGCACTTGCTCAAGAAGTAACATATGTGGTGCCATCGTGTCGCGAATCGATGGATCCAACCGCAAAGCCTGTGGCCATACTGCATCGAGCTTAGCCGATGTCTGCGAATCCCCGCTAGCAAATAGCGTCACATTATGTCCGAGTTCAACTAGTGCTTCGGTAAGATAAGATACGACGCGCTCGGTCCCACCATATAGCTTTGGTGGAACGGCCTCGTGCAACGGCGCAATTTGAGCGATTCGCATGTCGGTAAACTCCTAAAAAAGTCAGGCGAAGTGACTGCTGTGGTTTAATATGGGTTAAGAATCCCATTTGCAATCTGGTCCGCCCTGCTAGCGCCATTAATACGAGCACGTTCCGATTTTTTACAATAGCGCATACAGCTTACTCTCAGCTTGATTTATCTGTCGCGCTCGATAGCTTGCCTTCGAGTAAAGGGAAAGCTCTAAATACTCTAGAAATGCAGCTATTCACTATTCAGAAAAAATTCCCTAAAGTTCTCCCAGATTTTATTTAAATGGCTATATAGCAGAATTTACGCCTGCCTTTAGAGTTTTTACTCTGTAACAATATTTAAGCACCTTACAAATCTTGCTCTATAAATCTGTTTTAGAATATTTTAGAGCTAGCAATGCAATCTAGGAGGTTGAGCTATGTGATTTAGCGTAATGCAACAAACATTTATTACAGACTAATTTTCATTGTATCTTAAAATATTTTGTTAATAGCATGGATGCGATCTTGATAACTTTCTCGGTTAACTATTTTTATGCTTAATTATGCTAGTAGAAATCTCCGACATTCTGACGTGCGCACTACTTAAGCTTGTTTAGTGAGAGAGCCATTGCATCATTAGCCTTTTGCAATATGCAACTCATCAATAAATGATGAGCTAGACAACATGCTAAAAGGACTATAGCTGCAGTGCATAGTAATTACACCTATCACTCTCAACTGCATTACTTACCTAAACTGTACTACTACACAGAGACAGCGTGCTGGCTAGTGAGCTTACTGATTTTTAAGACTGCAGGGACATACAAATCTTTCTGTAGTGCTGATAAATGTTATGCATCACATGTATGATATATGACAAGTCTGTCCGAAGCGGTGTAGTTACTCGCTTGAGCTGTATATTTTACTGTATCAACAATGACGATTCTTTGGAGAAAAACCTAAATAAGAATTCATCAATTTTAAGCGTGTTTTTTGTATCGATGATACATCTGATTCTCGATTATTCTCCGTTAAATATCCAATAGTATTAATGGGATCCGACTGCCAGGCAAGTTCAGCGTTAATAAATCTGCTATACCAGATCTGGTATAGCACTTCCATAAGGCATCATTAACTCAATCAAGAAAGATTATTTCTTTGTTATATTAAACTCTATATAAATACATAGCCTATAGCTAACCTGCTGTGTGAAATTTTCTATAGAACTTTAGACCCCTCTTCTACATGAGGGCTTTGTTGAAGCGATACTAAGGATATAACTAGAGATATAATTAACGATATACACAGGCTTCTATCTTGAAGCAAGATAGCACTGTTTTCTATATAAAAAGACAGTCAATAGCAAGCACACAAGAGAGATAAAACATTAAAACGTAGCCACTTTGATAAAATAAATATTAAGGCTATTTTCTGCATTAGATAATCGCATAAAATAGCACAATATAGGGGCAAGTAGCGGCTTATCAAAGAATAAGAGACTGAGCAGTTGCTTTTTTAAGAGATATATTTATCTTGATACATGCGCTTTATGCGCATCACACTTTCTTTAGCCAAAGAAAGTGTGTTTGAGTTTTATAACTCACGGTAACGCATACCGAAGAATTTAGATTAATTGTATTAACTCTTTGCAGTATTTTACCTATTCTACAAAGCTGCGGATAGCACACATCTAAATATACGTTCACTATATGCTACATTAATAGTAGATAGAAAAGCATAGCCCCGTGTATTACACTTTTTTAAAATGCTTGCAATTGAATTAATAAAAGTTTTTGGAGGCGCGAGCCGGAGTCGAACCGGCCTAAACGGCTTTGCAGGCCGCGGCATAACCGCTTTGCTATCGCGCCGTAATATTTGGAGCGGGAGACGAGTCTCGAACTCGCGACCTCAACCTTGGCAAGGTTGCGCTCTACCAGCTGAGCTACTCCCGCATAATTACATTCCCCACTAATGCGTTTACAGGAAAACTTTGACAGTATGCGAGTAGTAAAACACAGTGTCAAGAATTAAGGTCAACGTAAATATTTGTGCGATCAGAAAAATTAGCTGGCAGTCCTATCAGCAAGATGTTCGATCGCGAATCTGGGGCCAGGCTAATTTCATATAATATAGCATTGAGCAGATTGTTAGCAATGCTGCTAGGTAGAGCAGCATTGCTCCTAGAACACGTGTGTTAACTGCAAACCACCCCAGTATGCTAATCGGTGCATAGTACAGTAACATCGGGATTGCAATCATCTGGCATACAGTCTTAAACTTACCCAAAAAGTTAACGGCGACTCTCTCGGATGCGCCAACATGCGCCATCCATTCACGCAGTGCAGAAATCGCAATTTCACGCCCCACGATTACCAGAGCAACCGCTGCATCAAGGCGAAACAACTGCACTAGGATCAATAGTGTGGCAGTTACCATTAGTTTATCCGCAACCGGATCAAGAAAGGCGCCGAATACTGATGTTTGATTTAGTTTGCGCGCTAAGAATCCATCAAACCAATCGGTTAACGCTGCTAGAGTGAAGATGGCCGCAGCTATCTTATTCTTGTTTTGCAGGGTGCATATTATATTGGGAAGATAGTATATACCAACGATTAACGGGATCAGAACGATCCGTAACCACGTTAGGAAAATCGGTAAATTAAGGGGCATCGAAGCAAACTAGCGATAAAAAGTTACGCACAATTGATATTGTGCCGCGTGATCGAGCGCCTCACAAGCAAGCATCGGATATTGGCTATTCTTAGTACAATTAACGTGTGTCTTGGACGCGTTTATGACGCATACCGTGATAGCAACATGATAAATCTCATCGCGAATCTGAGGAGCTAGCATTAGTACACACGCTCTTGGCTCAAATCAAGCGATGAGCAACCACCCGCGAAATCTAGGGTCTCTAGACAAACTTTGTGACTTTCATTTTCATGATACCGACTAACACGCTAGCGTCCAACATTAGTTCAGTGAAAATCTAGCGACCGGTCTCGATCTGCTGTTTACAGCTGTAAATTAAGATAATATGTAGTAGAAAACTAGTACTTTCAACTATCTGAACTATGAGCTGAACACCATAGTCAGATGTAGCATCAGAAGCTGTTTAGACCTTATTAGGCAAAGATGTGATGCGCTAGCCAACTACGATATTCTCTTCTTATAGTTCTTATAGCGTTGTATAAGCACCCGCTGTATAGCAGTGGCAGTCATTCTCGGTGTGACCCCCATGGTATTCAGTAATGGTGCTCAACGGGCTGCATACCGTACTAATGATAGTAAACAATATTAAAGCTTAGGTTGCTTCGCACTATCGTATTCAAAATACTAAAATATTTAATGTGCAATGGTGATAAGTCCTCTAACCTAATTGATAGCACATGAGCAAGCGCGTGCTTTCTAAGCATCCTGTTAGGATAGTAGATAAACTATTACAAGTTGCGCATTTTTCGCTATCAAAATCTGTATGCTTCTGATTTTATGTCTACTAAATCAATAAGACTGCATGCCCGTACTGATCTTCTAAACGTTCATTAGCTTATTTATCAGCGGTACATAGCCGATGACAATCACCAGTGGAACCGAATGGCTAAGATAGTAACCTATGCAATGTGCGCTTGGACCTTTGCTTCGATACAATTCCACTCTTTCTTCTATATGCTATAGCTCGCTATCAAAACAGTGTCTTCCGCAGCCTTGCATATCGAGGTAAGGTACCACCCTTCAGATTCATCGACGTCCTTAGGACAATTACCGTTTTCTAAAGCAATTTCCGAGGCTTTCAGGGTCTTTTCTAAACCAATTTCATCTGAATATAGCCGGTGCGATCTTAACGAGGGATTGAAAATCAGTCTTGTCAGTAAGATAACGTCTATCACGTACCATAGCTAATTTATGCATACATGCCCCATTTACAAAACTACCGCAAGGATATACCGGCATCGCCGCTTCCAGGCTTTTCTTTAATATTAAACTCTTACTAGTACAGCACATACGATAGTGAAGTAATCTGATTGCGTACCGTTACGCTTATTCAAATTTTAAGTATGGCACGCATAACTATGCGTTTTATTTTTCAGATCTTTTATCGTCTCATGTTAGCTTTCCTCAAGAAAGCGTACCGTATTTTCACGTCTCGCGCATGGTCTTCATATCAGATGCACCGATACAGAGCGCAGTACAGCAGATAATCTAGTACAGCAGACTGGGTCGAGTCTGTTTGCCAAATACTGATGTAAGTGTATAATCTAAATTTGTATTAAAAGGTGCTGATACTTCCTCGCACACTATATTCCCTCAGGAATAGTTTGAAATACTACGCCATTCTTGTTGACGTGCCAGGACAGTATGGCATACGTAGGAGGCAATACCCAGTAAGTTTTAATACGGATACGATTTGGCACCGAGAAATAAGCTACTATAGCTCGTCTTTAATTCTGTAATGACTTTATTACTCTAGAAATAACGCCTCTGCTTTAGATAAAAGCGCTGTGATTGTGGTGTGCATAATACACCGGATTATTAATTAATTCGATACACGGGGTAATTAGCGTTTTTCAAAAAGAGATCTAGATGTACGCTTTTTTAAAGTTCCTTCTTTACTCATATACAACACAGTACGTTGTACGTTGTAATAGCGATATACGCTAAGAAAATACAAAAACTATAATGATATATTTAAGATCGCAACTCATATCAGGCTCATCATCGAATTGATGAATAAATAATTAAGTTATGTAAAGAATGTTAGATGCAACTTGCACGTTGTATAGAACTTGTGTTTTAAGATAAGAAGCCTAGATTATTCGTCAAAAACCCGCTAGTCATGTGCATTCTTCTATATCCTCCTGCCTAAATATACTCGTTAAATCTCGTGCGCCACTCGTATGCCACATTTTTTGCAAAGTTATCGACAATTTTGGCGATGCTGGTGTCTGCTGGCGGCTTGCTCGGCAGTTAGCGAGCCAATATAGATGGCAAGTGCACCTATTTATCGATAAATTAGCTACACTAGCGTGCTTAGCGCCGGGGTTAGATACTACGTGTGATCAGCAGGTGCTAGCCGGCGTTTTTATTGAACGCTGGCATAAATTTCGATTTACTAAGCCCCGCGCGTTTTCAATAAATAATGCTGATGTTGTGATTGAGGCATTTGCTTGCCACTTGCCGCCGTTATATCTTGCTGCAATAGCACAACGCCCGTCGCGGGTGGCTTGGATTAACCTTGAATACCTGTCATCAGAAAACTGGGTAACAGATTTTCATTTACGCACGTCGCCCCATCCTTACTATGCTCTGACCAAAACGTTCTTCTTTCCTGGCCTTAACGCCCACTCTGGAGGAGTGCTTTGTGAACAAAACTTAGACGCACAACGTCGTGCTTTTATAGAATCGGAATCTGAAAGATCATGCTGGTGGGCAACTTTTGGGATACCAAAGCCCGATCCGACTGCGATAATCGTATCCCTATTCTCCTATGAAAATCTTGCCCTTGACGGGCTACTTGAGCAATGGCGTGATGGAACAGATCCCCTGGTACTACTTATTCCAGAGGGGCAGGTATCTAAGTCTACGGCCCGGTTTTTCAACCGCTCTGCGGGACTTTCAACATTTACAGCAGGCACGAGCGTAAACGTATGCGCGCTGAGCGCCTATGTGTTGCCGTTTATCAGTCAGATTGACTACGATAAACTATTATGGAGCGCCGATGTGAACTTTGTGCGTGGCGAAGATTCGTTTGTGCGCGCGCAGTGGGCACGTAAACCATTCATCTGGCACGTGTATCCACAGACGAATAATGTACACTTATTAAAATTAGATGCAGCCCTTTCATATATCGGATCGACACTAGAACCATGCCCTCGCGATGCATTAATACGCTTCTGGCATGCATGGAATGGCAATATAACCTATGGTTTACCAGATTGGAGAGATTTTATCCAGTATCGAGAGGCTTTTGAGTCACGTGCACATACATGGGCAGATGAGCTGTCTTCTATAGGTGACTTAGCTGAACATCTATCTGTATTCGTCCAAAATATATTAAAATAATAGGTTTAGGGGTCTAAATTGATTACCAGACTACCCAAGTGCAGGGCATGCGGTTAGTCTATTCGTCGTACCTATTTATCAGACAAGACAATGTTATGAAGACTGCTCAAGAGCTGCGTACTGGGAACGTTATAATACTCACTGGTAATCCTATGGTTGTTCAAAAGACTGAGTATAATAAATCAGGCCGCAATGCCGCAGTCGTCAAGCTAAAGCTTGAAAACTTATTGACCGGAGCTATAAACGAATTAGTTTACAAAGCTGACGACAAGTTTATCGTAGTCGTTCTTGACCGAAAAAAAGTTACATATTCGTATTTTTCTAATCCAATGTATGTCTTTATGGATGCCGACTATAATCAGTACGAAGTTGAAGGCGAGATGATGGGTGATGCGTTACTCTATCTTAAAGATGGCATGACATGTGAGATTATATTCTATAACAACAAGGCAATCTCAGTGGAGTTGCCGACCATGCTAGTACGTGAAATTGTCTACACAGAACCGGCAATCAAGGGTGATACCTCTTCTGGAAAAATACTTAAGAATGCCAAACTGGCTACTGGCTTTGAACTGCAAGTTCCGCTATTTTGTAATATCGGTGACAAGATTGAGATTGATACACGTACTCATGAATATCGCAGCCGCGCATAATAGAGTCTTGATTATTCTTAAATCTAGGTCGCACCGAATTGCCGATACTATCAGCCCGGTCCCTAAAAAGATACATTAGTATTAATTTTCTCCATGTTGCCGGGAATGAAACATTTATATGATAAGTTTCCAAAGAACTTACATTCTGCTGGATAGGTGGTACCCGGCATCTATAAATCTCTAAGCACTAATTCCCGAGTTATTGATAACATTTCTGCTATTTGGCAGATTTAGCAAGAGTATCAAAGCGATAACTATTTATTTTGAGGACTAAAACGCACTAAATAAGTACGATAAAATTACTTAAAATGGGATCATTCATTCTTTAGAATGAGTAGTTCTTCTATATAGAATTGACTATAAATCGCAGAAAAATAATAAGTTTCAGTAAAAAAGAATCAGGCCGATTTACCCTGTTTACTCTAGGCTATCAACTAGCTTTCGTGCTTGACAATAATCGGATTGACACATTAAGTCATTCCATTTCAGGAATTTACCTTGTGGTGTTATTCCCTTAATGCGTCTCTGCGAGACATTATCAATAACACGTGTACGCAAACACTGCAACACATCATCAGTTTCCTCCGGATGATTGCAAACGAGAACCATACTACATCCGGCATCGAGCGCCGCATGCGCGGCCTCGGCAGTAGTTCTAGCTTGTCGAGCTGCTTCCATTGATAAATCGTCGCTAAAAATTACACCATTAAATCCAAGTTTACCCCGTAGAATCTTCTTCAGCCAAATAGACGAAAAACCAGCTGGCTGAGTATCAACAGTCGGATATACAATGTGCGCAGGCATCACCGCATCCAGCGATAGTCCAGGCCACTGATATGGCTGTGCATCGTAAGCAAGAATCTCGTCGAGCGTACGGGTGTCAACGGGTGCTGAAACATGTGAGTCCGCTTTTACGTAGCCATGTCCCGGAAAATGTTTGCCGCAGGCTGCCATCCCAGCTAGTGCCAGACCATGTGCGATGCCTTGAGCCAGGAGCGCAACGACTCGAGGATTCGAATGGAGCGCACGATCTCCAATTACTTTAGAATATCCATAGTCTAGATCAAGAACAGGTGTAAAGCTTAAGTCAACGCCGCACGCGCGCAGCTCCGCTGCTATTATATAGCCAATCGCCTTAGCTATTCTCATTGCTGAAATCGCATCGTTATTCCATAACGTACCAAGGACGCGCATTGGAGGCAACGACGTAAACCCATCGCCCTGGAAACGCTGTACACGCCCGCCTTCCTGGTCTACTGCAATAATTACATCATTGCATACATCGCGAATAGCGTGAGTAAGCTCGAGCAGTTGCACACGGTTAGCATAATTACGAGTAAACAGAATTACCCCACCGGTCAGAGGATTATGGATCCGGCGGATATCATCATAACTCAATGAAGTATTCGAAATGTCGAGCATCACTGGAGTATATTTATACTTGTGATTGTTCAACTTAGGTTTCTGGGGTCAGTTATATACAGCTCCATCACAACATCGAGGTTTATTTATCGATGTATTAATTGTAGTAGGTGATGAAAGACGCCGTATTAGTGCATTTACTACTAATAGACATTCACTAAGTTCGGGGTCGTCGAGTTTCTGCTTTGGATCACCGCATGTGATGATTGACTAGTTCTTTATGGGGCGACGGTTTTTCGAAAAATGGCTCTGTGCATACTCTATCTGCCCGCGCGCCGCAACGATGATCGCCTTCATCTCACGCACGGCATTCTCCCACCCTGCAAAGATTGCATGCGCAACGATAGCATGGCCGATATTTAGTTCAGTAATACCATTAAGCGCAGCGATAGGCTGTACGTTAGTGTAGTGCAGACCATGACCAGCATTAACTTTCAAGCCTAGAGACTGCCCTAGGTCAACACCCATAGCAATCCGCTCCAATTCTTTTTCCTGAGCGCTATCAGCCGCGTTAGCGTAGCATCCAGTATGAAGCTCAATTACACCTATACCGCTTTCATAAGCTGCCTGAATTTGCTCTGGCTCCGCGTCGATAAATAATGATACCTGCGTGCCTACATCTGCTAGTTGCCGTCTTGCTGCCTTAACTGCGTTAAAGTGCATAACCACGTCTAATCCATTTTCAGTAGTTAACTCAGCGCGTTTTTCTGGTACCAAGCAAACGCTATAAGGGCGCACATCACAGGCGATATCAAGCATTTCTCTAGTTAATGCACACTCTAGATTCATTCGCGTCTTAAGCAAGGGTTGCAATGCTCTCACATCGGCATCAATAATATGGCGGCGATCTTCGCGTAAATGCAACGTGATTACATCCGCACCAGCGGCCTCAGCCCGAAGTGCTGCCCGAAGCGGGTCAGGATATGAAGTGCCACGCACATTACGTAATGTGGCAATATGATCGATGTTAACACCTAACTTAAGCGAGGGTTTTAGCGATAAAAAAACGTTCATAAATTTTTAAGAGCGATCAGGATATGACGCGTCGAAAGCGGTGTACCGCCAAGATAAGTATTCAATAAAAAACGCATTAAGGCTTTACTTTGAATAATAGTTTGCGCACGAGAATAATCATCACGCTCCATATCGAGTAGCGTTTGTCCAGAAATAACTGGACCTCGTAACGCATCCTTCCGAGATTCAAGCATCTCTACGTCGCATAAACCTCGTTCTGGATCAAACACATATGATCGACCGGTTACAACATTTTGTTTCGTTGCAGTCTGATCAAGTGATGAGGCATAGCCAATCTCACGCAGTAATAGAAGCTCGAAGGAGCGTAATACCTGCACAGCTGGTTCTTTATGCGCGAGCCGTGTCAACGTTAACAAATAATGATCGAACAATACAGTATACGGATCTTCTGGTGCACAAAACCTGACAAGCAACTCATTGACATAAAAGCCGTACAGTAGTGCATCTCCGGTGAGTGGGTACATGCCGCCAACCCATTCAGCTTTAGTAAGTGTCCGAATTTCAGACTTTCCAGCCCATGACAGCGTAAGCGGCTGGAAAGTCTGAAGCACGCCGCGTAATGCTGAGTGTGGTCTCTTAGCCCCTTTAGCGATGAGCGCAAGACGACCATGTGAGCGGGTAAATGCATCGATGATGAGGCTCGTTTCCCGATAAGGGTGGGTATGCAACACGAAGCCTAACTGCTCAACTATACGATTAGCTGAGTACGGCGTATTAGTACGGTAACGCATGAGCGCAGTATAATCTGTCCTGGACTGTTGTGCGAGATCGCCTGATGACATCTCCAACGGCACGCTATTAGGCAATGGGCTAGCGTAAGTTGGTTTATCTTTATCTGGATAGCCTGGACACATCTCATTTCTACTCATAAGCGCGTGATATCGCCTTTATGTCTGCCCGCTTTCTCTTAATTTTCACGAACGTCTCTAGATAAACCGGGGTATCAAAAAGCTTTATCATATTCATTCGTGCTTCGGTGCTAATCTTTTTTAACTTTGCGCCCTTTTTCCCTATGATCATTGCTTTATGGCTTTCACGATCGACAAGAATTGTCGCGAAAACTCGACACAGCTCGTTTTTTTTCTCGAACTTATCAATCAACACTGAACTTGTGTATGGTAACTCGTCTCCAGTCCATCGGAATATTTTTTCTCGTAATATCTCTGCCGCTAAGAATTGATCACTGTGGTCAGTTATCTTATTCTTACTATAGCTTGGTTTACCAAGTGGTAGTAACGACCGTAGAATCTTTAATAACCGTGTAATATCGGCGGGTCGCCTGGCGCTTATCGGTATAACATCAGAGAACATATGTAGTGTTTCTGTATTTCTCAAAAATGACAGCAGCGTGCTTTTATTTAAAAGCTTATCGACTTTGTTTACAATTAATACTGCTTTTACTGTCTTTGGAATTAATTCTTGAACGCGCTGATCGTTCAGCCTATATAGGCCCGCCTCAATCACAAATAATACGATGTCTACCGAAGTCAGCGTTGAAATAAGAGTACGGTTTAGTATTGAGCTATATTGAGTCTGGAAACCAGGGGTATCACTAAAAATAAATTGTGCATCATCTAACGTCCGAATACCGATAATTCGGTGCTGCGTAGTTTGTGATTTTCGCGAGGTAATGCTAACTTTTTGACCAATTAGAGCGTTCATAAGCGTTGACTTGCCGACATTTGGACACCCGATAATTGCTATCGTGCCGCAACGGAAACCAGTTTGTTCGAGAGTCAAATTCATGGTAAGTGGACCCGCAACTCGCAGGAAATACCTACTAATATACGCACATGATACGCGTCTACGCTTGTTAAGTTTCAGTCAAAGTAGAATGAAGCAGATTATGCTGTAATAAAGAACTAAGTGCTGCTAGTCACGCATTAGAATCGCGCCTTATACGCGCGCGGGGGTCTATATAGGGGGCTCATAGAGCGTCTGTAGCGACCCGATTGATTATCGGGCGAAGCAGTTGTGGTGAGTGTCGAAGCTACCGTAGTCAATACAGCATTAGATATTTTAGCCGCAGTGAGATCTTTATCAGGATATTTAATACGCATAATCTCACCGGCGTTTGGACTCTATGCACTATTCACACACTTATAGTGATGACCTACCCGTACTTGCACTACTTGTTCGGCAAGTTTCTCTAGACGCTTAGCCTTACGGCCTAAAACAGGGGGGGGAATTAGTGCATTTTTTAATTCAGCGCTGCGTAATTGTACACTATTAGACTCTAAATTGGCAATGGGTTCCGTTTTCTGAAATCTCTTTAGCTGCCTGAGCAAATGTGGTGTCATCTCTATCACTTCTTCGAGCGCCTCTTTTGCGGCAGCTTGCTCGGCTGCACGCCGACTGATGCCAGTGCCGGATACCCTGACCTCGAGCTGAGGCACTGTGCATTCGACTTTAAATTCCTGTTTATGGGCAGCGCCCGAGATTGAGATTACCGCATAGCGCGGTAACGCAATTTTATTGCCCTGCAAATACTCTTGCAATAGCGTTTTAGCATCCTTGCCTAAAGTGCGCAGGTCAATTTTATCTAAAATTGGGACGTATAATTGCTTGATCACTGCCTGTACCGGGTAGAAGCCTCCATCCAGAAAAATTGCGCCAAGCACTGCTTCAAACGTATCAGCTAGAATTGATGGCCGTTGAAAACCGCCGCTACGGAGTTCCCCCTCACCGAGCCGCAACGCCTCTGCAATATTTAGAATTTGAGCAATTTCGTATAGAGACTGTTCTTTGACTAAGTTTGCCCGTACTCGAGACAAATCACCTTCATCAAGCCCACTAAAACGCTGAAATAAAAGAGACGCTACTACGCAGTTGAGAATCGAATCTCCAAGAAATTCGAGCCGCTCGTTATGCGTAGCACTGTGGCTTCGATGGGTTATAGCCTGCTGCAGTAATTTCGCATTGCGAAATTTGTAGCACAGTCGGCTTTCCAGCAGTAATAAAGACATAGATGAAAGTATAGCGTAGGCCACAGCCTAAGTGGAATAACTCTTTGCTTTATTCAAAGAAGCCAATGCGCTTCAAGCTTGAAAAGTTTAGCCAGATAAAAAAAGCACGACCGATAAGATTGCGATCAGGTACAAACCCCCAGTAACGACTATCTGCACTATTATCTCGATTATCGCCCATCACAAAATAGTGGCCAGCTGGCACCTTACAAATCATACCGTAGCTGTTATAGTAACAATTGTTGCGATAAGGATAATCGTTAGTTTTAATCAAAAAAGGCGGTGCAGACGGATCATGTAGCAATGCATGGCGCCTATTCCCGAGCGTCTCGACATACTGCTTAATGTACTTATCCGGCTGCCCGGGCAATATTAGGCTATTATCTAAATAATCTGAAAACGGCGTTTCTGGCACAATCTTACCATTGATTACTAGGCGCTTATTCTGATACGCGATTATATCTCCGGGTAATCCGATAATGCGTTTAATATATGCAATAGACTCTTTCTGGGGAAAGCGAAATACAATAACGTCGCCTCGCTGTGGGTCTCGGCCAGAGATAATCTTTTTGTTTATAATCGGCAAGCGGATCCCATAATTGTACTTATTAACTAGAATAAAGTCACCGATAAGCAGCGTAGGCGACATCGAGCCGGATGGAATCTTAAACGGCTCAATAATAAAGGAACGCAGCAAGAAAACAAGCAGGAGCATCGGAAAAAAGCTCGCTGAATACTGAAGCCATAACGGCTGACGTAGCTTTTCTTGGAAAAGCTTTGCTCGTGCGCGGTAGACATCCTCGCTAAGCAAATTTTTATCTAGTTGCTCTTGATGTTGATCAAACTCATATACTACAGCATTTGCGGCGCGCTGGCGTTGAGGTAGAAAAATGAGTTTGTCTGCTGCCCATGTAATACTCGTCAACACGACTAAGATGAAAAAGATAAGCGTAAGATTCATAGAGAATTCTATTTTTAGGATTATTTATCTTCAACTTTTAGGATAGCTAGAAATGCCTCTTGAGGAATCTCAATACTGCCGACTCGCTTCATTCTCTTCTTACCCTCTTTTTGCTTTTCGAGAAGCTTCTTCTTGCGAGTAATATCACCGCCATAGCACTTAGCTAATACGTTTTTACGTAACGCTTTAATGTTTTCACGCGCAATAATGTTCGAGCCGACGACTGCCTGTATTGCTACATCGTACATCTGCCGAGGAATGATTTCGCGCATCTTTGCAGCTACATGATGGCCTCGAGACTGGGATTGCGATCGATGGACTATCAATGATAGCGCGTCGACATTATTACCATTGATGAGCATATCGATCTTTATAACATCTGATATCCGGTATTCCTTAAACTCATAGTCCATAGATGCATAGCCTCGTGATACAGATTTAAGGCGATCAAAAAAATCTAGGACAATTTCGGCCATTGGTATTTCATATGTTAGCTGTACTTGGCGACCGCGGTATAACATATTAATTTGATTGCCACGCTTACCTATGCATAGTTTAATAACTGCACCGATATAATCTTGAGGCATATATAGATTCATAGTCATGATCGGCTCACGAATCTCAGAAATCCTAGATGGCTCAGGCATCTTCGCTGGGTTTTCAACCGTTACTATCGAGCCATCTTCGATCAGAACCTGATAAATAACGGTTGGCGCGGTCGTAATTAGGTTCATATTGAATTCACGCTCGAGTCGCTCTTGCACGATTTCCATATGTAGTAAGCCTAAGAAGCCACAGCGAAAGCCACAGCCTAGCGCTTGAGAAACTTCAGGTTCATATTGCAGTGACGCATCGTTAAGCTTGAGTTTTTCAAGCGACTCGCGCAGCATATCGTACTGGTTGGCATTGACTGGATATAGTCCAGCAAATACCTTTGGCTTAACTTCCTTAAATCCAGGCAAAGGTTTAGTTGCTGGTTTTTTCAAATGAGTAATTGTGTCGCCGACCTTTGCGTCTGTTAACTCTTTAATTCCAGATATTATGAACCCGACCTCACCTGCAGATAAGATATTGCGATTTTGTGACTTTGGCGTAAACACGCCAACACGCTCAACTAGATGTTGTGCACCGGTTACCATCATCCGAATCTTATCCTTCTGGCGCAACACGCCATTCATAATTCGCACTAACATCACAACACCAACGTAATTGTCGAACCATGAGTCAATAATTAGCGCTTGCAGCCGCGCCTGAGAATCTCCGCGGGGCGGTGGTACTTTAGCGATCAACGCTTCAAGCACATCTCGCACACCTAGGCCAGTTTTTGCGCTGCACTGAACTGCGTCCGCAGCAGGGATGCCAATTACATCCTCAATTTCAGAAATTGCGTTATGTGTATTCGCCGCTGCTAAATCGATCTTATTAAGTACGGGCACAACCTCTATACCTAACTCAATCGCGGTATAGCAGTTTGCAACGGTCTGTGCTTCAACTCCCTGGCTTGCATCAACGACCAGAAGCGCACCCTCACAGGCAGATAATGAACGACTTACCTCATATGAAAAATCAACATGACCAGGGGTATCAATTAAATTTAGGTTATAGATGCGACCATCTTGTGATTGATAAGTTAATGCGGCAGTCTGCGCCTTAATCGTGATACCACGCTCCCGCTCCAGGTCCATTGAGTCGAGTACTTGCGTTTCTATTTCGCGAGCCGATAAACCTCCGCACAGCTGAATAATACGGTCAGCCAGCGTCGACTTACCGTGATCGATGTGCGCAATAATTGCAAAATTACGAGTATCATCCATTTAATGCCAATGAAGCAAAAAGCAGGCGCAAACAAAAACGGATTACGCGTTGCGATAAAATCAAGGATCACACATTTACTAAATGTGCATCTATCCAAGCTAGATAAGCAATATATTACCCAGTATTGAAGCTAGATAAATAGCGTCTTACTTCATTCAGAAAGGTTAAATCGGAAGCGACTTCCTTAAATTTCCTAACAGCAATAGGAGTACTATTTTCTTATATTTTACCTATATTAATAGATCCCTGAATTGATGCGTCTACACTGATAGCTCTAGCTATTTTTTGCTTAACTATAGAATTCAAGTGACGCCTAGTGTTTTAGCATAGAAGCAACTAGGTACAACCCTGTACAGGGTCAATCGAAGCCGATAGTGCCACAAATCTCAATCTATAATACTCAATTATCTACGTTACTTCTGCACTGGCTCGGCGGGCGGCCGAACGGGGATAAACTGTGTGTTATCTCCACGGCGGACTAGTAAAGCAATGCTCTTCTTGGAATCAAGTTGCCGTATAAGTAACTCAAATTGTTTGGTATCTAAGACGTCTGTATCGCCAATGCGCAGAATAATATCACCGCGCTGCAACCCAGTACGAGTCCCCGGTCCATATAATTCATCAATCTGTACACCTCCTTTCAGGTGCATCAATTTAAGTTGCTCTGGCGACAGGTTACTAATCGCTAAACCCAGCTGATTAAATGTGCGCTCGTGCGCTGGAGCGGGCCGGCTTGTTTTTACTTTCATCGTCATATCCGGCTGCATTTCAGCTATAAAAACCAATAAATTTTTTGTTTTACCCTTACGCCAGATAGTTAGTGTTGCCCGAATACCTGGCTTAGTTTCACCAACCATCCGCGGTAGGTCTGTTGTCGTATCTACATTGCGCCCATTAAACTTCAGGATAATATCCCCGGGTTGCACTCCGGCATTATCGGCCGGGCTGTTTCTCTCGACGCTAGATACTAGTACACCCTTCACTTTTGCTAGACCTAGCGCATCTGACACTTCTTTAGTCACTTCAATAATTGCTACCCCAATCCGCCCTCGAATGACACGCCCGTTAACTTTAAGCTGGTCTGCAACGCGCATCGCCTCATCAATCGGGATAGCAAAAGAGATTCCCATATAACCGCCGGTACGGCTGTAAATTTGCGAGTTAATGCCAATTACTTCACCCCTCATATTAATCAAGGGCCCACCTGAATTACCGGGATTAACTGCAACATCAGTTTGAATAAACGGTAAATAATCACCAGTATCACGCCCTTTCGCGCTGACAATACCCGCAGTAACTGTGTTTTCTAGCCCAAAAGGAGAGCCAATCGCTACGACCCATTCCCCGACTCGGACTTTATTTGAATCGCTGATCATCACGGTCGGCAGATTTTCCGCATTAATCTTTACAAGCGCTACATCGGTGCGTTCATCTACGCCGATCAACTTTGCCTTAAACTCACGCTTATCAGTTAGAGTGACATAAATAGTGTCCGCATCATGAACCACGTGTGCATTAGTCATTACATAGCCATTAGATGACAAAATAAAACCAGAGCCTACGCCGCTACTCTGCTCCGAATCTGAAGGATCTGCTGACTTTCCGTCGCCTCCGTGAGAAGAATCTGGTTTCTCCTGCTGTTGTGGCAGCGGAATACCAAAGAAGCGCCTAAAGAATTCGGACATGTCGCTGTCCTCTAATCCTAGAGGCGGACTCGTCAAACCCTGTTTCTGCGCATGCGTTACGGTATGAATATTAATAACTGCTGGGCCCACCTTATCAACTAGGTTAGTAAAATCTGGTAAGTTAGATGCGGATGGCGTACCAGCCGCGCACAGGTACACCAACGGAATACAGATGGTTACGGCAACCGCGAGCAGGAATCTGCGCACAGGATAAATACTCATATTGTCGACAAGAAGAAAAAACCGTGCGAGACCTCAATCGAGGAGCTTTGTATTCTATAGTAGAAATGAACTATGGAAGCATTCTTATCAGCACTCCGCCTAACACGGTAATCTAATAATTATCATTACGTCTGACTAGGATATATGTGACCTGACTCTCATCGGAGGTTTTATTGGGGGAATTATGCTCACATAGATCGATAGAAATTAAGGTTCCATGAATCCTATCAGAAAATACTACCTAATTAGCAGAAAGAGGTAATACTGACAGATCGGGTAAGATTGTCACCGGTGAGTTTTCACCGCTTTTCAAAATTCTGGAATCTCCCTACATGTTCTACGACTTATAACGAATTTTTGTTTTTTAATGCTCGAACATATATAAGCCTTAAATCGAGTACAAAGATATAGACTTTATCTTTATGCCACAGTACATGATGTGCTCTGCTATCTATACTTTCTAAGTATTCGTGTTGTCGTCAATATAATCAGTGAAATACGCGATAGATTTATCATTAAATTACCCTTATAGACAAAAGCCATTTGTGACCTTACAGCTATGGCACTCGAGACACATGTGTTGAGATATATGTGATTCAAATAAATTGGCCGCCTTATGTCGATTAACAACGCGCATTAGTCTTTACAAGAAGCTAAATGTGTGTGATTTCAGGAAGAATGAAATAAATAATTCTACGATGGACATCTTTTTATGTAACTATTTCTATGTGTTTTAGTCTTGATTAATAAATCCTAAGCAGTTTTTAAACTTAAAAATAGTACATGTTGATCGCAAACCGTATTACAATAGTATCCATATTTTTCACTCTTTTTATAAGAGTATTCAACGGAGTTAAAGCTAATTCAAACGTCTTATTGTATCTATACCTGAGTTCCTAACTAAAGTGCTTTATCCTGGTATACTGCCACTACTTAGCACACTAAATTTTGCACGGCCGCTGAACTTAACAGCGCAGTACTAGCGGCAACTACAAGATATACAGTGACAGTGCCATAATATTAATTCAAGTGATATATACTCCGCAATGTCAACGGTGCCAATGCGATCGGATTATTGGAAAGTCTACTTGAAAATCGCACGAAGAACGGCGTTCTCTTGCTGTATCTTTATCTACCTCTACGAGGTTTGGGGAGCATCACCAATCAAATAATGTACAGCCCGTAAAGTTTGTCTTTAACATCCAGTCTTAATAAGAAATCTATAAATCTGTACGACATGCGCGCGCTTGTTACGCATCCACTTCTTCTAATGGCTCATTATCTGGAGCAAAAGAAAAATGCTCGGCAAGCGCAACGTAACTCTCTAATTCATTTATTTACAATGATATATATCTTAAAAATTCCTTTATTCTAAATAATCAAATCATTTTGATGAGTCCTGTACGTCTTTGTCCTACCATCGCTTTCTTATAAAAATTTCCAGAAATAGTCTTAATCTTACCGCGATAGCTTCACGAGCTCTAAAAATACGAGATCGAACAGTACTGATTGAATAACCGATCATCTTAGTAATTTCTTTATAACTTAATCCTGCAATATCGCGTGGCGTGATTGCTATTCGTAACTCCCCGGGGTAACGCCGCTATAACGGTGTTGACTATTTGTGTAATTTGCTTGCCCATTAACACTGATTCAGGCAGATAAAAATCACTGGATAAAATTTCAGCTTTTTCTACATTATTTCGGTAGAAACTAACCTATCTAGCCTCTGTGTTGAAAGATAATTATTGGCGGTGTCAATAGCAATCTATGCGGTCACGTATAGGATTTAATTGTAGCTAGATCGTGTACAAGGCGCGCAATTAACCCGATAGTCTTATCGTTAGTAAATAGAATTTCAATGTGGCTTTTCACTTTTCTGTATGGGATCGACTAATTGGGTCGCTACCAAACAAGATGTTTAATTGTGTCTACTTAGATTGGTATCTTAACTTAGTTTAGCATTGCTCTGTATTGCCTGTGCGTCAGCTTGTACTAAGCACAGCATTAGGAAGACAGCATATTCAGCATTGCAGTAATATTGAACTAGCACCTACTTATTGATGACGCTTAGTGCCGAGAAATATCATCTAAAAACATAGAAAAATGAGTGATAGCATTAATATGCTTTTCAGAGCGCAGTCACGATATGTTGTTAAACTCGCTTGAATACTAATGTTCCATTCGTGCCACCGAAGCCGAACGAATTCTTTAGCGCAACATCGATTTGCATATCCCGTGCGGTATTTGCACAGTAATCTAAATCGCACTCTGGATCCTGATTGAAAATATTAATTGTCGGAGGCGATACCTGGTAATAAAGAGCTAATACAGTAAATACTGACTCTAGTCCACCTGCACCACCCAGCAAGTGGCCGGTCATCGATTTTGTAGAGTTTACAACCATATGCTTCACGTGGTCACCAAACGCGCGCTTAATGCCGATAGTTTCCGCTAGATCACCTAATAATGTTGATGTGCCATGGGCATTCAGATAGTGGACTTCATCCAAATTTATACGAGCGTTCTTCAATGCTGCCAGCATACAACGACGTGCGCCGTCGCCATCCTCGAGCGGCGACGTTATATGATAAGCGTCAGAGCTCATGCCATAGCCAGCGACTTCGGCATAGATCTTCGCGCTTCGTGCCTTCGCGCGTTCGTATTCCTCAAGCACCATGACTCCAGCGCCCTCACCCAATGCGAAGCCGTCACGATCTCTATCCCATGGACGACTAGCAGTAGCCGGATCATCATTGCGGCGCGACAACGAGCGAGCGGCAGCAAATCCACCAATGCCCAGTGGAGAAACAGCCGCTTCAGCGCCGCCGGCTAGCATCACGTCAGCATCGCCATATTCAATTAACCGCGCCGCCTCACCTATGCAGTGCAGTCCAGTCGTACATGCAGTCACAATCGCCAGGTTTGGTCCTTTAAAACCATAATATATTGATAAATGACCAGAAATCATATTAATGATTGAGGCTGGAACAAAAAATGGGGAAATCCGTCGTGGCCCACGTCTAAGCATTTCAGTTTGCGTAACTTCAATCATTGGTAAGCCACCAATTCCTGAGCCAACTACGACGCCGATACGTTCCAGGTTCTCGCTTTCCGTGTTGATACCAGCATCCGTCATAGCCTGAACACCAGCTGCAAAACCGTAGTGTATGAAAGTATCCATATGGCGGGTTTCTTTAGCTACGATATAATCCTCAATGTTAAAGTTCTTAACTTCGCCAGCGAAACGCGTCGAAAAATTCGACGCGTCAAACTTTGTGATGTTTGCAATTCCTGATTTACCAGCGACTAGGATCGCCCAACCGTCGGCAACGTTATTGCCAACGGGCGAAATTAGCCCCAGGCCGGTAACTACTACACGACGACCGCTCAAGATCTTATCCTTTTATAGATAACTGACAATTAAAAGCCACAGAAGCTTCACGAAAATCCGTAAGTCCTGTGGCTATAACCTGCAAAGATACAAATACTTAAACCTTAATATTTGTTTTAGCGTAGTCAATTGCTTGCTGGACTGTGGTGATATTCTCGGCCTCTTCATCTGGAATCTCGATATTGAACTCGTCTTCCAGAGCCATTACGAGCTCAACAGTATCTAGAGAATCAGCTCCTAAATCGTTGATGAAAGAGGCTTCGCTCTTTATTTCTGATTCAGATACGCCAAGTTGTTCTGCGACGATCTTCTTAACACGCTGTTCCATGTTGTCCATGTATCCCTCCCAGGGAAAGTGAGTTCAAAAATACAAGTTCGCGCATTTTATCAGGTTTAGTCGGCATAAAATGAGGCGCGATTATTCCTCACAATGTTTGCGAGCATTGTAGTAAGCGCCCCGGTATCTGTTATCACATGTACATACCACCATTAACATGCAAAGTTGTACCCGTAATGTATCCCGCTTTCTCTGAGGCAAGAAATACAACTGCGTGAGCGACGTCTTCTGGTGTACCTAGCCGGCCTAATGGAATATAGGTATCGAGCGCTGCTCGCTGGACTGCTGGCATTATACGAGTCATATCTGTGTCAATAAAACCTGGTGCTACACAATTAACGGTAATGTTACGACTGCCGATCTCGCGTGCTAGCGCCCGCGTCATACCAGATACCCCCGCTTTAGCCGCTGCATAATTGACTTGCCCTGAATTACCGGTTGAGCCAACAACTGATGTAATGCTAATAATGCGTCCGCTACGCGCTTTAATCATCGGCCGCAGTACAGCACGTGATAAGCAAAATACGGCCTTAAGATTAGTGTTAATCACTGCATCCCACTCATTATTCTTCATCCGCATCGCAAGTTGGTCCTGCGTAATTCCAGCATTATTTACAAGGATATTTAATCCCCCAAACTCTTTAACTATAGAATCGACTAATATATCGACTGCGCAGTCATCGTTGACATCCAGTACAGCACAATGACCAATAATGTTCTCGGCACGCAACATATCATTAATTAGTAATGCACTATTATTGGACCTAGTAGTACCGATTACCGTCGCGCCAGCGCGACCAAGCATAAGTGCAATCGCGCGGCCAATGCCGCGCGACACGCCGGTGATTAATGCAATCTGTTTATCGAGTAATTTTCCCATTTTGTCTTAGCTCCGAGTTGATGTTTCATCCTGAGGATAGATTAAAATCAACTCTGCAATAGTTTCAACATATTGTTGAGCAACGCTAAATCAGCGATTGAACCAGCCACTAGGCTGGTATCAATGCATCGTGTCATTCTAGTCAATATCCTTCCAGGCCCGCATTCGATCATATGCGTAATATTCTGTGCAGCAATCGCACGTACACATTCGACCCAGCGAACCGGCGAAGCCGCCTGGCGCACAAGAGCATCTTTTATACTCTCTGGATTCGAAACAATTGCTACATCGACATTATTAATCACTGGAATTTGAGGCACACACATGCTGACATCAGCTAGATACTCTCGTAAACGTTCAGACGCTGGTTTAAGTAGAGATGAATGAAAAGGTGCTGATACCGGTAGTAATACCGTGTGCTTTGCACCTTTAGCTTTAGCGATCTCGCATGCCTTTTCTACGGCCGTCATATAGCCCGCAATAACGACTTGTGCTGGCGTATTAAAGTTGACTGCCTCGACGACCCCAGCAGACCCCGCTTCAAAGCAAGCGTCGAGCACAGCATCATCATCTAACCCTAAAATTGCTGCCATGCCCCCAACCTGCGTCTGAACTGCTTGTTGCATCGCCTGCGCACGAAAGCGAACCAGTAGAACCGCATCACGAAATGTAATGGCGTTTGAAGCGACTAACGCTGTATATTCGCCAAGACTATGACCGGCAACAATGTCCGGTACTGCCCCCCCGGACTGCTGCCACACGCGATAAATTGCATATGCAGCAGTAAGCATTACCGGTTGCGTATGAGTGGTAAGGTTCAGTTGGTCGATCGGCCCCCGCTCTATTAAGCGGCCGATATCCTGTTGTAATGCATCGGACGCTTCTTCAAGCGTCGCCTTTACAGCAGGGTGATCTCGAAATATATCGAGCATACCGACTGATTGCGAACCTTGACCTGGAAAAACAAACGCGAATTTCATGGCGGACTCGAATAAAAAGTAGCGAAACAGCATGTAGTGGAGCGGCACAACAAACATCTTACTGTCATGTATGCAACTACATACAAATGATTGCTGCGCCCCAAGTAAATCCGCCGCCAACGCCTTCGATTAGTATTCGATCACCAGCCTTAACACGTCCATCACGCACCGCTACGTCTAGTGCTAATGGAATCGATGCAGCCGAAGTATTACCATGCTCACCAAGCGTTACAACCATACGTTCTAATGGTAAACCCAACTTGCGGCATGTGCCACGCATAATCCGGATGTTGGCCTGATGCGGAATCAACCAATCGATCTGGTCCGCAGACATGTTAGCCTTAGCCAGAGCTTCGCGTGCTACCTTTTCAAGCACGTTCACTGCAAGCTTAAATACTGCGGGCCCGTCCATATGCAACAATGCACTACCTTGAACAATACCACCATTAACATTGCCTGGCGCGCATAGGATATGCGCATAGCTACCATCTGCGTGGAGCGCACTAGCTAGCAATCCCGGATAATCCGATGCAGTAAGCACAACAGCACCAGCGCCATCGCCGAACAACACGCAGGTAGTTCTATCCTTAAAATCGAGCAAACGGGAAAATGTTTCGGCGCCCATCACTAGGGCATTTCGATACGTGCCACCACGAATTAACCCATCGGCTACCGCTAATGCATAGACGAACCCAGAGCAGACCGCTTGCACATCGAATGCTGCGCTTCCATTACGGATGCCAAGTTTATCTTGAACCAGGCAAGCTGTACTCGGAAATACGAAATCGGGTGTTGATGTGGCAACGATAATCAGCTCGATCGCCTGTAAATCCATTCTAGCTGCCTCGAGTGCGCGGCGTGCGGCTATCAGTGCAAGATCGCTAGTAGCTTGCTCGGGGGTGGAAAAGTAGCGCGAATGAATCCCCGTGCGCGCTACAATCCATTCATCATTTGTCTCAATTCCATACTGCGCAAGGCGCTCAGCTAGCGTCTGGTTAGTGATGCGAATCCTGGGAAGGTAGCTACCAGTGCCAAGTACACGCGAGTAGGAGTGAGCCATCATGCGTTCGATGATAGCGCGCCCAACAGCCGAATCGCGAATCTTGCAGGACGACCAGTAGTCGCATTAAACAGCACTTGTGTGCTAGATATATCAGATTCGCTAGAATCGGTATTCTCAGAACGAGTAAGCGGATTAGCATTTTCCTCTAAAGCCCACTTTAGACGCTGGAGGACGCCGTTCTTGACGGCATCATACCCGCGCTTTATAGCCCATTCAAACGCGTACGCATCAGCTGAACCGTGACTTTTAATTACTAGGCCGCATAGTCCAAGTAGCACGGCGCCGTTATACTGGCGTGCATCGATTCTCTTTTTAAAGCGAGATAGTACTGGAAGTGCAATTAGCGCCATTAGTTTCGTAGCCCATGAGCGATTAAACTCTTCGAGAATCATATCGGCGAGCATCCGCGCGAGTCCCTCGGATGTCTTCAATGCGACGTTGCCAACAAAGCCATCACAAATGATTACGTCGACTATGCCTTTATAAATGTCGTTTCCTTCAACATTGCCTCGAAAATTAAGTGTACTTGCCCTCAATAGCTCGCCAGCACGCTTAATAGTATTGTTTCCTTTAATTACCTCTTCACCAATGTTTAGCAATCCAATAGATGGACGATCTTTACCCTCGATCGCAGACACGAGTGCATGCCCCATTTCAGCAAATTGCAATAAATTCTGCGGTCCGCAGTCGACATTCGCACCCAAGTCAAGCATTGTTGTATACCCAACCTGATTCGGCAGGGCAAAAGCGATCGCAGGTCGATCAATGCCGGGCAATGTTTTAAGAACGTACCGCGACACCGCCATCAACGCGCCCGTATTACCTGCTGAAATACATGCTTGCGCGCAACCTGCCTTAACTAGATTCAAAGCGACACGCATCGACGAATCTCTCTTCTTCCGTAGCGCGATCTCAACGGAGTCGTCCATTGCAACGACTCCGCTTGCCCTGATGATCGACAGCGTTGGTATATCAGACATCTTATATCGCTTGAGCTGCGCGCGGATTGCCTCATACAATCCTACTAGTACAAGTTGCGCGTCTGGATGCGCCCGCGCAAAACTAACTGCGGCAGGAACCGTCACAGCTGGGCCGTGGTCACCCCCCATGCAGTCGATTGCGATCTTTATTATAGTCATGGAATACAACAAATCTTAGATACAAAAAAGCGGCAGATCAATGCCGCTTTTTGACAAAGCCAGAGTAATAGAATCGTAAGAAGACGAGATAGGCGGCCATTTCAACTAAACACTTAGTCGCTCTTAGTCTTAACGACTTTTTTTCCTCGATAGTAGCCGTTTGGACTGATATGATGACGTAGATGAACTGCACCAGTGCCTGGTTCAATAGCCAGAGGGGACGCATCTAGAAAATCGTGTGAACGGTGCATACCACGTTTTGATGCGGATTTTTTATTCTGCTGAACTGCCATGGAATCTCCGGAAAATTTGGTTCATTTTAACACAACCTGCTTATTCACTTGCTAAACAGGCCATATTAGCATGGCGGATTAGACTGGTCGAGCTACCGAAACACATCCACCTACTCAAGGTACAGTATAGAGTAGCGCTTATCGCCTCTAAGTGCCTCGAGTGTAAAGAACGGGGTGCGCACGCTCTAGTCTATTACTAGAGGTCAATCCGCCCATATTTATAGAAGAGATTTAATATATCTGGCGGGGCAGATCTTATTTTTCAAATAAAGATAACAAAAACAGATTCTTTATTTTATCTTTTTCAAGAAATCAAGCTAACCTAGCTCTAATGCACCATCAGAGCACTTAATAGTGATTAGGCAAGTAGCTATTAGCTTTTTCAAAAATTCAGTATTAATTGACAGGTAAATCATACTATACATGCCCCTATCAGTGCTTACTTTTCAGTACAAAGCATTAACTCATCTGCAGTACTTTATTTAAAAACTGGTTTAATCTGAAAACATATAACCTTTATATTACTTGTTAACCCATTGGCTCAAAATTCAATAAAAATAGATCCGGTTTACGATAATTGATCATCACCTCATAATCCATTATGAGTTCTACTCATTTGTTCAATTTTTCGCTTACGCTTAGACCCTCTATTATTAACAAACAGAATCATTGATAAAAACCGATATCGTTTTTTGCCTTTTACGTACCGAAAACTTCAATGACATCTGGTAATGTACTAGATGCTATCCGTACTCATATCATATATTCCGACCGCCTTACCTATGCAGCTTATAACTCATTCACTTACCGATCACCGGCTAATTCTCGCTTCCAGCTCACCATACCGGCGTGAGTTGCTTAAGCGGTTACGCATACATTTCGAGATCGACGTGCCAGATATCGATGAAACTGCTCTCCCAAATGAGAAGCCATCTGATACCGCCCTACGACTAGCCGAGGCTAAGGCCCGTGCGATAGATTCAAGCCGTCGCGATGCACTAGTAATTAGCGCAGATCAGGTTGCCACGCTTGACGGACGACAAATTGGTAAGCCAGGAGACCATATGAGCGCGCTAAGACAGCTTTGCATGATGCGAGGGCGCTGCGTTGACTTTCATACTGCGCTGTGCCTCTATGATCAACAGAACGACATACCACGCTGTGTGGATGTCGTCACACGAGTACGCTTTCGAAGCTTGTCTGATATTGAACTAGACTCTTACTTGAGGATAGAACAGCCCTACGACGTCGCTGGAAGTGCTAAATCTGAAGGGCTCGGGATCGCCTTACTAGAAGAGGTCAATAGCGACGACCCCACTGCCTTGATGGGCCTGCCGTTAATCGCATTAACTAGTATGCTATGTGAGGCCGGTATATCGCTGTTTAATACTATCGATACCGCCCGGAGGACTAGATAAAGATTTATGAGCTCGCCTTTTCTAATGAATGGGCCTTTATTAAAAAGGTTAGATAATACTGTAGAACTAGCGAGTTGCTTGCACTTAGGCAGACCGTGCAGTGTGCGCTAAGGTGTGTAATTAAAATTAAAAAAACACACGGTATTTTCCTGAGGAAACAGGTATCGACATTCTTATATGAGATATAGATATTAGGCAAGTTGGTTAATATCTAGCGAGTGTCGGTAATGCATTAATAAGCGTATCAGACGCAGAATCAGCACATCCCCGTGATACCGATGGTCGCAGCTAGCTTCGTTTCCTATTAAGGTTGATAGGCTCTAACCTTAATAACCAGAGTTTTGCTTGCATAGTTTTCTTTTAGAAAGTATTAATTTTGCCTGCTCGTATTTGCGTTTATCTTAATCGCACCTTCTTAGTAAAAACCCACTAAGAATAGGCGTATAACTATAGGCGAATGTTTACTAAAAAGCTAAACATACTTCAGTATAGAAGCAATTAACATGCCTAGTCTGTCAATCATATTTTTTAATCTAGAGTAGTCGTAGCTGTAAATACTATCTAGCGATGGTATACACTAAACCACGTCTTACCCTATATGCACCAAGTGCACCCGGAACCACCGAAGAACGCGCTCTCAGATGACTCTCACTCCATCTGTATATGTATTGTTCAGATAGAAGTAAGCTATACTGTTATAGTTCACAAAACGGTTATAGATGTAATAATTGGTATACAGTTTGTATACTGATGGATTAAGTTCAGCGTTCTCGTAGCGAATTCGTTAGCAATGCAACATTTTCAGCGAAAAAGGACGGCTCTAGTTTACTAGTTTCTCGGGCTGGATGATAAGCTGCGGCTACTACTAATAGTAGTAGTAGCGATTTGTTAATCGCATGTTGTATCATCGATCATCAAAGTTTGCATAGAAGTCTTCCTCAATTCCTATGCCAACTTATGTAACATTGCTGAATGTAGTTCTAAAGACGACTCGTCTATGCAGCGAGTTGCATCGAACATTGTCATTCACTGAACCAAATCTAACGCACGGTTCAGCCTACTCTTGATTTTCAAGTCACTATTGCGATCAGGTGGTTTGCACTATATAATTGCTCTAGCATTTCGCGCGCGCGTGGATAGTTTGATATGAAATAACCACTCATATAATAAAACCGAATGCGCTTCGTAAGGAGAAAATATGTAGGCAGATCAAGATTAGGTACAGCGATATATAGCACATCATGTAATCCTAATCTAATAATATATCTCGTTGATGATGAATAAAGCACCTAACAGTTAGTGTCCTGATACACTTGCTAGATATTATATATGATGTGTGTGGCCGAATGCTCACGTTCGATCCCAATCAAACATGAGCAAGTTAAAATGTTTTCATATTATTTATACTCGACATATCCGTTAATTGTTGCAAAAAAATACAGCACTCCGACGGCAAAGGCGCCTCAAATGCTAGTGGCATACCATTAGCTGGATGCTTAATATTTAGTCGCCACGCATGAAGGAACATACGACTTAATCCTGGCTGAACGCCAGGACGAGCATGATGCTTATTCAATAAAAAATTGCCGTATTTGTCATCACCAATAATTGGTAAACACAGATGCGCAAGATGCGCACGAATCTGGTGTGTTCTACCAGTCTTTAGTTCTCCCTCTAATAATAAATAATTACCTAAACGCTGCCGCAGGTTAAAGACTGTATAGGAGGTTAACCCATCTAACTGAACGCGAACACGCCGCTCGCCGTTAGCATTCAAGTACTTGAACAGCGGTGCTTTTACCGCATGGCGCACACCCCACGCTACCGGCCATGAACCATATACACACACCAGGTAGCGCTTATCCATCCGACCTTCGCGAATCTGCTTATGTAATCCAATGAGTGCAGCACGTTTCTTGGCTAGCAACAGCACACCAGATGTTCCCCGGTCGAGTCTGTGCACTAGTTCGAGCATATTAGCCTGGGGACGCGCCGCTCGCATTTGCTCGATAACACCAAAATTTACTCCACTGCCGCCGTGTACTGCAATGGTTGCTGGCTTATTCAACGCAATCAGGTGATCGTCCTCATATAGCACTGGAAATGTTGCAGCTGGAGCGCTTACTATGGAGTTAGATGGCTGAACCCATATTGGCGGCACACGCACAATGTCAGAGAACTTAAGCCGGTATGAGGCGTCGATCCGGCTTTTATTAACTCGTACTTCGCCGCTTCGCAAAATTCGATAAATATGACTTTTGGGTATTTTTTTATATATGCGTATGAGGAAATTGTCGATGCGCTGGCCAGCTGACACGTCATCTACGCGCAGGCATGAAACACAGTTGCCGGCTGAAGCATCTCTCGAAATTTTGCCTAACTTATTCATTCTGAATATAATTTATAAGATGGGCAGCACGCTGATAGCGATGTGCCCAGTAAGCCACGGGGTATTTCAGTGCAAGAGCCCGTGCATTATTCTATCTCGCACACCAGGCCAGCTGCTCGCCTGGAAGATGAGAGCAGCAAGTTGCACGCATGTCGTTGCACGGTGCAGGGATATCGCCCACAGGTGGATTCGGCATCGTCGATGATAAGCTGGTAACGGAAATTTTGGTTATAAAGAATTTTGTGTCTAGATCACAGTACTCTATATCAGCTAATACGCCATGCGCAGGCTTAGGTAGATTGTGAAAAGCATACGAAAAGCAGTTAGACGAGCTGCACGCTCGAACGAGAAAGACATTGAGGTTACGGAATTAATTGTCTGAAACCCCGAAGAAATCTTTTCCGCGTGCATTTTTGTTCAGGCTGCCGACGGGCAGAAGTAGCTGATACGCTTTGATGCTGGTCTTCAGGCGTTTAATTGCATAATGCGCCGTTGCACCACCTACCGGGTTTTGCTGTGCTGTACTTTTGAACTATTCGCAGAAAATTCCCCCGGGACGCTACTTTTACGTTTAGACGCGAGTAGGTCAAGGGAATTCCCGCCAGACAAAGTTTCCCGCTCCAGCGTGCTTTTTTGACAAAAAGAGGTGGCGTGCTGCTGCTCGTCCGGTTTTAATCTGGAACTGCGGACGGGATGCAGAGCCGCACTGGAGCCGTTAATGAAACGTATGTTGTTCAACGCAACGCAGCAGGAAGAGTTGCGTGTGGCGATCGTCGATGGACAAAAACTAATCGACATTGATATTGAAACCGCCGGACGCGAGCAGCGTAAGGGCAATATCTATAAAGGAGTGGTCACACGAATTGAGCCGTCGCTTGAAGCATGCTTCGTCAATTACGGCGAGGATCGACATGGTTTTTTGCCATTTAAAGAGGTTGACCGACAATATTTTAAGAATTGCACCGCAATACGCTCTATACGTATCCAAGACGCTCTACGCGAGAGTCAGGAGCTAATCGTCCAGGTTGAAAAAGAAGAGCGCGGTAATAAAGGCGCTGCACTGACCACTTTTATCTCATTAGCCGGCCGTTATTTAGTACTGATGCCTAACAATCCACGGGGTGGTGGTGTATCCCGACGTATTGAGGGCGATGATCGAAAAGAATTACGAAAAACGCTGGCACAGCTCGAATTACCAAACGGTATGAGCATGATCGCGCGAACCGCGGGCATCGGTCGTTCTGCTGAAGAACTTCAGTGGGACTTAAATTACTTATTGCAATTATGGCGTGCTATTGAAACAACGGCAAACGGGTCGCGCGCGCCACTGCTTATCTATCTTGAATCAAGCTTAGTAATCCGTGCAATTCGTGATTGCTTCCAGCCTGATATTGGCGAGATCCTAATTGATACACAGGATATCCATGATCAAGCTCGCTCGTTTATGGAAGTGGTAATGCCGGATAATCTTGGTAAGATAAAACGCTATCATGATGACGTGCCTTTGTTCTCTCGATTCCAAATTGAGCACCAGATCGAGACCGCATATTCTCGTATCTTGCCTCTACTATCAGGCGGCGCTGTTGTAATCGACCACACGGAAGCATTGGTAGCTATTGATGTAAACTCGGCTCGAGCAACTAGGGGTGCCGATATCGAAGAAACAGCATTGCGCACAAACCTAGAGGCGAGTGATGAGATAGCACGCCAGTTACGACTACGTGATTTGGGTGGACTAATTGTGATTGATTTCATCGATATGGAGTCTTCTAGAAGCCAGCGTGAAGTCGAGCAACGGTTTAAGGACGCACTTAAGCATGACCGAGCCCGCGTTCAAATGGGCAAGATTTCGCGTTTCGGACTCATGGAGCTGTCACGTCAACGGCTACGTCCAGCCTTATCCGAGAGCAGCCATGTAACCTGTCCGCGTTGTAACGGAACTGGCCACATTCGCGATACTGAATCGTCTGCACTACAAGTATTGCGACTTATTCAAGAAGAGGCGATGAAGGAGAATACTGCAGCAATCTATTGCCAGGTTCCAGTCGAGGTGACAGCCTTCCTGTTGAATGAAAAACGTCAGGAAATTAATAGAGTTGAATCGCGTTTTAAGGTTAACGTATTGCTTATTCCAAATAAACATCTCGAAACACCACACTATAAACTCGAACGGCTACGTTATCATGACACGAGACTTGACGAACCGCGTGCGTCGTGGCGCATGGCTGAAGAGGCGGCTCGCGAGTTAGAATTGGAGACTGGTTATAGCAAGCGCGATAATGATATGAAGCCAAAACAGGAAGCCGCTGTCAGGGGCATCACTCCAGAAGTTCGTGCACCTAGACCTAGCACCGCACCATGCTTAATATCAGAGGTAGCACCGTATACATCGATTTCACTGTCAACCGCAGAAAGCGGAGGACTAATCAGATGGCTCAAGCGCATTTTTAGTAAAAAGCTTGCTACTAGATCGACTCAACCTATTAGTGCAAGTACTCCAATACAGACTCTTAAGAAACATGTTAGTAGTGGGGCTCATCAGAGCACAGAACACAATTTACTATATCAACGCGGTTATTACCCTAGTAATTGTAACGAGCCGAAATCTCATATTGCCGATCAATCAGGCCGTGAGACTCATCACGATGAACTCGATATAAAAGAGACCGAACACACAGACGGAAACAAGCGGGATGTGTGCAATATGCAAACCTCTTACCAAGAGCATCAAGCTGAGATTCGCGCAAATGAAAAACAATCGGCGTATATTAAACAGGCAGCGCCCTCCGCTTATATAGAGCGTACTGAATGGGCTGATCATAATGAGAATAGTAATGAATGTACAGATCGTCGCGAACGCGACGAGCAAGTCATGCATAAGAGATTAGAGCAACTTCCTGTTAATTTATTACGCGATAAGCAGACGGTCGAACAAGATCAGAGAAAATCAATAAGGGCAACGAATATTAGCGTCACATCAGGAACTAATCTTGTGCGTGACAGCGAGGAACGTCGACGGCGACGGCGTGGGCGCCGTAGTGTGCGCCGCGGCGAGCACGGCGAGGAAAACCTCAACATGACTCATACTCCAGAAGTAGCTGAAAGAAAAGAAAAAATAAATCACGCAGCACTGAGCTCTGTAACGAATGCTTCCACTAAATCGATAGATGACGCAGTGTCGACTCGCCAGAATATCCCTAGATCAGGAGCGGTAGTTGAACATACAGATCGATCTATCACATCTATAAATGCCAATCAATCTTGTGGATATCGCCCAGTACCACCCGCATCTATAGTCACTACCCAGCAAGAAGCGTTCATAGGACAGCCTCTTGTTATCGATTCAAATACAGGCTGTCGCATGACCGGTGAAATTTCACGACAACAAGCTCGAACAGTGCCAACATCAAGAGTAGCAATAACTACTACGACATCAGATCCATTAGCATTAGTAGAATGTGATGAGTCGGTTCTGGTACGAAGTGATAAACTAGAACCAGCAAGCTCAAAGAGCTCAGACACGTCGACATCAATAATATCAACTCACGCCAACACGTCTGTTGTATCAGATCAAGCCCCAGACACACAATCGAAGGATACAGTGACTAGATACGCTGGAACGTGCTATAGCAAAACTACTGTCGGCAATACAGTGACAGGTGTGCTATCAATCGACACTCTAGCCCCAGTCCTGGAGTCTGTTGGACTGGTATGGGTTAATACAGATCCAGATAAGCTACGTGCAGCGGAGAAAGCCCCTAAACCGTCTCAAGAACTATTGGGTACCAGCCGTAAACGTAAGCCGTTATTTATGCCATCTATAGAATTTATGCAACAAGTTGAGACTCGGCCCAGACCGTGATGAATAGCCCTTGCTTCGGCAAGGGCTATTCATCAGTTATTTAGAAAGCTCGCTTTTCGCCCGTAATACAATAAAGACATTATGCTTTAGTAAAACTCTTTCAGACTCATCATATTTAATTAGTATAAAAAATATAAATTGATATAATTACCCTAGTACACGATTTTATCGCTATGCGAATATATATCGCTTTTACTAACATATAATTTTTACTAACTGTAGTACATCAGCCTAGCCTAGGCCTTTCATACAAGTTGCGCTCACTACCGCTTAAGCACACGGATATTCTAGGCTCGCGAATAATTCTAACTCTTTCCTTATTTTAAGGAATATCAATACTAGGTTGATTGCCGCGAGAAAACACAGTCTATTTATGTTTCTAACGAATAATTTTATCTATTTTCCTTGGCGATAATAACTAATATACTAATTTTATGTACCACCTTTTTACTATTATTCTACTAGGCATATTAGCGGTATTTATATACAACAGTATTATTAATACTCTATTAATATAGTCACATGCATTAGTACTCAATATATACTTAGTTTACCCATTTGAATTATATGTTATACCTACTAGGTAGTACCGCACTGCTTTTTAATAAAAACAAAATTGTGTGCTAAATACGATGAAGGAAAAATAATTTCTTGGTTAGGGGGTATATATATTAAGTAATACAAGTATTTTACTACGCTCCCTTAACTAAAATAGTCTATAACTAGTGATGGACTACTACGTGCGGCATATGAGGTAGCGTTGCTACTGAGTGCACGTCATAGGCGTAAATAGAAGCCTAGTATTAGCTTGCGGGGATCCGTGCATACAATGGGCGGTACCACTGGTAGAACTAGTATGCACGGCTGAATTAGCTTATTCGTCGCTATTATCTTTTAGAGTTTCAGGCACTTGTTCATCATCGCCCAGAAGTTCTGAGACCTGCTCTTCAGGCAGTGCTTCGACAACTCGCAGCTTCTTGTTCATCTGCCGTGTCCGGGTTTCAGCTAATTCAATAGATCGAGCAACGGTCGCAAGCTGATTCTTTGTTTTTGTTAAAACGTCACCGAATTTTCTGAATTCAGTTTTCACTGCACTGAGCACCTGCCATACTTCGCTTGAGCGTTTTTCAATCGCCAGCGTATGGAAACCCATCTGTAAGCTATTTAATAACGCGGCTAGTGTAGTAGGTCCTGCAATCATGACCCGGTAGTCACGCTGCAATACATCAGTTAGCCCCGGCCGGCGCAAGATTTCCGCATAGAGCCCTTCTGTCGGCAAGAATAAAATGGCGAAGTCAGTCGTATGTGGCGGTGATACATACTTATCCGTAATCGACTTGGCTTCTAGCTTGACGCGCGTTTCTAGTGCTCTAGCAGCCTCTTCAAGGCCAATAGGGTCGGATCGATCCTGCGCTTCGATTAATCGATCATAGTCTTCACGAGGGAATTTTGCATCGATCGGCAGCCATACTGGCTGTGCATTATATTGATCGCTTGCGTTCCGACCCGGTAACCGAATTGCGAATTCAACACGCTCATTGCTGAGCGGCACCGTAGCTACATTTTTTACGTATTGATCGATCGTAAGAATCTGCTCAAGTAAAGCCTGAAGTTGAACCTCGCCCCAATTGCCTCGCATCTTGACGTTTGTCAATACTTTTTTTAGGTCACCGACACCTATAGCGAGGGTTTGCATCTCGCCTAAACCACGATGGACCTGTTCAAGTCGGTCTGATACTAGCTTGAACGATTCACCTAGGCGCTGTTCCAACGTGGCGTTAAGCTTTTCATCAACAACGCATCGCATCTCGTCAAGCTTAGTTGCATTATTTGCCTCAATATCTTTGAGCTTTTTCTCAAGAGTTGCCCGCACCTCAGTAAGACGTCGCTCATTGCCCTCAGAGATCATGGATAATTGCTGATTCAGCGTATCGCCGAATCGCTTCCATGCAATCGCCTGTTCCTCGCGCGCATATTGTGCCTGCTGTTGACCAGACAAACGAAACGTATCAATTTGCTGTGCATTACTCTGCGTAAGTTTACTTAGTTGCTGTGAAAAAATATCAATCTGATTATTTTGCACCGTAGCAATACTGGAGAGTTGTGCTGCTAGTGCCCCTTGTAGTTGGGTAACACCGGCACCTATATCTGTTCGGGATACGCTAGCGTTTTCGATTAACTGTGTGCGTAGCTCGCGCTCTAGCCTTTCCTGGGATCGCGCGTTGACATCGCCCAATTCACGTAGTCGTTCCGAGAGCGCTTGAAGTATTGCCTGAGTTATCTTACCGGCATCGCCCCGCCATATCGCAGACGCGAGAGTAAATAACGTAATAGTCAATACCATCACTATAACTACTAAAATAACCGTTAACATATAGTGTATGTTCCTAGGAATTCAAGATTAATTGGTATCGGCAAGCTTTGTACGTGGGTAAATAGATAATTATCTCGATTCACATCAACTTGATGATACGCTTCAAACGTTTCGAATATATCTAGGAAGCATATCCGCCATACTAAACTATTTAGTTCATTACTACTCCAGTCTAAATGTATATATAATGTTTCATGCCATGAAAAACTTTATCTTCATCATAAATATCGACATATCATGTCGGATTAACCTTTAAATAAAATCTAAAGTATTAGCCTTGGCGTGTGAGAAACACAGTATTCCATCAATCTAGAAAGAAGTATAATAAAATTATGGAAATGTAAATAGCAGCAATTAATTTAAACTGAGTTTTAGGATATTAGTATAAATTGTCTGAAATTACATTCATTCTAAATAAATGATAAAGCGTAAAATCTGTATATATCCGACATAATATTTCATGCTATACAGCACTAAACATTTGAAATTAGCTTGGCTAAGCGCAATCGTGTTATATTCATCGATCAAAACACAGGCACTCAAAATCATCTATAATACTTAACTTTAACATATTAGAATATGCGATTGTAAATTGTAGAGAGTTTATGCTTGTGGGGTGGTAGAATAAACACCATAAAAATAGCATCTACTAAGCCCATAAACGCACATTATAGTACAGGCTTTTTTAGTTCGAAAACTCCCGGATGTACTGCGCACCAAAATCTCGGTAAGCGCGTCGGGCAATGCCGCGCTATGCGTGCTTACTCTCCGCTAATGGCACATTAATCTCGAATACCTGACGCAGGTATGTAATGTACGCGGGATCCTCACACATATTTTTTCCCGGCGAGTCAGAAAATTTTGCAACAGGCTGGCCATTACAGCGGACTATTTTCATCACGATCTGAAGCGGTAAGTAGCCTAAATCATTGGTCAAATTAGTGCCTACACCAAATGCTAGTTGGCATCGCCCTCGAAAGCGCTCATACAACTTTAGAACCTTTGGGATATCAAGTGCATCAGAAAAGACTAGGATCTTAGTGCGAGGATCGCAGCGATTTACTTCGTAGTGTTTCAATAGCTGCTCGCCCCACTTAAAAGGATCTCCTGAATCATGGCGCGCACCATCAAATAGCTTGCAAAAATACATATCAAAGTCGCGCAGAAATGCGCTCATACCATAGACATCGGACAATGCAATACCTAGATCACCTCGATATTCCTTGGACCATATCTCAAAACCAAAGATCTGAGAATCGCGCAAACGGGTCCCCAGTGCTTGACATGCCTGTAGATACTCATGCGCCATCGTACCAAGTGGCTTTAACCCATATTTCATCGCGTAGTAGACATTGCTCGTTCCGGAAAGCTGCTGTCTGAGCCCTGACATCAGCGTTAGGATAACCTCCTCGTGCCACTTCTTCGAAAAACGGCGGCGTGTACCATAGTCCGCAATCTTGCAATCGGTATAGTCAGACCTAGAGTTAAGCATTACTATCTTACCTACCAGGCGCGCGCGTCCATCATTGTATGCTGGTGAGCGCTGCGTATTGCGAAAATAGACCTCGTTAACAATTGCTAGTACGGGAATCTCGAACAGGATTGTATGTAGCCATGGCCCGCGCACAACGATCTCGATCTCGCCGTTAGCCTTCAGGGAGGGTTCAATGCGAATATATTTTTCCTTGAGCTCGAATAGTGCAAGGAAATCAACAAAATCGCTCTTAATAAAGCGTAACTGACGCAAGTAATCGAGCTCGTCATCAGTGAATTGTAACTGGCATAAATGCCTGATTTGCCCCCGAATCTCGTCGATATATAATGCCAAATTAATACCTCGAGTGCGACAATGGAACCGGTACTCGACGCTGGCAGCAGGAAAATGATGCAGCACGACCTGCATCATCGTGAATTTATAGAGATCAGTATCGAGCAACGAAGTGATAATCATAATCGCTTAGACAAAGATAAACAGTAGGGTGGACGCACTGCGTACAAAACATATTAAAGTGTATAACAAACAGATTAGATTAGAGGGGGCTAAATAAAAGCGCAGTAAGCTATAAAATACGGATCATGTAGAATAGCGGTGTTTTTATCTTATGCTTGCCAAACCGGAAATACATAGAGTGCAGGAGCTTTCATGACTCACGTTGTAACCGAAAACTGCATTAAATGCCGCTATACTGATTGCGTTGACGTATGCCCGGTTGACTGTTTTAGAGAAGGTCCGAACTTCCTTGCGATCGACCCAGATGAGTGCATTGATTGTGCTGTTTGTGTGGAAGAATGTCCGGTTAATGCAATCTATTCAGAAGAAGATATACCCGTAGACCAGCAACAATTTATTCAATTGAACGCGGAGCTAGCAAAGAATTGGCCTAGCATCACGCGGACTAAGCTTGCTCTACCAGACGCGGAAATGTGGAAAGATGTAAAAGATAAACTGAAACTTCTTGAGAAATAAGCGTAACGGCATGCATAGAGAGCGAGTACATTGATAGAAGTTAATACCCCACTTCCATTTTTGTCTTTGACAAAACGACAATATTCTTAGAGAATAGATTTCTATCTTTTTCCCCGATAGCTCAGCTGGTAGAGCGTCGGACTGTTAATCCGCAGGTCCCTGGTTCGAACCCAGGTCGGGGAGCCAAAACTACTTAAATAGTATCTAAGTCAATCGTTGTAGCGTTATCGTCAATGTAAACACAAGCATTCATAGCAATTCTTTTTTTACAAAGAGCTTCGACTAATATTGAGCATGATCTGTTGTTATGACCCTACTTCAACCGCATGTTGTGCAGCGTATTTTGAGTAAAGTAATAATTAACTATGAGCACTTAAAAATAAATTTTAATTGGCGTTTTTCGCATAATATAGTCTAGAATATTCCTATAGTGAGCAGATGCTGTAAATCGATACGATACCGTGTAATAGGCCAATCATTAAAGCATTAGTAGAAAATAGGATGCTAAACCAGCACCTTGTTATGGCGGGCGACTATTTTAGATAGATAGTCTTACTATCTTGATTTTGGTGCCGTGTGTTATTTTGCCACGTAATCGCCTAATATTTATACTATAGACTTAGGTAGACGTACGGGTGACTCATCTAGTTACTAGCGTACCACACTAACGCGCTTTATTTTCGAAAGCTTACATGTGAGCATATATAAATCTCCGATTATTAACTTGTGGGTAAGGCTTTTTCTGATCTAACCATGAATTATATTGTTTATTATATATCTAGCCCGCATACAAAAAAGAGTCAGAGGCGCGATTAACTTTGCTAAAGATCCAAACTAAAACGTTAATGCCCTGCTAATAAGTTACCTTTTTAAGGTAAGAGCGCTATTGCTATTGACAACCGATGTTTTCTTCTTACAACAAAGAATACTAACCTCTTATTAAGATAATGTATGTTGTATGTATGCTTACCTGAAAACATCATTCCATCTTCTCCCACAGTAATCTTGCTGTATCAGTTAAGTAATAATTGACCAAATTATTTTAGTGTTCAACATTACTGGGGAATCCCACTTAACTTACTGGATTGAGTAGATTATTAATTATAAAACTCGGCGGTAATTTATTGCCGCTTTTATAACCTGAACTCTATAGGGTACCTACTCCAGTCGTCTAGATGAATAGTTAATATAAGCAAACGGTACTATGTAAGTTATTCGTATCATCTATTTACCATTGCTATATAGGTACCTTGGAGGTTGTAGCTAGCACTAGCGCTTATAGAGTTTATGCTGCTAAGCCTCATAACATTGCTACGTGTAAAAGCAGGTTACACCATATGTAGGTGTAGCTTCACCTACCTAGACCGCCACAACGACAACACTAGTATCAAACTTATACAGTTCCGTATAAGGAAACTAACGTCCAGCCCCCTTTCTGAAGCATATGACTTTGCATACTACGGCAAATCGTATAAATACTAACGATAACTTTATACTAATAATAGATGAACGAGTAAGAATTCTCTCCTAGACTAAGACAGTCTATTATTATTTAGAATAATGCACTCGCTATTTATAGTTACTATTCTACTTGGTAAGTAACTCTAGGTGTTAGACCATGGATGTATCATACTTATCTCTTCTTAAGAATTTACTCGAACATGGTGTAATTAAGAGCGATCGCACTGGGACAGGTACACGCTCGTTGTTCGGCGTGTCATATCGACATAATTTATCTACTAGCTTTCCGTTACTGACTACTAAGAAACTGCATGTACGATCAATTCTTCACGAATTATTATGGTTCCTAAAAGGCGATACGAATATTCGCTACCTAAATGAAAACGGCGTGACAATTTGGGATGAATGGGCTACATCTGACGGAGAGCTTGGGCCTGTTTACGGTGCACAGTGGCGCTCCTGGCGCAATCCTGACGGCACTTGGACCGATCAGGTGCAGGCACTACTCGACTCACTGCGTACGAATCCAAACAGCCGACGGCATATTATTAGCGCATGGAATGTATCATTTCTGCCAGACGAGTCGCAATCTCCTATACAAAATGCTCTAGAGGGTCGTATGTCACTACCGCCATGCCACATCTTATATCAGTTTTACATCGCTAATAATAAGCTAAGTTGCATGCTTACTCAGCGATCAGGAGATTGGTTCCTTGGTATTCCATATAATTGCGCGTCGGTAGCATTTCTAACTCATATGATCGCGCAGCAACTTAGCTTGCAACCTGGCGAAATAATTCATTCAATCGGCGACGCGCACTTATATTTAAATCATATTAATCAAGCTCAACTTCAACTTACTCGTACGCCACGATCTCTGCCTCGGCTAATCATAAAGCGACGCCCAGAAACTCTGTTTAATTATAGATTTGAAGACTTTGAGATTGCCGGCTACGACCCTCATCCCTACATTGCTGCACCTATTGCAATATAGCCTAGTACCACTAAAGAACAAATCATATCAACAGCTATTGTCATCTCCATATTTACTTCCGATATCCGACATTTAGCTATAACTAACCTATAAATAAGAATGTAGGACCTATCTTATCTCAATCTATAGTGAATTATGACAACTCTTTTCTTAATCGTCGCGCATGCGCGTAATGGAGTGATTGGGCTCAATAATAAACTTCCATGGAAACTGCCTGAGGATCTTGCTCATTTCAAGCGTAAAACGATGGGTATGCCACTCATCATGGGGCGTAAGACTCATGAGTCTATTCAGCGCGCACTACCGGGCCGTAGGAATATCGTCGTGACCCATGATACAAGTCGGCGTTTTGATGGTTGTAATACAGTCACAAGCCTGGACGCAGCGATTGCGTTATGCGAAACGCTGAACGCGCCTTTTGCATACCTGATCGGTGGCGCCCAGTTGTATCGGGAGGGAATTCGGTATGCTGAACGATTAATTATTACTGAGATCGACTACATATTCGAGGGTGATGTAACGTTTCCCGCGCCGTCTCTAGAGCAATGGCAAGAGGTGTCACGCGAAACCTGTCGAACGCATTCACCAAATAACTTCGTTTACTCTTTCGTCGAATACGAAAGAATCTGCTAATTTCTCGGGGGCTTATTGGCCAGCAATCATCATCTGCTCGATCAGCACTGAGCCAGTTTCTTTCGCTCCCTGCACTACTCTATCGGCACCAATTGCGATGATTTGTGAAAACATTTGTTGCAGCGTACTAGCGACTGTAATCTCCTCAACCGGATATTGGATTTGGCCATTTTCTACCCAGAATCCGAATGCACCGCGCGAATAGTCGCCTGTTACAAGATTTACGCCTTGCCCCATCAGCTCAGTTAACAATAGACCCGTTCCGAGTTTGCGTAACATCGCCCGGAAATCATCATCCTCGCGTGTCAGCATACTAGTTAATGATAGATTATGCGAACCGCCGGCATTACCGGTAGTTTTCAGACCAAGCTTTCGAGCAGAATACATCGATAGGAAATATCCCTGTACAATACCGTTTTGCACGACATCACGCTTAGTAGTGCGCACGCCCTCTGCATCGAATGGGACACTGCCGAGTCCTCGAGGTATATACGGGTCTTCATAGATTCGTATATGCGGTGCGAATATAAGTTCGCCTCGCGAATCAGTTAAGAAACTCATATTACGGTACAACGCTCCACCACTAGTCGCCTGTACGAAAGCACTAAGTATGCTAATGGCGAGCGGTGCTTCGAATAATACCGGACACTTTCGGGTATTAAGCTGGCGGGCTCCAAGACGCGCGAGCGTACGTTCGGCGGCATAGCGGCCTATAGCCTCAGGCATAGCTAGTTCAGCCGAACAGCGGCACGTCATATACCAATCATCACGCTGCATTTTCTGACTACTGCTGGCAATTGGTACACAGGAGATGCAATGACGGGAATACGGATAGCCGCCAACAAAGCCGCGTGAAGTAGCTAGGACGAATTGTGAATGCTCTGTAGATACGCCTGCACCTTCGCTGTTACAGATCCGTGGGTCTGTATCAAAAGCTGCCTGTTCAGCGCGCTGCGCAATCTCGACGGCGTCTTCAGTATGGAGCTCCCACGGATGAAACAAATCTAAATTCAGCGGATATGTCTCCAGTAATTCTTCTTCAGCAAGCCCGGCACAGCTATCCTCTGCCGTGAACCGAGCAATGTTATACGCGGCATCTACCGTATCGCGTAATGCTGCTGGAGAGAAATCGGAAGTGCTCGCATTACCACACTTTTTTCCAATGAAAAGGGTTACCCCTATTATCTTGTTTCGGCTATGCTCGATCGTCTCAACTTTACCTTGCCGTACCAATACTGATAAGCCATCGCTCTCTGAGATCTCGGTTGCTGCATCGGTTGCACCAAGCATTTTTGCATATTTCAAAATATCTGACGCGATATTCTGTAATTGCGCTTGAGTGTGTAGAAACACGTGCTGCTGTACTGCCATATCAGTTCGATCCTCGTTTTTTAAAAATGCGATCATAGCAAGCTAGCTGCTTAACCATGAAATAACCTACCAAAATACGCGAGTAACACGTAAGATACGAATCGCGACGGTAATGCGGCCGAAATCGCTCTCCAACTGCATAATTTACCGCCGATTATACAATCGTCGAGTACCTGTCTTGACATACTATGCATAAATTTATCATTTAAGCGCATACTGTTACTTGAAGGATCTAACTAACGCGCTAAAAGAAACACACAATATCATTGTCCTATAAAAGAAGGCACTATAAGTTTGTAATTATATGGGGTACCATCTAATCCTCAACTTAAAAATACTAGTATAGTAGCGTTGTGTACCATTCTAGATATATTAAAGCAAGAGTAAAACTGGGACAGAACAATTACATATGGCTAAACGTAAACAATACGGAGCGTCATTCAATCTAGCACCACCTATTGTTTTAAAGGGACTACTTCAGTATACCTAAAATAATTAATCATAGTTTAATTAAGCTATGATGTGCTGCCTTTCATTCTTCTAGTAAGAAGTGTAGTCTGTTACATTCCGCTGATCATGAATTTAGTATCCAGCTAAAGTTAACCTATAAACTCCCGTAAGAATTAGTAGCTTTACAGTAACACCAGATCTTGGTGTAGGGAGGCACATTTTAGCCCTCAAGCGCGATCTATAAATACTGGATGCCCAGTATATGGGCTACGAAATTCTGGTTAGCTTGCTCTATGCTTGCTAAATTATTTTAGGCGGTGTCGGGTATGCGTAAGAAATGCTGTCGGTAGTACCTTAACTCGTCAATTGACTCATAAATATCAGCGAGCGCTGTGTGTAATGCACGCTTTTGGAATCCTTTATAAATCACTGGATGCCATCGTCGGCACAATTCCTTCAGTGTGCTTACATCTAAATTACGATAATGAAAAAATATTTCTAATTCTGGCATCCAGCGCGCTATAAAACGACGGTCTTGGCAAATAGAATTGCCACACATCGCTGACTTTCCGGCTGGAACATATTGAGATAAAAATATGAGCAATTGCGAAGCTGCATCAGCTTCGTTAATCAACGAGATACGAACTCGATCGATTAGGCCTGAGCGACTATGCATCTTTTTATTCCATTTATCCATCGCATCTAAAGTTAAATCTGATTGATAAATAGATAATACTGGACCTTCGAGAACTACTGATAAGTTCGAATCAGTGACTACTACAGCAACCTCAAGAATCCGATCGGTATTCGGAGTTAATCCAGTCATCTCCATGTCCAGCCAGATCAAGTTAAATTCACTCTTGGCCAAGATAGGCTGGCTATCCGGTTGTTTAAATTTGAAGCTCATTTAAACGCTTTAAAAAAGTATATTACTATTTTGATAGAAACGAAGTAGTGACAAGATTTATTTCGAATAATACAACTATAAGCATATTATATGCGTTCTCATGAATAAAAAATGTTGAAGATTTTATTATAATTACACGTCGCTTAGCTATAATGCATAGAGCCGACAAACTTATCACTTTGCCTGCTATCATAAAATAGTTCTAGCAAATCTTCTCGACACTATCTCACTATATACCTATAAGCAAGCAGCTAAAGTATCGCTTAATCATTACCATGCTAGAGTGCAGTGTTGTAATAGTATTTCTGCTAGAGTTGACTGTATCTATAGCTTTCAATAATCAAGTCTTCTATTTATTAGAATGTCTTTGAATCACAGATATTCAGATTAGTTAAATGGTGTTAGAAGCCGTTCTCTCTACCATTCTTATTTTGGTTAGTTTACGAGTAGACTACTCGTAGTGCTTTGCTATCAAAGCACGGTTCAACCTCAGATATTTTGCAAGCTTTTTCTTGTCTAGAACAGGTAAGATTTTTCAGTCTTCAGCTTTGATACGCTTTTCTGCTAGCTTAAGCCCAATAGGTACGAGTAGGACCCTAGTACGCGCATTTTTCGTTCTAAGAATAGGCACGTGCTGAAGTACATAATTATTATATTTTACGTTACTCGCTCTCTTCGTCTAAAGCCCGCTTCTACATAGCCCTCGGACCGTATGATGCTGATGAACAGGTCTAACAATGCCTCCGTATTGATTTTTGCTCAGATTCTATTTTTATTTTTTGGATACTCCTAACAGTCTGCTTTTGAGGGAGATAGGTTCGAAATCTGCATTTCCCACAATGCAGGCATACGAACAGGCTCTAATATAAGCACGCTGGTTAATTAAGTCCTGTCAAGATAATATATCGTTACCAATACCCAACTAAATTGATTCTAGATTCTATTACCTTAACCCGTGCCGCGATGAGATATATCGAGCCGCTGCTGAGCGTAAGTAAATATGAGAAGTTATGCAGACCCAGTAATAGAACTTTGTGACAATTATGCTCAAAAAGAAGACCTAAGAAAAGGTAGAGTCTTCGCCGTACATGGCTGGCATTATATGGTTCAACCTGATAGGGGCGATTCGCTACTACAGTGCTTTTCACGTGGGAAAAAGAGCGAAATCGCTGTTGGTGACCGTGTCAGCTTTAAGATAATATCTGCAGACCAGGGAATCATTGTTGCGACTGATGTACGACGTAACCTACTTTTCCGTTCTGACCAGTTAAAATTAAAACGCTTTGCCGCTAATTTTGATCAATTACTAATTGTACTAGCCACCGAACCGTATTTCAGCGAGGATTTACTCAGTCGAGCATTAGTGGCTGCCGAAGCTCATCAACTCCAGTCAGTGATACTGCTGAATAAAGCTGACTTACCTGACGCGCTACCGCTTGCCAGAGAGCGTGTCGCATTCTATGCTAAACTCGGCTATTGGGTCATCGAGGTATCTGCAACAAATGCTGCTGATGCGACCCGAGCTACGCTCGCGCCGCTACTTGCTCGGCGAGCTACTTTGCTTCTGGGCCAATCTGGTATGGGCAAGTCAACCCTAGTAAATCTTCTAGTACCTAATGCAAATGCTGCAACGCTCGACATTTCGTCTGCGTTGAACAGCGGCCGCCATACTACTACTTTCACTCGCTGGTATGAGTTAACAAATGGCGGGGCATTAATCGACTCGCCAGGTTTTCAAGAATTTGGACTATATCATTTAACAGAGAAGCAACTTAAAGGCGCGTTTCCTGAGTTCCGCTCACTGCTAGGCGCTTGTAGTTTTTACAATTGTCATCACTTGTACGAGCCGCGCTGCGCGATACTAGATGCGCTAGAGCAAGGACGCATTACACCAATGCGTTATAAGTTATACACACAACTTCTGCGCGAAGCAAGGCAATCTATCGTACGTCGAACTCGTTAATTAATGAATGCAATAAGTGACTTGCTTAAAAATTTTCCGCTTGTTTAATAATGATAAGCAGTGTTGCTATTTTCTAGGGGTAAGATCTTGATAAGATATTTACGCTGTTCGAGTAGCACGGCGGCATATTTTGATCCACGTCAGTAAGGCTATCCTAAAAATAGCACAATGCCTCAGCACAGCGAGCTGAAATCTATAAATAGATAACGCCAACTGCTACGCTAGCATAACCTAATACAGATTAAGCATACGTCTAATAATACCCAGGGTTAGATCTTTGCCTTAAGCTATTTAGTAGACTTAGATCTATGAGGGATAAGTCCTACCTTAAAATAAGTGGACTGATATAAGAAAGAATTAACACAAAATTCTATACTGATTTAATAGTCAGGCAACATCTTTAATACCGAGATATGTACTCATATTTTTTAGTTTGTATTATTGATGCTAGCAAACTAATCTTTTATATATGATGAGATTACATATCTTTGCGATGCATCAATACCACACTGCTACATAGTAAACTACCCACGATCCCGGAATCTGGGTCTACTTTAGTTAGCTATCTTGCTTGATGTACTTTATTTAGAATAACTAAAGTTTAACTAGGTTTTCGAGAGAACTTTTCAAAATGCTGATCTATACATCTGCTTAACTTAATTATCAATGGATAATCATTAAAAGTCAGATAGCCTCTACTGTAGCGGCATGCTTATCAATAGCAAGCACCTTCAGAGGTGCTTTGCCCGGCTGTGCGCTTACTTATTAGGCATTGTACGCTCCTTATATAAAAGCTTTTCTTTAATGCGAGCAGACTTTCCTGAGCGATCGCGTAGATAGTATAGCTTTGCACGTCGCACAGCGCCACGGCGCTTCACAATAATGCTAGCAATCAGTGGTGAATACATTTGAAACGTCCGCTCGACGCCTTCACCTGAAGAAATCTTGCGGACGATGAACGAGGAATTCAAGCCCCGATTCCGCTTTGCGATTACTACGCCTTCATAAGATTGAATACGCCTACGATTACCCTCGGCTACGCTGACGTTCACTATGATTGAATCACCTGGCGTAAAGCCCGGGATACTCCTTCCGGCAAGTACACGCTCAATTTCTTCCTGCTCGAGTTTTGCAATCAGATTCATAGTTGGCTCCTATAACCATCTTGCTGCTTTTTTCTTGCCTTGATTATGATCGAGGTCTCAGTAGAGGATGGGTTAACTTCTAGCAGCCGGATTTGGCTACTGCTTTACCCCGTATACCGGCTATCAATATTCCGATCTACGAGAGTTGCAAGCCACGCTTCATCAGCATGGCTCAACATATTGTTACGTCGCGCGAGCTGTATAAGGTCTGGACGCTTGACTAGCGTATTGCGTAGTGCCTCGTGGCGGCGCCAACACTCAATCTGAGTATGATGCCCTGTAATTAGAACGTTAGGTACCCGCATGCCTTGGTATCCATATGGACGCGTATAATGCGGACAATCAAGCAGTCCATTAACGAAACTTTCTTGGGCGACCGACTTAGAATCATTCAATACGCCAGGCAACTGCCGAATTATCGCATCCATTAAGGCCATTGCAGGTAACTCACCACCAGACATTACGAAATCACCGAGACTTACTTCATCATCTACTTCTCGATCAACCAACCGCTGATCGATCGACTCGTATCGACCACATAACACGATTAAACTAGGTAGTGTCACATATTCAACTACCTTTGCATGATCTAGCGGGCGACCCTGCGGCGACATCAGGACAACCCGAGAATAACCTGGTGATGATTGAACTGAATCTAAGCATTGGGCCTCTCGGGCAGCGGCTATCGCATCAGCGAGGGGCCCGGCTAGCATTACCATACCTGGCCCGCCCCCGTAAGGACGGGCATCTATTTTCTGGTGGTTGTCTCTCGTAAAGTCACGGGGATTCCACGTGCGTAGTGTATAACGCTGTTGCTTAGCGGCTCGACCAGTGATCCCCCAATTAGTCAGAGCATGAAACATCTCAGGGAAAAGTGTGATGACATCAAACCGAATTTTGTGTTGCATTAATAGTCGATCTCCCAGTCGACCACAATACAGCGATCTGACAGATTAACCGTCTTCACGTAAGCATCAACAAATGGAATTAGCCGCTCCGCCTTTTTGATTCGTCCATTTCGTGCGACTTTTTCGTACTCTACGCATAGGATTGAGTGTGCACCGTTATTAACTAGGTTCACAACATAACCTAGCACATCATTAGAAGTAGTGATCACCGCTAAACCAATTAGATCAACCCAATAGTACTCGTTATATTCTAGCACTGGAAAATCTGCGCGCCGCACATGCACCGTAGCACCGCGCAGCGAAAGTGCCTGATCTCGATCCGAGTATCCGGTAAGTTGAGCTATTACAGCGGCGCCATGTTTTTTCCTTGATATAACTCGTGCTGCACTATAGACCCCGCTCCTAATAAGCCACCATGATGCAGCACTCAGTAATGCACCGCTATTTAGATCAACACAGGCATATGGTGTGATTTTTAACCAGCCTTTGATGCTGTAAGCGTCAATGACTACGCCGACCTCGATTGCGTCATCTGGAAACAGCTCTACTCTATTAACACTAAACTCGGACGAAACCACACGCTCTCTTTTCACGGGAAAACGCATAGAATACACAGAATAGCTAAACAAATATAGGATAGGTTAATACATAAATGTTTACGCAATTTTAGATTTCTTAACTAAGCGAGCCACAGTTGTCGAAAGCTGTGCGCCGACTCCTATCCAGTATGTTAAGCGGTCTTGCGCAATGCGCAAATACTCGCCTTTTGTCGACAGTGGATTGTAAAAACCGATACGCTCGATAAAACGACCATCTCGTCGATTGCGCGAGTCAGTTGCAACGATGTTGTAGAATGGGCGCTTTTTCGAGCCGCCACGAGCAAAGCGGATGATAACCATGTTATTTTTACCTAATAACCCGTAGAAAAATAAAAGTTTTTAATTTAGCGAAAACTGATTATAACTTGAAATGGCCTATTAATACTTGTGCTTACATGCCTACCTACTGAAGCACTTCTCTAATAGATAAAATCTAGGTGAAAATCGGTATTGTTAAGTACTATTAATGCAAATAACATTTTGGAAATATTATGGGGCTCTGCGCTCGCAAGACGCATGAGTTGCTATTAGCTCAGCTTGCCTTATCATACTGTAATATGGTGAGGCAATGTTGAGAATAGCTATGACTGCTGGACTCTAGCATATTGATCATTAGCTGAAGAGTAGTATTTATCTCCTATAATACCGATTAGTTAAAGCGCCCTTAGCTGGGTTACGTCACGCAGATTATAAAAGTTATACGCTTAGAATTATCTACATATTACTTGTTCTGAGAGGAACCGGTATGTAAGCACAGTTAGAGCATAACACATCATCATCTGACCAGTAAAAGTAGCATTTTACAAATGCATAAGCAGAAAAAAGAACAAATGTGTTTTCTTGCTATGCATCTATGATATGTATTGTTTTATAGTGCTCATAAAGCATCAACTAGTTCTGGGACAAGTATGAATAGATCGCCTACTAAGCCATAGTCGGCAATGCTGAAAATAGGTGCCTCTGGATCTTTGTTAATTGCCACAATAACTCTACTATCCTTTATTCCAGCTAAGTGCTGGATCGCGCCAGAAATTCCTATAGCGATGTATAGCTGCGGTGCAACAATTTTGCCGCTTTGTCCTACCTGATAGTCGTTAGGTGCGTACCCTTCTTCGACTGCTGCACGTGAAGCGCCTAGTGCAGCGCCTAGCTTATCGGCTAGCGGCTCAAGCATTTTCACATAATGTTTTCTGCTTCCCAGCCCTCGGCCGCCTGATACGATCATCTGTGCGCTCGTTAGCTCAGGACGCTCCAGCTTAGTTAACTCACGGCGTATAACGCTCACGCCAGGTGCTGCTGGTGCGGCTTCAATTATATGAATAAGTGCACTACTCCCGCCGTTAGAAGAAACTGGATCAAAAGCTGCGCATCGTATCGTAATAACCTTGATTGGATCTATAGATTGCACAGTTGCGATAGCATTACCAGCATAGATTGGTCGCTCAAAAGTATCTATGTTTACTACTGCTGTAATATCGCTCACTTGCGCAACGTCTAACTTAGCAGCAAGACGAGGTGCTATGTTCTTGCCGTATGCAGTTGCAGGTAGCACAATATGTGTATATTGGCGCGCAATCGGGGATACTGTTGCCTCAATATTTTCTGCTAATCCTTTATCTAGTTGTGGTGCATCAGCTAAAAGTATCTTCGCGACTCCAGCTATGTTCGCCGCAGCAGTAGCTACGCCGAGTGCGTTGTATCCTGCTACTAGTATATGGATCTCGTCGCCTAGTTTCTGTGCGGCTGCTACTGTGTTTAATGTCGCTGTCTTGAGGGCCTGGTTATTATGTTCTGCAATGACTAGTATTGTCACATCTACCTCTTTTCGCATTGAGCGTTAGAGTACTTTTGCTTCACTTGTAAGCTTATTGATCAGCGTGGCGATATCAGGCACCTTTATGCCTATTCCTCGCTTGTGAGGCTCGACTACCCTTAGCGTTTTAAGGCGCTTCTCTATTTTCACACCTAAGGTTTGGGGTGTCAGGCGCTCAAGCGGTTTTTTTTTCGCTTTCATAATATTAGGCAATGTTATATAACGCGGTTCATTAAGTTGTAGATCGGTAGTCACCACCACCGGTAGTGTTAATGAAAGCGTTTCAGTGCCGTCGTCTACTTCACGAGTCACCGTGGCACAGCCATCCCTGACTATTACCTGCGAAGCAAATGTAGCTTGCGACCATCCGGCTAGTGCAGCTAGCATTTGCCCAGTTTGATTCGAGTCATCGTCGATTGCCTGCTTACCAAGGATTACAAGTTGAGACCGCTCACGCGCGACGACTGCGTTAAGTAATTTAGCAACTGATAGAGGCTGTAACTCCTCCTGAGTTTCGATTAGGATCGCTCTATCCGCACCAATCGCTAGCGCAGTACGTAGTGTTTCTTGGCATGCGGACACCCCTGCAGATACAGCGATTACCTCCATAACTACACCCGCTTCTTTTAAGCGCACCGCTTCTTCTACAGCAATTTCATCGAACGGGTTCATCGACATTTTTACGTTTTCTATGTCCACGCCTGTGCCGTCTAATTTCACGCAGACTTTCACGTTATGGTCTACAACTCTTTTGACGGACACAAGAACTTTCATTTCTTTTCTCTAAAACCAAAAATACAGCAGCGCTATTAGCAACTATTATAACAGTGAGCGGGTGTTTCTTCGAAGAAGAAAAAAGACTAAAGAGCAATTGCTATCTTAGCCTGGACTTTTAGTCTAAAAAGCTGAGATTATATAATACCGAGCACGCTCGGCTAGCATAGATTTATTATGCTGCTTTCGAAAAGTGTACGCTGTTTATCTGACTACATCTTATAGCTGTGTCGCTGCTGTAAGATTAACATTAGAAGTTTTCTAAAAATTATTACCTGGAAGCTATAATATCAAAGTGCGATTATTAATGTGACGCTTAATATATAGTAAATTATCTGTATTAATAAGCCTCCTAATCTGTAACTTACTGTACTTAAACCGTTATTTTAACTAGGATAGCTATACATAAACTATCGGCATCTTTTAAAGACAATAGTATTTTCTTTTATTGAAGTTTATATCTCTATTGCGTAGTTCTTCTATCGAAGAATTTGTATTTATTACGGCTATATCAATATCGGCTGGCGAGCGTCAGATTCTCTTCTAGATTTTGATAGTGCTTAGCTACAAATATTTTGGTAAAAACAACCACCAGTGCGCTTTTAGTCAAATTATTAAGCGCTAAGTATTCGCCTACGCTATTAGGTAGGTTCTTCATTGATTTAATCTCTGTATAGGTTTTCCAGCGGTGATTTAGCAGTTGGTTATAGCTATTCAATATATTGAACGCAATTTAGAGGCTTCGAATATCTATGGATATAATATACTCTATTGTTAACTTACTGTATAAGAAATTAGATATAATCATCAATACTTAGCCGCAGTGTTCTGTTGCCAATCTAGAAAGTTGTTTATAATATAGTTTTTGACAATTATTTTATATATTACCTTATCTTCATATTGAAGCACGCTAGGAATATGTCATGCATGTCTGCGCTGTGTCTTTATATGCCCGGCAAACATTATCCTAGCCGAGGAAGATAGAAAGTAATAAATCGTTCATGATCAAGCTGCTTTCGGCTCTAGAGATACGATAGCTTTCTTTAGCAATCTTTAATTGGTAGAAAACTGATTGAAGTGATCGAAAGCGGTAATCTAAGCAGGAAAATATTTAGGGTTGTACGAAAGCTCTAGACTATCAATAACGCATCGATTTATGTAACGCATACCTATATCACACAGTTTCTGTGTAATTCATGTTTTTAAGAAACTCATGTTTCTAAGTGTTTGCTCTCACAGTATGGTACACCGCAAAACTAGTCCATATAGATATTATCTTATCTGTGCTATGCACGTGTCGTGTCGGTCATATCAAAGTGAGTTTCATATATCTCTATGTCTCTCCGCAAGGCTGAGGTAGCTAGACTCACTATTTGTACTTAATTCTTTTGGGCTAACGAGCATAGAAGAACAATTCCAAGAGAAGCTCTATATAGTTACCTGTTAAGCTGCGGTAAATGCCGCTCTAGTTCTATTGCTATAGTAAATATTAAATTTATGAGATACCCTGCGTGCTAGCTTATTAACGTTTAATGATAGCGCGCTGCAAACGCAAGGTTATTAAAACAAAATAGAATTTAGTATATTAACCTAGAGCTCAGGCCGCAATTTTTAAATCTAGATCTCTACTGAAATACTAACGCCAAGGAGCATATAAGTGTTCGTCTACATATCAGTATCAATTTTCGGGTAGTTAATCCACACGAGCATCGTCTCATCTCTGAAAAGAGCAAGATTGAGAATTTTCTAGGCGGAATTAGTACTAGTAATACTCAACTGATGTTAGGTCGTAAACAAGCTCATTAGACATTCTAAGATCTAGTATCCTATTTCATAGGAAAAATCCATGTGGACGAAGAAATCTATTGCTATCGCAATAGAATAATTGTTTCGAAACAAAGTCCTCTTACGATGCATCGCTTTTATTAAGGCTTGCATACCATATGTAGCGACTTTTTAGTTAAATATCACACCACTATCAGTTATACTAAGCTAATCTCATCTAATCCTGACAGAATGCTCTTCATACCTCAGCTGTACTAGGGTAGCGCAATATCCCGTCCTTATTTTTCTATGCTTTGCGAGCGTCGTTTTTTGATCTTACTGTCTTGCTACTATTCTTTCTCCGCTGATAATTAAGACTTAACTAATTGATGACTTGCTGGACACCGTTTCTATTGTTTATTCTCGCTATTTCCTCGCATAGCGTTATGGCAAGGGGCTCCTGCCGTATGATCGCCTCTGAAATGCAACTAGAGGCATCGTCGCTACAAGGCCAGACATTTGAAGAAGAAATTGTACCCCAGCGCTATGCTGATAACCCGAATATCGATGCATTCATCAATAATATGGTTGCTCAGTACGATTTCGATGTGAAAGCATTGAAAGTGCTGTTCAACCAAGTTGCATATTCAAAAACTGCTGTTAAGTTGACTCTTTCTACTCCAACGTCAGCACTCAAGAGTTGGCAGGCATACCAGGCACAGTTCATTGAACCGCTGCGCATTAACGCGGGTGTAAAATTCTGGAAACAGAACAAGTCTGCACTGCAACGGGCTAGTGAAGAATTCGGTGTTCCACCAGAAGTAATCGTTGGTATTATCGGGATTGAAACAATATATGGGCAGCACATGGGAAACTTCCACGTGCTAGACGCGTTAACTACTCTCGCATTCGATTATCCGGAAACTTCTAATCACGCACGCCGCTCAGCTCTATTCCGTAAGAACCTAGAAGATTTCTTGCTCTGGACACAGAGTACCGGCATTGAGCCAACTACAGTACTAGGCTCCTACAGTGGGGCAATCGGCATCCCACAGTTCTTACCGAGCAGTATCATTGAATACGCGGTTGATTACGAAGGTGATCATCGTATTGACTTACGTAATAGTCCGGCCGATGCAATCGGTAGCGTTGCGAACTATCTTAAGCAGCATGGCTGGGAAAGCGGACGACCAGTCGTATGGCGGATTCTTGGAGATGCTGGAAGCAGTGGCATTGCGCAAGCTGCTGTAAATAGTCAGGCTGAGCCTCGCTGGGCGCTCCAAAAACTGTTGCAAGCCGGTATGCTTCTCGATGAAGATAGCGTTGATATAGCAAGAGAAGCCGGAACACTCGTAGCCGTAATCGAACTGCCTACCCCTGAACAGCCTACGCAGTACATACTCGGGTTACAAAATTTTTATGTGTTAACCCGATACAATCGCAGCTTTTTTTATGCACTAGCAGTGCATCAACTAGGCGAACGGATAAAGACACAGATGCAAGCCTTTTCTTCAGCAATGCCTTGACTGAGGAATCCGGCGCACTAGCTATACTATAAGTAGTTACGCCTAAAATATATCTATTGTTAATAAGTATAAGTGCTGGTCTCTAAGTATTGAAAATACTAACTGCGTTTCGCGTTTATTTCGCGATACGCATCAGAACTTCGCAGGCTTGACTTAACATAAAACTCATCAATGCTTTCGATATTGATTTTATGTTATTCTCTACGGGCCTGATTAGCATATAGTCTCGAAGCAGTTTACACATTTTCCCTAAAATGTTGGGTTGATATGTATCTGTTAACTTAAAAATATCGAGTGTATGATACATGTATTTGCTACTTTATATTTTTCGAAACACCTGTAATCCTGTAGATTACAGAAATATAGTGTGTTAATTTCTTGGACTTAGTAAGTTTTAGAGTATTGTCAGGCGATCTAAATCTAGAAATTAGTCGAGCGCATACACCGCAGCACTTCCATACGTCTCTACAGACGACCCGCCTAATATTCTAGCATTGATCTAATCACTACTACTATTAGTAATAATAACTTCTAGAATATTCGGATTTCGCTGTAACAGCAGAGTTCTTTTCTAACTCTAAGCGGATTATTTTATAAGGGTTTAATTAAAAGTTGAATTACAGATTATTAATAATCTTCTCTATAAGAGAAGTCGAAATATCGTTTTTAATCAGAAGCTTACTCGTATATTGCTATAATGTAAGTTGTTTCTAGATCGTTTGCATGTATTGCCTGTAATGAGAGTACCGTATTGAAGCTACGCCTCAGTTTATCACTCTATGTCATATCAGATTGTACTTACCTGCGCAGATTATCTATACAGCGGACCCACTGATTCCCTAGTTGCCTATAATATAGTATCACTCACAAAGTCTACTATCCCTATGCAGGGTAATGCAGTAGTTGAACTACGTTAAACTAGCATGTCACTATACATGGTAGTGTTCGAACCTATAATACGCACCTACTATCTCTTTTTAACTTATATTTAAGTGACTAATTCTAATTAGAGGAGATCAGTTTATAAAAACTAGTATGCCGGCTGTAGTTATCTATTCAGCCAACGCACGTATCGTGCTACGCCTTTTTGCACACTCAAAAAAGGAGCTTTGTAGCCGGCTCTACGTAGCTTAGTAAGATTAGCCTGTGTAAAACACTGATACTTACCGTGCAGTGCAGTTGGAAATGTAATGTACTTTATTGTGCCGTTTTTGATTAGCTCAGAAAGTAGCAACGCTGGCTTTTTATCAAGTTCTCGCAGCGTATTTACGACAGTTACTGCAATATTATTAAACGTTTGCGCGCGACCTGTACCAAGATTAAAAATGCCTGACTTCTCAGGATGATCGAAGAAAAATAGATTTACTTTAACAACATCTTCAACAGATATAAAATCCCGTGTTTGCTCGCCGGCAGCATAGCCGTTATATTCTCCGAATAGTTTAACAGAATGTTGTGTGCGAAACTCATTGAAACTATTAAATGCCACCGATGTCATACGTTTCTTATGTCTCTCGCGAGGACCATAGACATTAAAATATCGCAAGCCAACAATCTGGCTTGTTGCATCGGGCAGGATATGTCTTACGATTTGATCAAATAGAAATTTCGAATAGCCGTAAATATTTAATGGGCTTTCTGAACTCCGCTCTTCGATAAAACCTGTTAAGCCACCATAAATCGCAGCGGATGATGCGTATAAAAAGCGTACACCCAGCATAATGCTGGCTTCTAATACTGTGCGGGCGTATGTGAAATTATTGTACATTATATAGCGTCCGTTTGTTTCCAATGTGTCAGAACAGGCGCCTTCATGGAATATCGCACGCACTTTTCCAAAGTCACGGCGGCGTAAGCGCTCGATAAATTCATGCTTATCGATATAGTCATCAATCTCGCAATCGATAAGGTTATGGAATTTTTCTGCGTGTGTCAGGTTATCGACAGCGATGATTCGACGTTCTCCGCGCTCGTTTAATGCTTTAACGATATTACTTCCGATAAAACCTGCAGCGCCGGTAACGATAATAGTCATAAACTCTCACCCACAAAACGTGTTTAGGTATGTATCGCAATCAAACATATTTTATCGGTTATTGGAAAAGCTCTTTGTAGCTTACGGTAGCGATGCCAAGTTTTCCAACCACAATACCAGCGGCTCGGTTCGCATAATGAACTGCCTCAGTAAGCGGAATACCAGCCCCGGTCATAGTCGCTAACGTCGCAATGACCGTATCGCCTGCGCCGGATACATCATACACTTCGCGCGCAAGGGCTGATTCATACAACACACCAGCGTCACTGAACAGTGTCATACCCTCCTCTGAGCGAGTTAGTAATAATGCAGAGAACTGTAATGAGGAGCGCAATGCCTCTACACGCGTATGCAGGTCTGCCTCAGATTTCCAGTAGCCAACAGCTTTAATTAATTCCCCCTGATTTGGCGTAATCAATGTCGCGCCACGGTAGCGATCCCAGTTATTTCCCTTAGGGTCGACTAGCACAGGTTTTCCAGCTGCGCGTGCAGTTTCGATCATCCGCCTCACGTATGTGAGGCTACCTTTCGCGTAGTCGGATAGTAATATGACATCATAGTCTGGAAGCAGTGTCTCGAACTGTAACAACCCAGCTAGCAATATTTCTTGCGCTGGCGTCTTCTCGAAATCGATACGTAGCAATTGTTGCCGGCGAGATAGTATGCGAAGTTTAATTGTCGTCAGCAACGATGGATCGCGTTCCAGATATGCGTGTACGTCGCTCTCTTTCAGAAGCTCAACGATGCGGTCACCCGGTTCATCATATCCTACTACGCATAGCAATCCCGCCTGAGCGCCGAGTGTAGATACATTGCACGCAACGTTAGCCGCGCCGCCTAGACGATCATCAGTGCTCTGCACATGGACAACGGGCACCGGTGCCTCTGGCGAGATTCGCGTTACATCGCCAAACCAATAGCGATCTAGCATCACATCGCCTATAACTAGCACACGAGAGGCAGAGACTTGTGGTGGTCGCATAGTGGGCGTCTGCTTCAACTCGAATGCTCTACCAACATCGGCAGCTTTACTCTCTATATGCGGCACTAAGCGCACAATCGACTTTTTAGACACGACGCGAATCGCTAGACGAAACATTAGTGAGCACAGAAGCGCGTCCAATCGCATAGTATTCAATACCAAACTCGGCCATCTCATTAGGTTCGTAGAGATTACGTCCGTCGAACACTAGCGGTACCTTTAATGCACGTTTGAGTGCACTAAAGTCCGGACTTTTAAAAGCTTTCCATTCAGTCATAATTGCGAGCGCATCCGCACCAGATACTGCCTCAGCTTGCGTAGAAACAAACGATAACCGTGCCTGTACTTGTAATTCATTTCGTAGATCTAATGCAAATACGCGTTGCGCCTCTTGCATCGCTACCGGGTCATAAGCACGCACCATTGCCCCTCGTCTAAGCAGTGCTATAATCAATCTACGGCTTGGTGCCTCGCGCATATCATCTGTATTTGGTTTGAACGCTAGCCCCCATACTGCGACCGTGCGCCCATTTAAATTGGGTCCCAGACGTGCTGTAATCTTGTTTACGAGCACGCTTTTTTGTGCTTCATTCACTGCTTCTACTGCTTCTAAAATTTTCAGTGGGCGTTTATACTCTTCTGCTGTACACATTAATGCTTGTATATCTTTTGGAAAGCATGAACCACCATAGCCTGCTCCTGCGTATAGAAAGCCATAACCAATACGGGGATCTGATCCAACCCCGCGGCGTACTGCTTCTATATCTACCCCAACCTGCTCCGCTAAGTTTGCTAACTCATTCATAAATGATATCCGCGTAGCCAGCATCGCATTGGCTGCATATTTAGTAAATTCTGCGGAGCGAATATTCATGTACATTGTGCGCTCATAATTCTGATTAAGCGGTTTATATAGCCGTCTCATCTGTTCACGAGCGTACTCACCAGCTTCATCATCTTCACTACCAATCACGATCCGGTCAGGATGCATAAAATCATCCACGGCTGCACCTTCCTTTAAAAACTCCGGATTCGAAACTACTGAAAAACTATGCTCGACCTCTCGTTGAGATAACTCTTTAGCTACTACTGCAGCTACCCGCTCAGCTGTGCCTACTGGTACTGTGGACTTATTTACAATCACTTTAAAGTCCTGCATATATCGCCCAATATTACGTGCTGATGTTAATACATAATGTAGATCTGCTGAGCCAGCTTCGTCTGCTGGTGTGTCCACTGCGATAAACTGTATATCTCCATGAGTTACGCTTGTCTCTATCTGTGTTGAGAACTGTAATCGCCCCGCTGCACGGTTTCGATCAATCAGGTCTTTCAGACCTGGCTCGTATATCGTCACCCCCCCAGTGTTTAAGATCTCAATCTTATGTGGATCTATATCTAGGCAGAACACATCATTACCCAACTCCGCTAGGCACGCGCCAGTGACAAGACCAACATAGCCAGTGCCGATGATAGTGGTTTTCATGTTAAGTTGGATAAAGTTTACGGTCCTTTTTGTCGGGGCCGAGAGCGGATTAGAAGCGGTAGATTACGCGCTGTCAGCGTATTACTGTGACCGGCTCAGGCTGCTGTGGTACATAAGTTTCCCATCCGCTGCAGCCGGGGCACTGCCAATAGAATAATCTTGCCCGGAAACCACAATTCCGGCATATATATCTTGGTAGGTTTTTCGCATGTTGGCAGATTAATGTACGCATTAGCACTAATTCGCCCCTACGAGGCTCTTCAGCAACTATAATATGCGTCTCAAGTAGTCTCTTCATGCTTATTAAGTTTGGTAACTTTAGCATTTGCATACGTGCTAGCGCATGTGCAGCATCTACGCCATGTAACTCAGCAATATGCTTATAAGCAACGTCAAGTAGATCGTTTGAGTAGTACGTTTTAACATAGTAGGCTAATAACGAAGCACCTTGCTGTGACTGACCTGTCGTTATATATGCTTGCATTAGTTTATGAGCGACTAGTGGCAAGCAGGCAGGATTCTTTTGCTCAACCTGCCGCCAATGACTAATAGCCTGCATCGGCTCGTTACAAGCCAACTCGATATCGCCGCTTAAAAGCGTTGCGCGCACATTCTTTGGGTTAGACTGCAGCGCCTGCTGTAATGCTTCACGTGCATCATCTATTCGCTTATGCCGTAATGCTTCTTGCGCAAGCTCGCAGTGAAATTGAGAAATTTCTTTTCCAAGGGATAATGCTCCTATTTCTTCGATCTTTTTTGCTGCTATGATTGCTTTATGCCATTCTTTTTCAATCTTGAAAATAGTTAGTAATGCCTGTAATGCTCTGAGTGCGTAGTCGCTACCATGCAACTGCCGAAAAATCTCTTCAGCCCGGTCAAGCAGCCCAGCTTTTAAGAAGTCCTGGCCAAGTTCATACAGCGCGTGATTTTGTTCATTCGCCCGCAAGTTTTCACGCGCAAGCAAGTTTTGGTGAACTCGGATTGCCCGCTCCATCTCGCCCCGTCGGCGAAATAAGTTTCCTAGAGCAAAGTAAAGTTCAGTTGTCTCTGGATCTAGTCTCGCTACTTCGATAAGTATATTGATTGCCTGATCCGTTTCCTCATTAAGCAAGAAATTCAATCCCTGTAGATAAGAGCGCGACCGGCGTGCGCTCTTAGACAAAAAGTGTTTCAAGTCATAGCGGGCAGCACTCCAGCCTAGCCCGAAGACTACCGAGATAATAAACAACCAGCAGAAATCAAAATCCATGAATGTGCTTTATTAAGCATACATATGCTAGAAGTCGATTAGATCGATTGTTGGCATCTAAGACTTATCTATTAATTATCGGCACTAACTATTCGTTTTTTAATCTAAGCTTAAACTATCGATTTCATAGCTCAACACCGTTAGTAGTATTGATATTTGCCTAAGCAAAAATGCCAAACATTAAGTATACGAGCCTAATCACGATCAGCAACGTATGCCATATGCAGCTAGCTAGGAAGTTTAGTGTTATATAATGACATAATGAGCCATATAATGCGCTTCATCAATAAGCTTAATAGCAGCGGTAACTAGATAGTAAATCGCTATAAATTGATATCAATGACTTAAACTCATATTTTATCTGGATAAGCTGCAGGCGAGAGAAGAACGCACTTACGCATTGATGCGCTTGAAGCGGCATATATTTTGTTATACACAGTTACGTAGGTTATTAGTATATTAATTTCAGAAAAAGTGAAGAATAATATTTCTACAGCACTAAATAGTAGGCTTTGTCTAGATTATTGCTTTTATACATTACCCGATAAATCGCCTATATTAGACTTTGTCAGTTGGTTCACTTTGCTATTAACCCGCTCGCGTAATTCTTTACCCGGCTTAAAATGAGGCACCCATTTTTCTAAGACCCGGACACTTTGACCAGACTTTGGATTGCGTCCGATCCGGGCTGGACGACAATTTAGCACAAAACTACCAAAGCCGCGTATCTCGATACGATGATTAGTAGCAAGCGCGTCAGACATCGTATCCAGCATTGTCTTAACTGCCAGATCTGTATCTTTTAAGACAAGCTTTGGAAATCGCAGCGCTAGTTGAGCGACCAACTCGGATTTGGTCATACTGCTTTACTGATTTTGTTGCCCGTCCAGCTTTGCTTTGAGCAACGCGCCAAAGTTGGTCGTGCCGCTAGTCGCCACGCTGTTGTCAGCTTGCGAGCCACGTATCACCTGCTGTTGTTCTGCAGAATCTTTGACCTTAATCGATAGTTGAATACTGCGTGACTTGCGGTCAACATTAATAATTATTGCATTGACTTTTTCGCCCTCTCTTAGAATATTGCGCGCATCCTCCACGCGGTCTTGCATAATTTCTGATGCCCGCAGATAGCCCTCTACTTCAGTGCTTAACTGAATTACAACCCCTTTTGCATCAACAGCTTTGACAGTACCGTTAACAACAGAGCCTTTATCATTTAAGGCTATAAAATTACTAAATGGATCGCCCTCCAACTGCTTGATACCTAGCGAAATACGTTCTTTCTCGACGTCGATACCAAGTACTGTGGACTCAACTTCGTCCCCCTTTTTATATTTTCGGACCGCCTCTTCACCAGATTCATTCCATGATAAGTCTGATAAATGCACAAGACCATCAATCCCGCCTGGTAAGCCAACAAACACGCCGAAATCGGTAATAGATCTAATTGCGCCGGTAATCTTATCACCTTTCTTAAAATTGCGACTGAAGTCATCCCAGGGGTTCGGCTTACACTGCTTCATACCAAGGCTGATACGTCTGCGAGCTTCGTCAATTTCAAGTACCATAACTTCAACTTCGTCACCAAGCTGTACTACTTTATTCGGCGCGACGTTTTTGTTAGTCCAATCCATCTCTGACACGTGCACGAGACCCTCGATGCCAGATTCAACCTCAACAAATGCACCATAGTCAGTAATATTCGTAACCTTACCAAATAGCCGTGTGCCTGACGGATAGCGCCGGGAAATGCCTTCCCACGGATCATCACCAAGCTGCTTTATACCAAGCGACACTCGATTCTTCTCCTGGTCAAACTTTAAGATTTTTGCAGTCACTTCTTGGCCTACAGACAGTACTTCGCTCGGGTGACGCACTCGCCGCCACGCAATGTCGGTAATATGTAACAAGCCATCAATACCGCCAAGATCGACGAATGCACCATAGTCAGTGATATTTTTTACGACACCATTGAGGACAGCGCCCTCCATTAGCGTCTCGAGGAGCTTTGCACGCTCTTCGCCCTGCGTAGCTTCAATCACTGCGCGGCGCGACAGCACAACATTATTGCGTTTACGATCTAACTTGATTACGCGAAACTCGAGCGTCTTACCTTCGTACGGCGTTGTATCCTTGACCGGGCGAGTATCAACTAAAGATCCGGGTAAAAAGGCGCGAATGCTGTTAACCATCACAGTCATGCCACCTTTGACTTTACTTGTGATTGTACCAATTACAAGTTCATTATTATCTAGTGCTTTTTCAAGTGCAAGCCACGAAGCAAGACGCTTAGCCTTATCGCGTGATAGGACCGTATCGCCATAACCGTTCTCAAGAGCATCGATCGCGACCGACACAAAATCACCTTCTCGTACCTCAACCTCACCCTGATCGTTTAGAAACTCTTCAATCGGAATGTAAGCTTCAGACTTTAAACCAGCGTTAACAACCACAAAATTATGGTCAACACGCACAACTTCGGCGGAAATGACTTCGCCTGTACGCATGTCTTGGCGGGTTAGCGACTCCTCGAAGAGAGCCGCAAAAGATTCGATATTCGGATTAGAAGTTTGCAGGTCAGACATAAAATCGAATAGCGCATATAGTCAGACTCGGCTTTATAAGCGCCGGCGGCTACATGCGAAGTTAAGGTTGAAAACACGTCCCACGTTATCGAGGAACACTTACATACAATACTATTTTACTATGGTCATATCAGGCGCCGCAAAGCTGTTAAGGCATTATTTCCTGCGCTACATACAACATCTCGCTCGAGAGCGGAGCTTTTTGTCTATATTCACTTCTTCTCGATACTGGCATACGGCTTGATCTGCTGATACCAGACCACTACATGATTAACTGCTTCGCTAATCGACATCGTCGATGTATCAAGCAGGCGGGCGTCTAGTGCTGGTTTTAACGGGGCGCTAGCGCGATTCGCATCTCTGACGTCACGCTCAAGTAAGTCGTACAAAATTTTCTCTATTTTAGCAGGAAACCCTTTATGTATCAATTGCTTATAACGTCTCTGCGCACGGTTCTGAACACTTGCTGTCAAAAATACTTTTAATACTGCATCAGTAAAAATTACTGTACCCATATCGCGCCCATCCGCAACTAAGCCAGGCGGCTTTCGGAACGCATGCTGTCGGGCTAGAAGCGCGACGCGCACTGGCGCATGAACTGCAATCGACGAAGCTAGTTTGCTAATAGCTTCATGCCGCATTTCAGTCGAGACATCTACCCCATCTAATTGCACGCAGCTTTTTCTAAAGGAGATATGGATGCTATCAATCAACCATACAAGCGCAGTAACGTCGTCTTTATCCACGTGGTAACGTTGTGCTGCTAGACCCGCTAGACGGTACAAAGCGCCACTATCTAGGAAATGAAAGCCAAGATGCGCTGCCACGAGTTGTGCAACTGTGCCTTTACCTGATGCTGTGGGTCCGTCAATTGTAATAACTGGAACGCATCTGTGAAATAAATGATTAAACTCCATTACTCTATTCAGAGGGTGAATACTTCAAACGGCTCGCAGCTGGCTACATAGCTTCGTACTAAAAATACAAAATTTTGAAAAATTTATCGAAATAATATGAAAATGTCTCACTCCCATAATTCATTTGAATTCTTAAGAGCTCCCGCGGAGATTCTGGATAAGGTATTTTCAGTGAGAGCTTTTCTATTTCGGAAACAATGAAATTGTTCTTGATGCTCATAACTGATTACGCAGAAGTTAATGGGCGCCTAGCAGTTTTAGAAATGAAAAATAATACCGCTCGCTTTTATTAAAAAAAGATTTTTAGCGTCCTGTCACATTGTAACGCAATTATGCTGCAGTGTATTGCAGAATAATACCCAGCTGTTCGAATAGCTGTTCCGTATAATGGAATATTATCCGAATTGAATACATCTTCAATCATCTTAATCTCATCAAGCACATAGTCAGGTAGGCATCGATGTAATCTAGCGCATATTATAGTTATCCGCGGGAGATTTTATGTGCATCTCTGCTATACCTCAATCTGCAATGTAGTAGTTGTATAAGCCTCTCTATCATGTAATTAGCGCTCATAAAACATTTTATGAAACACAAACGACTACGTATGTAACAAAATAGCTAAAGTGAAAGGGAATTCTATCAAACTATTTTTATAGTTATTGCGTATAGTTAGCTACTAACATCTTTGGGATCGTGGCTAACTCAATTCCCCAATTATATTGGGTTACTAATTAGTAGACATAACATTATTTCCTGTCCTACACATAAATTCTTGAGTAATACCTGACCGATACTAGCTAATGACACTAGTATCAATATACTGTTTGAAACCCTTTTAGGGAATTTAAAATATCAGGGAATTTTATAATAGACGTTTTTTATTTCAATATTATATTAGACTTAAATACCAATGTTACATAGACGACCTAAGGCACACGAGAGACACATCCATTAAGATTCACAACTAGAGATCGAAGCGAAGGCTAGTCTAAAAACTATGGAAACTTTATGCCAGTAATGCTTATTTGAGTAGCCTAATTCACAGGGAATAGCAATAGGTATTTGTGCGATAAGTCCATAAATACAAGAATATTCTTAATAGACGACGTGCTAACTAGCTCAAAGTTTATCGTCAACGATGATCATTGTGCGAACCGAGCTGTTATAAAACTGACACACTTTTACGCTTGTAGAGCAATACTAAGGAGCTATACTAGCGCTAACCAATGCGTTACCAGTTAGCTCAACACTACCGAGCCAGTTTATTAAAAGAGAAAAAGCTCCCTTGCGAGAACGTAATAAATTGCTTGCAAGATTAAGTAAACAATAACACCTTTATTCTGGACATTGAAAGACACTGCGTATAGCTTAAGCGCGGTTGCACTAAGTTTAATTATTTACAGGAGTAGTATGCAGTATCTAGCAGATAAAATGACACTTTTCGAAATTAATGATGACTATTATGCAATTTATTTTTAATCTTACTCATGTTATTAAATCTAATTATTAGGTTGTTAAGTATGTTGTCAGGTAGTATTTCGCGTGCGGAGGGAGTGTCCAAAAATTAAACTTTCTCATTCAAAAAATATGATAGGTATATTTAGGCATCGAACAGGCCATGATCGCATCGCTATCGCAGTACCACTAAAAATGATATGCTGTGCATACACAGCGCATATTACTTCATCTTAAGCGAAGCTACTTCTTTATCAGCCTGATTACGCGTCTCTTTGATCGATGTAGGCATGCACTTCTGCATCAGATTGCCAACTATATCACGACTAATCTGATCCTGTACCTCAATAAACTTATGGCCAGCTGGACTCTTATAAAACTTTAGTAGATCTTTTATTTCTGACACTGAATAGTACTTTGCATATGCATCATACTGCGCTTGCATCGCTGCTTGTCGGAATTGTTCACTTTTGAATACAGTGCCAGCAGATTCTAAGAGTTTTGGTATAGCGCTCTTTTGCAGAGTGGGCACAGCAGCTTGCTTTTGTTTATCGTTCAGCAACTTGCTTTCAGTTAATGCATTGGATAGAATCGCTGGCACTAGTTGCTTAGCCTGCATTTGTGCTCCATTAGCAATGGCACTAATTATTTTAGGAGCATCGATCGCGTCGAGCAGATCTTGAATAGCAGCCTGTTTGACTAGATCAACTGGTGCTATAGCGGATGTAGAAGTTGCACTGTTTTGGGAAGGCAATGCCTGTGCTATCGCTAGCGTCGGCACGATAGTAGCTACTAGTATCCATTGCTTAAATTGTCTTTTCATTACGATTCCCATTAAAAAATTGTTCCGTCAACTTAACGCCGACTTAGTAGTTAAACTTGGGCAACACGCATCTATTATCCAGCAGTCATTAGTAGTTCCATTAAGTATCTGAGCCTGACTCTACCTCAGGGATGGACCCGATGCTATCTTCTATATCAGTCTCAGCAATTTGCTGCAAGCCTGATAGCTTAGTACCTTTGTCTAGAGCAATTAGTGTAACACCTTGCGTTGCTCGGCTCATCTCGCGAATTTCGGTAACGCGAGTACGAATGAGAACACCAGCAGTTGTAATTAGCATAATCTCGCTATCTGGTTCGACTAACGTCGCGGCGACTACTCTGCCATTGCGCTCTGAAGTCTGAATCGCAATCATACCCTTTGTACCACGTCCATGCCGAGTGTATTCAGCAATCGGTGTACGCTTGCCATAGCCGTTCTCGGTCGCGGTTAGAACCGATTGCGACTCACTTCCGGCCACTAGTAATGCGATAACCTGCTGACCATTCTCTAGCTGCATGCCACGCACGCCGCGTGCTTCTCGCCCCATCGGGCGAACATCGTTCTCTTCGAACCGCACTGCCTTACCAGCGTCCGAAAACAGCATCACGTCATGATGCCCATTAGTAATCTTCGCACCCACTAGAAAATCTTTATCATCAAGCCCTACTGCGATGATACCTTTCTTGAGCGGTCTGGAAAATGCTTCAAGCGGTGTCTTCTTTACCGTTCCAAGGGAGGTAGCAAGAAATACGAACTTATCGTCTGAAAATTCTTTAACTGGTAGCACCACGTTGATTTTCTCTCTTTCTCGCAGCGGGAACATATTTATAATGGGCCGTCCCCTTGAGTTTCGAGAGCCTTGCGGTACCTCATAGACCTTTATCCAATACACACGTCCGCGATTTGAGAAGCATAAGATATGGTCGTGCGTATTTGCGATAAATAACGTTTCGACCCAATCATCGTCCTTTATTAGGATAGCCTGCTTACCGCGGCCACCTCGCTTTTGCGCATAGTACTCGGACAGCGGCTGTGATTTAATGTAGCCGGCGTGTGACATCGTAACAACCATATCCTGCGGCGTGATCAGGTCCTCAGTGCCAAGCTCGATAGCGTTTAACTCAATCTGAGAGCGCCTTGAGTTTCCAAATTCTGCTTTAATCGAAACTAGCTCGTCAGTAATAATCGTTCGGATTCGTTCGGGCTTAGCTAGAATATTTAAGAAATCTGTAATCTGTGCCGTCACCGCTCGATATTCGGTAGTAATCCGATTTTTTTCTAGACCGGTTAACTTTTGTAGGCGCATCTGTAAAGTTTCCTGCGCTTGCGTGTCCGAGAGCTTATAGAGTCCTTTAGATTGCATACCAAAAGCAGGTGCTAACCCATCAGGGCGGAACGCCTTATGCCCGCCCTGATTTTCGCTGTGTGTATGCGATAGCATATCGCGTACTAGTCCCGAGTTCCATCCTCGTGTCATTAAATTCTGCTTTGCGATTGGTGGCGTCTGGGCTGCCTGGATGATCTCAATAAACTTATCGATGTTTGAGAGCGCGACTGCAAGGCCCTCTAGAACATGGCATCGTTCTCGCGCGCGCCGTAACTCATAAAATGTACGGCGTGTAACGACCTCACGCCGGTGCGATAAGAAGCACTCTAGCAACTCGCGTAAGTTTAATAGCTTTGGTTGCCCGTCAACCAGCGAAACCATATTCATGCCAAACGTATCCTGCAGCTGCGTGTTTTTATACAAATTATTAAGCACAACTTCTGGAACTTCAGCTCGCTTAAGCTCAATTACTACGCGCATACCACTCTTATCAGACTCATCACGGATATCGGATATGCCCTCTATCTTCTTCTCATTGACCAGCTCAGCGATGCGCTCAAGTAGGGAACGTTTATTTACCTGGTACGGCAATTCATCAACGATGATTGCCGTGCGCTGTGTATGGTCGATATCCTCAAAATGAACCCTGGCGCGCATCACAATGCGTCCTCGGCCAGTGCGATAGCCGTCACGCACACCCTGCACGCCGTATATAATTCCTGCCGTCGGGAAATCTGGTGCGGGAAGGAGTTCAATTAACTCATCGATTGACGCTTGTGGATGGTTTAGAAGATGCTGACACGCGTTGACAACTTCATCCAAATTATGTGGAGGAATATTTGTTGCCATGCCGACTGCAATACCCGATGAGCCATTGATCAACAGATTCGGGATTCTCGCTGGCAGTACCCGTGGTTGGGTCTCACTACCATCGTAGTTTAATTCAAAATCAACGGTTTCCTTATCAATATCAGTTAGTAATTCATGGCCAATTTTCGAGAGCCGGATCTCAGTGTAGCGCATCGCCGCTGCATTATCGCCATCAACTGAACCAAAGTTGCCCTGCCCGTCTACTAACATATAGCGAAGCGAGAAATCCTGCGCCATGCGCACGATTGTCTCGTAGACTGCACTATCGCCGTGTGGATGGTATTTACCAATTACGTCTCCAACAATGCGTGCGGACTTCTTGTATGCTCTATTCCAGGTGTTGCCGAGCTCATGCATCGCATAGAGTACACGGCGATGCACTGGTTTAAGTCCATCTCGAGCGTCGGGCAACGCACGACCCACTATTACGCTCATTGCGTAGTCAAGGTAGGATCGGCGCATTTCCTCTTCAAGGGAGATAGGTAGAGTCTCTTTGGCGAATTGATCCATTTATTAACGTCTTTGATACACTCTAGTAGTCCAGGGCTGATCTTCAGGCATGGTGTATACGGCATACATCATACCTAGCAATAGTGGATGATTTACATCACCCCATTTTAGCACGCCCCTAGATATAGCACTGGGAGCATCTGTTGCCATAACTCATGCAAGCCTGACAACGGTGTTACAAACTCCCATATTAATTCCGTAAGTATGAGCTAGAAAATTCTCAATGGTAACTATTGATATCTAATTTCAATAGTCTGACCGAGATTTAGCAAAGAGTAAAATTTATTATTAGTAATCATGATAGAGCAACAAAGTTTTGTAGTAAATCTAGTCATGCCATCGTGCTAAACGCCACATAATCTCTAACTTGTCTTTATTAAAGGATGCATAGTAAGACTGCGGCGGTTTTAATTTAAAGAGAAAAATATGAATAAGCTTTAAAAAAGCTAGCGTTCATTGAATCTACTTCGGTTATATCTGTGCTGATATCAGTACACTCGTTTCTTGCTTCGCAATAAGTTACTACGACAAACGGGCAAATATCACTGAAGAATTCATATGGATAGACGGCCCAGGCGATCTTTGCCAGTATGATGCTTTTTTTGGACTCCTGCCACCGTAGTATATGAAGTTAACGGCCTGTTTAGTGGATTAAACACACGCGCCGCTGTAATCACCACCTGTCGGTGGTCGTAGCGACTCCGATCATAAGAAGTCAGAAAGTCATCTATAAGACAAATATACCATTTGTCCTCAATAAGACTGTGCTATCTTCCTGGATAAGAAAAGATTGACAATTTAGCCATAAAGACTTGGGGTTCAAACCCTTTTAGCCATAAAGACTTGGGGTTCAAACCCTTAAAAGATTGTAGCTAAAGGCTGTATAGTAAATCTATCTTAGATAAGTACGGTAATCATCTAGCACTGCACCAGGCACAAGCCGTAAAAATGTACCTAATTAGCAAGGGTATCCTTAACAACTACACTTGTACAGATTATAGGAATAGCTGTAATCCCTTAACAATAATCTGCCACCATAAAGATGGTAAGGTGTTGATCCTGTGTCTAATATCCAGCCTCCGTGTAGAAGTGCAAGTTATTGCAACTACAATCTATCCTGGGGATGGATTATCTCGCCTACAGTCGAGATAACTAAGCGAGATGGGTACAGCTTTCAAGCTATAATAAGTAGCTGCCGTATATCGCGTTTTACGTCAGTCGAGGAAAAGCCCTATGGCTTGACGCTTTATTGGCGTGACGTGTGCTTTTCTAGCCCACAGCATATTATGCATGACTAACGTTGATTTACATGAGCTTAAGAAAAATTGACTTTACGCGTTCATGTACTTAATAAACGAGTACTTGATATTGGCTGAGGCGGGGACATTTTGTCCAAATTGATCGAACGGCTAGGCACTGTCTAAGTTAAGGGAACTTATTTATGTGAGAAAACACCCCGTATCGCCGATCTGCATAGGTTAAAGAATAATGTTATAAACGTCGAGTATAAAAAATTCTGCAGAGGCGCTTGATGCTCGCGAGCCGACGTCATAGACGTAGTCACCTAAATAGAAGTGCTAGAGCATGTTCTGCAGCCACCAGGTATCGTTCGTGCATATGCACAACTAGTCAACGCTTCGTGTTAACTAATAATACCTATATCAATTATATGACTACATGTCGACACGTTATGTAAACTACTAATTTACCGGCTAACTAGAAAACTGACCGATCGACTGTGCCCATGTTTTGTGAGATAATAAATACGTACCTTACAGGGGCCGACCTGGTTTCGACGTGGGTAGCGAAGTAATTTAGGGCATACCGAGGACCCGTTATCTCGTAAATCAATGGGACTTTAAGTAACTGCGAACGACGAAACGTACGCACTAGCCGCTTAACACCGGCTAGCCTCGCGCTAGATCGCTGATGGACTAGGGTTAAACCATGCGAGGTCATTACATCAGCTAATCCACAGCAGAGTCACGGTGCTGTGGCCAAAAATTTAGTGGCTCGCCATAGCGAGGCGTGTTCGTCCGCATCGATACGGTTAAATTAAAAGACTGGACTAAGTATGTAGAACTAATTGCAAAGTGCTTGCGGACGCGGGTTCGATTCCCGCCGGCTCCACCAATATTTAATCTAACCAGGCATACTTAGTTAGATCTAATGTGCTTCCACTGAACTCCGCTCAAGCTCACGCTATGGCACTCTAGTAGCATTTCTGGCGCATGTTGGGGGACACAATACAATTCGAAACAGGTACTCCCATAGGGAGTCCTACGCGCACACTATTACATGAAAATGCATCGTAGTAGCATATAATCAGCACTATGTAATTATAGTTTAATGGCTACATCTCGATAATCTGTCGTGATTTATTTATAGATTAGGTGAATTGAATTGCTGGTGTTGATTCGACTATAGTCGAAGCTAAGCTTCAATAAAGTAAAAACTCGCAATATGGATGCCGAATAACATCACTTTTGTTAAGCTAACTGACTACCATTACACTGTTGTAGCATATGTATATAAACGCAAGGCAAAGCTACATCCTAGAAATCGTTTGATTGAAAGGTGTATTTGATTAAAAGATGCACAACTAACTATCGCGTTATCGGATATGTTATTACTAATACGATCAACTTAAATACAACTGGGACCAGACGACGCCTGATCGGGTTTGACAGTGCGCCACTATTTAGCAACTAAATTAATGGGCAAGTAAAAATTGTTACCAGGAGCGATACGCAGCCAATAAATTAATCACTTTCGTGCCAAAAGTAGGCATATATATTAGAGACACTATAATGATAATGACTAAGTCTATGCTAGAAATAACCGGCGCTCTAGCTCACGACTATTGAGATGAAACCTTGCTCATTGTCGGGCGCTACTCATGCTAAAAACTCGGCGGTCTCTCTCAATAATTTCTAGATTAAGCACAGAAATAGAACGTTAAGCAGCCAACTAAGCAGGGTATCTGCGCCTTATACCCATTATTTATCTGGCCTTTAGCCTATAAACTGATGCGCTACTAACTTTACCCTTATCAAAAATATTGTAACAGGTGACCGGATAAAATCCGTGCTAGCTCTATAAGACCCATCGCCTCATACTGGATACAAGTGCTATCACTGTGATCCCAACTATTGTTGGGGACAAAGGCCAAGAGGAGACCCGGTCAACGCCCACGATAGCTGCTATGTCCATAATATACTCGAACCTGAGTAAGGCGCATTAGGAGTACAGCGTCGATAAAATTGTACACCTCTAGAAATTACGGCTAGCACACATAATACATCACTTATCTTTGATTCTGATACGGTTGTGTCGGTTATCTCTATCCCGCAAAAACGCAGACATTTAAAAATCGGATCTCTAGCATTGATCGCGCAATACAATGCTAGAATTTTACTTAACCCTGTATGCGAATAGTGATAGAGCGATCCATGTTGGGTTAATGTAGGTTATGATTGTCTTTATATTTAGACTATACTTAAGGCATAAGTCGGTATAAATTCAAAGCGCAACACTTCCGAGTTGGTCAAAGTAATGCTATATCTGAGTCTACCAGACGGCTACGCGTTGCCGACTCCCCATAGATAATGGGCGAAATCAGGTCTACAGAAACCCAATCTCCAATTAGATTTTTATAGAAAGAGGTTGTTACCAAAGCGCTATACCGCCCCTGTAAAATTATGGCATGTAATAAATCACGGCGCGGTACTAGAAAGCGGGCTGATAAAACAATAATCGTACCTCTCGAACAGTATTTTCAGACTTATTATGGAAGCGACTCAGCTTATGTCTCACTACATAACTCTTACCCAACACCTAATCGAAGAACAGCGCAAACACAACAGCATCACGGCTGATCTTTGTCTATTGATTGAGGCTATCTCACACGCCTGTAAGCTCATTGGTTATCATGTTAGCAGAGGTGCGTTAGGCGAAGCCTACGGCAGTACAGATAGAGAGAATATCCATGGAGAAATACAGAAGAAACTAGATATCCTATCTAATAATATTTTTCTTACAGCTAACGAATGGGGTGGTAACCTTGCTGCAATGGCATCGGAGGAAATGGAAGGAATTTATCTGATCCCCGACTCTTTTCCAAGGGGAAACTATTTATTGCTATTTGATCCGCTTGATGGCTCGTCTAATATCGATGTAAACGTATCGATCGGTACAATATTTTCGGTTCTTCGATGCTCAGATAGTCGCACTCCAACCGAACAATCATTCCTACAACAAGGTTCTCATCAGGTAGTGGCCGGTTATGCCGTATACGGGCCGCAAACATCGCTCGTTCTAACTACAGGATACGGCGTCAACTGTTTCACCCTTGATCGAGAGCTGGGTTCATGGATATTGACGCATCGCGATCTGCGCATCCCGCTTGAAACACGCGAGTATGCGATTAATTCTTCGAACCAGCGACACTGGTACACACCGGTTCAGCGTTATGTTAGTGAAATGATAGATGGTGCGGACGGCACTAGAAAAGCAGATTTCAATATGCGCTGGATTGCATCAATGGTCTCGGACGTGCATCGCATCCTACATCGCGGTGGTATATTTATGTATCCAGCTGATAAGCGAATGCCCAGAAGACCCGGTAAGCTTCGTCTTATGTATGAGGCAAATCCGATAGCGTTTATTATTGAACAAGCGGGTGGCGCTGCGACTAACGGGAAAAATAGAATTTTAGATATTTACCCCCAAAGTCTCCATGAGCGCGTTGCTGTATTCCTTGGCTCTAAGAATGAAGTTGACCGTGTGACGCGATATCATCTTAAGGGCTAGAGTATTAGACACTCAGTTTCTGAAACTAAACAGTACTCAGAAACTGGCAGCCGGTAAAATTACATAAATATAAAAGTTGCCACCTTTCTTATCCATTCTTATAATTTCGTCTCTCTTGCCGGTGTAGCTCAGTTGGTAGAGCAGCGCATTCGTAATGCGAAGGTCAGAAGTTCGAGTCTTCTCTCCGGCACCACAAATTTAATTCGATAAACTCTGTATTTTATAATTTTTTTGTTTTAATTTTTCTTTTTATATAGCTGATTCTCAATAGTAATATTGGCATTCTCTTATCCGAAGCATCTATATAGTGCCAGTACACGATAAGATATACTATAAATAATTCGAATAATATAAAAAATTACCATGGAAGCTTAACACTCTCTGCCGAGAAGAAGCTCTTGGTGCGTTAGTGTAACTTAGAACCCGCACGTAACGTTATTTCTACTTATTATTCGAGTAGAAGTTATTTTGACGCCTGTGTCAGGCAATTTTGCTTTACAGTTAACAATAATTACAGTATCTATATTTAAGCTACTTCTCTAAGACTTTCTTTATTTGCAATGTAATTTCTTTTCTCAGAAGAGATTCTGGAAGACTTATATTTAGGGCGTGCGTACTATGTATTAATACATCAATATTAGATTTATTCGATAGTTTTTAGGAGATTGTAGCTGCAAAATTAAGCTAAACTACCATAGCTTATGCATATAAGCAATATCTGCTAAGCGTGTTATAGCCTTAAGCACTGTTCTCACTAAATAACTGCTTGTGCGGGCGTTATAAATTCCACGGTTTTTTACTTTAAAATGATAGTACATAATTACTATTTATCAAAGCATTAAGGCTATCCTTTGAATCTAGATAGCAGATTTAGCTAATTAATATTAGCTAGTATCTCTGATACGGACGACTGTATCTATATTTAGTCGCTGATCAAATCTATTAAGCTCGTATAACTTTATACTTAAGCAACACGTATATAGCTATACTATGCACAGCATTTCAGAGATGAAAAGTATTCTAATTTAATAAAACTTTTTCTTTAGAAGATATTAATTCATAAGTGTGTTAATGTTGGTCTGAAAATATCAGCAGGGCGAATCATCATGCCTAACACTGGTCAATCTACGGCATATACACTAGTATAAACTAGTGTTAATTCTTCTTACTTCGATGATAAAGCTGATCTATAGTATTTATTAGTATTTGGATTGGCGCTGTAAATTAAGATCGGCAAGGTCGATTTTAAAAAAATACTATATAAAAGTATGAATTTTGACTATAACGAATTGCGTGCCGCTCGATTTTTTTATTTATTCCGATATATTTTAGGATTAAATCCTAGATTAGGTATAGCTAAACAAGCACTGCATCTTCCTTACTTACATACTTTTCAAGCTAGCCTTTACTTTAAAACTATACATGCTAGATTTATTTTGGAAATTTCAAATTTAGCTACATTGTACTATTTAATTATTTATACGCTATTTTTATAGTATATAAAAATAACCTAGGAGTAGTTCTTAATATCGAGACCTATTCCCTGTTGATAAGCAGCTTAATACCCACCCGGTTACAGTATAATATATTGCTTATCTAAAAATAAATCTAGAATTTTTAGATAAGGGTAATCCGCATTCAGATCATAAAGCGCTGCCCGATAAGGCTATTAGGTAAAGTCCTATGATGTGGAGCATTAGTTGTCATTTGTAACGCATCAATCCAATTACTAGCGCTTAATCTATAAGTTTTCTCTATCACTTGCGCACGATTAACAAGAAAGCTCCAGTCAATAGATAACGCAGGTCCCGAGAAAGCCAGAACAACGCGATTCCCTTCATATAACTTAGGCAACGCAATAACTCGCGTACCAAATACTACGCGTAAATGATGCATATTTCGCGCAAAGTTTAGATGTTCTCCAAACAGGTTGACTGTTAATATAGCGGGGTTTCTGAGGCACGCTAAGCACCTCCGATAAAATGCGATAGAATCAAGCGTCGGACCATATCCGTTCTGATCATACAGATCAATCTGCATCACACCGATGGTGCCGTGGTTTGTGCAATCATTTACAAAATCCCATGCATTAATCTGAAGTACATGCAAACGCTGATCATCAGGCGGTAATTCAAACATACTTCGCGCAGCAACGATTACTTCTGGATTTAATTCTACCGCATCAATATGCGAGTGCGGAAAATATTTGTAGCAGAACTTGGTCAAAGCCGCTACCCCGAGGCCTAATTGTACAATGCGCCTGGGTGGTCTAAGAAAGAGTAGCCACGCCATCATCTGCCGGACATATTCAAACTCAATATCAAATGGGTTTTTCAAGCGCATCGCGCCTTGAATCCATTCAGTCCCGAAATGCAAATAGCGAACTCCAAATTTCTCAGAAAATGTCACTGGCATAAAACAGGCTTTATTCAGCCCGCTATTATGCTGAATTTTAGTATCTTGCTTATTAAATACTGGTCGGCGCTCTTCTGTAAGCGACTGCTGCGTAATCCGTCTAGCTCGCTGGAGCGCTAGTGCTTGTACCGGCATGCGCTTATTAAAAAGTGTCATAACAGAAAATCTGATGTATTTATCGTACTCGCTGTTAGCTAACAATTTCTTTACCCACTCTATATTTTAAGTGGTTTGACTGTTTCTACAGAAAACCTTTGCTAAAACAATAGTATTACATTTTTTTAATAAAAATGAGAATAGCTTTTTTAGGCTTATTAGCACTAATTACCCTAGCTATAAATAACTTGTCATTTTTTGGTAATCTAATAATGACTATTTTTACAATGAAATGCTACAGGTATATCCTGTATATTGACTCCATGGTAAGTGAAAATGTGTTCGCTACATAGCCTATATAAGACTATATAACTCAGGCCTGTTTAGTACTGAGTGATAGAACAAATTCTGTGGATTTTTTAATGTTACTAAGCGATATCCTGCTAAAAATCTACTTAGTACTGGAACAGCTGCATTAAACTCATTTGCCGTTAGAAAACATTAAAGATTACTTGGTTAAATAGCCTACAGAGAATACTTAGCTGTTATTATTGGAAGCCACTAAGATAGGTAAACATTAAAATAACTGCTTGAGCTGTATCTTAGTGGATCCGATCTTAATTAAATAAGCGCTATCTCGACACATTATCTATTGCGACTATCATAGTGTAAATATACGTCAGCATTTAACACTAACTTTATTACAAACAGGCCCCTATAGTTACTTGATCGAATGTGATAAATAATTTGTGAATATGCTGACGCGTATTACCACATCTTATAATCTGGAGCAGAAAGCCGAACGTGCCTGTATACTTATTCATTAGGATAGCCGCTTAAACATACTGTTTAATGTTTACTAGATATTAATAACATATTAATGCGCTTGACGAAACTCGCTGGGTCGTCGAGTACCCCTCCCTCTGCTAATAGCGCTTGATCAAATAGTAAATGACACCAATCGACAAAATTTGTCATAGTCGGCGATAGTCGGTTGACTAGTGCATGCTCCGGATTTACTTCAAGTATCGGATGAAAATCTGGTGCTTTCTGCCCGGCCGCTTTTAATAAGCGTTGTAGATAGCCGCTCATCTCTCCTTCATCAGCTACAAGGCAACTTGGCGACTCAGTTAAGCGGGAAGTAAGGCGAACATCTTTGGCTTTTTCCTTAAGCACATCTTTTATCTGATCGACTAGAGGTTTTAGGTCTTCACGAACCTTTTCCTGCACATTTTTTTCTTCGTTATATGAAGCACCCAGATCTAGATCGCCACGAGCAACGCTCGCCAGCGGTTTACCGTTAAATTCACGCAAAAATGACATCATCCATTCGTCAACGCGATCAATCAACAAAAGCACTTCGATATTTTTTTTGATGAATACTTCCAAGTGTGGACTATTACGCGCTCCTTGCCAACTATCAGCTGTCACATAATAAATTTTTGTTTGCTCAGGCTGCATCCGCTCGACGTAATCACTAAGAGACACATTCTGTTCTGGGCTATTGCTTCGTGTCGACGCGAAGCGAAGTAACTTAGCGATACGCTCCTGGTTCGAGAAGTCTTCACCTAGACCCTCCTTAAATACCTGCCCGAATTCGCACCAGAACTTCGTGTATTTTTGCTTGTCAGCGCTGGTATCAGCCAGCTCTTCGAGCATTGACAGCACTCGCTTAGTCACACCATCTCGGATTGCCTTGACATCACGGCTCTCCTGCAGAATCTCACGTGATACGTTCAGGGGTAGATCATTTGAGTCGACCACACCTTTGATAAAGCGCAGGTAGTTAGGCAACAACTGCTCTGCTTCATCCATGATAAAGATGCGCTTTACATATAGTTTTAGACCGCCACGATGGCTGCGGTTCCACATATCGAATGGAGCGTGACTAGGAACATATAGCAACTGTATATATTCACTACGCCCTTCAACGCGATTATGCGTCCAGGTAAGTGGAGCCTCATGATCGTGAGATAAATGCTCGTAGAAGCTTTTATATTGCTCATCGCTAATCTGGTTCTTTGCGCGTGTCCAGATTGCGCAGGCTTGGTTGATAGTTTCATCTTCATCTTTAGTAACTATCTCACTCTTTTCGGCGTTCCACTCCTCTTTTTTCATTAGGATTGGTAGATCAATATGGTCTGAGTACTTCTGTATGATAGACTTTATTCTATGTGAGGATAAAAGTTCATCCTCACTATCGCGCAAATATAGCGTAATAGATGTGCCACGCTGGGTTCGTTCAATTTTCTCAACGCTAAATTCGCCGTCGCCAGTGCTTTCCCAGCGTACTCCATGCTCAGCAAGCAAGCCAGCGCGACGCGATTCTACGACAATTCGATCCGCGACAATAAAGCCTGAATAGAAGCCGACACCGAACTGGCCAATTAATGTCGCATCTTTTTGCTGATCCCCGGATAGCTTAGCAAAAAACTCTTTAGTTCCTGATCGTGCGATGGTGCCTAAGTGTGAGACCGCCTCGTCACGACTCATGCCAATTCCGTTATCGCTGATAATGATCGTGCGTGCAGCTTTATCGTACGCAATTCGGATATGTAAGTCCGGGTCGTCTTCGTATAATCTAGTATCGACAATTGCCTCGAAACGCAGCTTGTCTGCTGCGTCGGATGCATTTGAAATCAGCTCACGTAGGAAAATCTCTTTGTTACTGTACAATGAGTGAATCATGAGTTGCAGGAGCTGCTTGACTTCTGCCTGGAAGCTCATAGTTTCTTGTGCCATATTCTGAATCCTTTCAGCGAGTTGAAGTCAACAGACGCAATGCCAGCCTATTTGTTATCTCCGATAATGGGGATAACCCGCGAGGAATCAAGACTTGACTAGGAACTTGCATGTAGAAACATGTAATATCTAAGTATCACTGTAGTTTGCTTGTTATATAAAATTAGAGCTACCCTATAAGTTCTGGTAATTCTAGGCTAATATCACTCCAGTATTGGAGAATATTCTCCAGAATAGAGATTATTAGGCGAGGGTTAGACACACCGCATTACTCATGCCTTACGATTATACCGTCGTTACGGTAATATTAATTCGGTAATAACAGAAAGCGCGATATGCCAATATGCAGTTTTCTAGGTGTCAATCAGGCAAAAATATGCGAAGTGTATAGCGTTGGTGCTAAATTAGTCAGTGTAATATACTCAGCATAACACTAATAATAATTAGATTCTCATGCATAATATGCATTCAGGATAAGTCTCGTACTGAAAATAGTTTATTCTATATAGGTGACGCCTCGGTGTAACTTATGCATCTGCTGCCCGTCTAAATAGATAAAAATCGCGCTCATAGCTAGAATTCTCTAAGCTGAATTTGTCGGATCTGACTTCTTATTATCTGCTATCCCCTTGGAGGTTTCATGTCAAATATATATGTCTAACCGAAAAGGCTTAATACACACCAGTATCTTTTTATATTATGAGTGTGCAAGCAGGAAAATAGTATTCTTATCCAGCCATATCGCTAAAAACGGAAGAGTTTAGACCGGTAAGCTAGGTAATACTATAGGTATAGAAGAAAAGCAATAAGCGGCCCGCAGTATTGCCATTGACTTGCCTGCAACATTGTATGAACACTTGGGTGATCTAAACCATGTCGAGCGTATCGTCAAGATTATGAGCCCAATTAATTCGACACCAGACTTCTTCGAACAGTACTTGGTAATGAACAAGGCATCGGAGTTGTTCATAGCGATATTTAGTAAGCGCGGCAAGCATGCCCTGTTCAGCGTTCGGCGTTGTGCAAATTCCGTTAGGTGCTTGCATGGAAATCGCATTTATTGCTACAGTCGGATAAATGTTTCTGCTAGAACGAGTTATTTTATTATTAGTACTTCAAGCCGACTACAGTATACTAATCATTAGATTTATTTCGATCTAGCTTATCTTAAGGTGTGCTCTTTTAGAGCTGATTATTATCCACTTTTTACTTCTATCTTTTACTATTGATACACGCAACATAGGCTCTTCGCACGCTCGAGATATTCTTATGAATTGAGATATCTGAGTCACAGTAGACTAAGTGTGACAACGCCTTCTAAGCGTTGATATCTGTCATTGAGTATCTGTAAATTAGATAGTGTGCTATCCAGGACTGAATAGCATTAGGGGAGCCAAGTTTTTGATTTTCATTCTTTATTTACCTCTAACAGATGCGTGTACTGCTCAAGCGCTTTGGCGTTTTTGCCTTATAAAGGCTCAGTGACTTAGACTATATAGTTATCGGTATTTGCTAGTGCTCTCGTTTTTATTGGAGTTAATAGGAAACTACCCTGGGTTGTGATAGTAAGGCGAAATGTACTAAAACGATAAAATTTCTATGGATCTCTACCGCTCTTCATCGTGGGAGAGACCTTGTCTACTTCGTAAAGGTAGGTTTTATCACTGATTTTCAACTAGAAAAGTGCTCCATTTAACATAAGCAACTCTTCAATTTTCTTAATTACCTGAATATCGGATACTACACTGATATAGTTACCTGTCTGTCTAGGGTCAGATACAATATCGGCGGCGGGACTTAATATAGATGTGGATATCCGTCTTTCTGGCGCACTAGTCTATAAATTGTTATGGCTAGAATCGCAATATCTTATTGCACATTAAGATTGTAGCTGCGCTACTTCAGTAGGATTGAACCATAATTAATTACCACAGTCTAGACTGGCGAACGCACATACTAATATAAGACCTATCCGCTTTAGCCGTGGCTATCGTAAGTAACACGTACCATCTCTAAATAAGCTAGAAGCTTATGTTTTCCTGGTCAGCGAGCTAACTTTATATTAGACTAGTTTGTAAGACTAGTACTGATTGGTAGATGAAATGTGCGCAGTACCATTTCTACACAAATAAACTTTTGCCTAGCCTAACTTGCTAGGCTATTCGGATTTCAATTTAAAATATTGTCTTTCGAAAACTTCGTATATTTCTGATAACAAATAAAATATATAGTTATTTTGCACTGTTTCCGGTTGTATCGCCGCCTATTTAAGCATAAAGCATTCAGGCTGTCGATCGCTGATTATATTTATACCCATTACTCCAACAATGATGTAGAGTAGGCTAGAAAAACTTATATAGTACCCGTGCTTAAAGTCTATGATACAAGTTTTGCGTACGGTAGTAATAGTTTATCTGAGATATAGACGGGATCACTGAGTAAGCATCAATAGAATAAAGTCATAAAATCTAGACAAAGATTAAATTAAGTAATGGTAACAAAGATTAAGACGATATATTAAAATAGCTAAGCGCATAAAATTTATAGGGTAGCATGTAGATAACCTATAATACCGATTACGGTAATGTGCAAAACAGCATAGGCCGATACTCTTTTGATACATTTATTCTCCCCTAATCTTCAGACCATCTCCTCAGACTATACTGAAAACATGCTCAACACCTTAAATTTGACCGCTGGTACCTTACCATAGTGCGCGCGCGCCCTAATATAAGGGGTAAGTGTATTACCAACTAGCTTCTTCTGTTTCGGCTTTCCGCTTCGCCCAATGCCGTTAAGCATTAACCCGGTTTGGCTAATCCCCAGTGCTTGGATCAACTGATCATCGCTATCTAGCCTAATTAATATTAGGCCACGTCCACCGTTTGATAACGTTTTCATCTCATTCAACCCGAACACTAAAAGCCGCGTCTCACCCTTTAGCCCACGTGCTAAACATGCAATCTGCAAAGCATTCGGGTACACGGGCATTGGAGCTAATAGCTTCGTGCCGTCGTTAATCGTCATGAATAACTTTCCAGCTTTCACGCGGCTGAACATATCGGCTATTCGTGCGATAAAACCAAAGCCATTACTTGATGTGAGCAGCAATAACTGTTCGTGCGGCGCAGCAAAATAGTGTATTAGATGAGTCCCAGACTCTAACCTAATTAACGCAGTGACCGGAACTCCATCGCTACGACCGCCGGGAAGCAATGTAACTGGCACTGAATAGACGCGTCCATTACTGCCCAATACTATTAGTGTATCAGTCGTTCGGCACTGGAAAGCTGCATATAAACTATCGCTGGCCTTAAATATAAAACCTGATGCATCTAGCCCATGTCCTTTCAGGATACGGACCCAACCACTCTGCAAGACAATAACAGTCACCGGTTCATCAACAATATTCGACTCGAACGCTGTGCGCTTATCTTGCTGTATTAGCGTTCGCCGAGCATCGCCGAACCGCTTCGCATCTGTCTGAATTTCCTTGATAATCAGCTGCTTCATGGTTATGTCACTACCTAGTAACTCTTCAAGCCGTGTCTTTTCTGCATGAAGCTTGCCCAACTCCTTATCAATTTTATTCTTTTCTAGTCCCGCCACTTGACGAAAACGAAGATCGAGAATGTCGTTCACTTGCTGCTTTGATAATCCGAAGGATGTGATAAGTGTTGCTTGTGGTTTGTCCGACGCACGAATGATATGAATCACCGAATCTAGGTTAAGAAAGACAGTCATCCGGCCCTCGAGGATATATATCCGATCCTGTACTTTGGATAGCTCAAACTGCGTTCTCCGCGTTACAGTCGTGAAACGGTAGCTAATCCATTCTCGGAGAATCTCGATCAGCCCTTTCTGTTGCGGCCGACTATCAGAGCCGACCATCACTAGGTTAATTGGCACACTAGATTCTAGGCTGGTGTACGCGAGCAATGTATGAATAAAGTCAGTCTGATCGATACGACTAGATTTTGGTTCGAATATAAGTCGTACTGGTAAATCCTTGCCAGATTCATCACGTACTGTGTCAAGCAGAGCAAGCAGATTCTGCTTGCTCTGAAGTTGTTCGAGCGTCAATGTTTTTTTGCGAAGTTTAAGTTTTGGATTAGTTAACTCCTCAATTTCTTCCAGGAGCTTCTGCGATGACGTACCAGGTGGTAGCTCCGTGATTACTAGTTGCCATTGCCTGCGCGCTAACCTTTCAATCGTCCAACGCGCGCGTACCCTTAAACTACCACGCCCGCTTTCGTATACAGAGAAAATTTCTGATGGACTTGAGATGATTTGCCCCCCCCCCGAGAAGTCCGGACCCGGTATTTGCTCTATTAAGTCTCCGCGATTTAGATATGGATTGTGGATTAATTTGATAACAGCCCGCGCAACTTCGCGCAAGTTATGCGAGGGAATCTCAGTAGCCATACCGACTGCAATTCCAGATGCGCCATTAAGCAATACGAATGGCAAGCGTACCGGCAATGACTTAGGCTCCTTAAATGAGTTATCATAATTGGGAATGAAGTCAACCGTGCCCTGGTTTATCTCATTAAGCAGTAAGTGTGCAATTGGCGTGAGTCTCGCTTCGGTATAGCGCATTGCCGCGGCGCGGTCACCATCGCGCGAGCCGAAATTTCCTTGTCCGTCGATTAACGGGTAGCGCATCGAAAAATCTTGGGCTAGCCGTACTAAGGCGTCATACGAAGATGAATCTCCATGCGGATGATACTTTCCAAGAACGTCGCCAATTACACGCGCTGACTTAACCGGCTTCGCATCTGCTACTAGCCCCATCTCATACATTGCATACAAGATACGACGCTGCACTGGCTTCTGACCATCAGTTATATTAGGCAGGGCACGACTCTTGACAACTGATACTGCATAGTTAAGATAGGCGTGCTCAGCATAATCACCTAGCGTCAGGTATTCGCCATCGGAGGACGGTGAAAAATCTAGCTTTAATTCTTTACTCATCGGGTGGCAGTCTCAGATCCAAGTCCGCTGAATAGCATGCTGCGGTAGCACCCTATAACGTCGTATGTTGCACTATTCGCTAAATAGTGCCCTGCACCTCATTGCTCTTGTCTTCGAGCCACGCACGCCGCGCGGCAACTTCCCCCTTGCCTACTAACATCGTCATACGCTCGATAGTCGCATCGAAATCTAGGCAGCCCAGTTGCACAGGAATTAGACGTCGAATATCCGGGTTCATCGTCGTGTCCCACAATTGATTAGAATTCATTTCACCCAGTCCCTTAAAGCGCGAAATTGTCCAGGCAGCTCCAGGTACGCTATCCTTTCGGAGTTTATCTACTATCGCCTTAAGCTCGCTTTCGTCTAGCGCATAGAGTTTCTTCGATGGATTCTTACCACGTGCTGGCGTATCTACACGAAACAATGGCGGGCGTGCTACATATACATGCCCACGCTTAATAAGCTGGGGGAAATGACGAAAGAATAGCGTAAGCAGAAGTACTTGGATATGTAAGCCATCTACGTCTGCATCTGCAAGAATGCAAATCTTGCCGTAACGCATATTCGATAAGTCAAGTACATCATTGTTTGCATGCGGATTAACGCCAATTGCTACTGCAATATTGTACACTTCATTATTTTCGAAAAGGCGGTCACGTGTAGTTTCCCAAGTGTTAAGGATCTTGCCACGCAGCGGCAGAATCGCCTGAAACTCTTTATCGCGCCCCATTTTCGCGGATCCTCCCGCAGAATCGCCCTCAACTAGGAACAACTCATTCCGAGTTACATCACGTGATTCGCAGTCAACTAACTTACCTGGCAAGATTGCTACACTACAACTTTTGCGTTTCCCAACCTTCTGGACGACACAAGTGCGTGCTTGTGCCCGCTGGATTACTAACTCGGCTAATTTTCGTCCATGCTCAACGTTCCTATTAAGCCATAGCTCGAGGCTCAATCGCACCAATGAAGATATTAACCGAACGACATCCCGATTATTAAGTTGCTCTTTAATCTGACCCTGGAATTGCGGATCAAGAACTTTCGCTGATAATACAAATGAAACTCTTGCAAACACGTCCTCTGCAAGGACTTTAACGCCCTTAAGGCGCAAGTTATGAATCTCAATAAAGCTCTTGAGTGCTCTGAAAAGACCATCGCGTAGCCCGAACTCATGGGTTCCGCCTGCTGGTGTTGGAATAAGGTTAACATATGACTCTCGCAAGAGCGGACCCTCCTCAACCCATGCGACAACCCAGGATGCGCCTTCGCCTTTAGCAAACATAGTATTAGTTATACATGACGATTCAGCGTATCGCTCATCCTCAAATAGCGGGATCAACATGTCGTATCCGGCCAGACCCTCGAGCAAATAGCTGCGCAGTCCATTTCCATATTTCCATGACTGCTGCTCGCCAGTTTCTTCAATGATCAACACCACCTCAATACCAGGTAGTAGCACTGCTTTAGAACGCAATAAACGCCTTAATTCAGATTGTGGTACGTTAATAGAGTCAAAGTATTTCGAGTCAGGCCATGTAGTGATACGAGTTCCCGATTTTTTATCTACGCGGCTATTAGCCTCTCGTATGGTAGGGGCTCGTATCACATCGCCATGTGAGAAGCTAATGTCAGCTACTTTGCCGTCCCGCCATACGATAACGTCGAATCGCTTTGACAATGCATTAGTTACAGATGCACCCACACCATGCAAACCTCCGGAGAAGGTATAAGCGCTACCCTTATCTTTACTAAACTTACCCCCCGCGTGCAAGCGGGTGAAGACAATCTCTAATACTAGCTCCCCTTCTTCAGGGTGGGCACCAAATGGAATACCACGCCCATCATCCTCAACACTGACCGAATCGTCAGTATGCAATGTTACAATAATTTTCGAGCCAAATCCGACAAGCGCTTCATCCGCCGCATTGTCGATAATTTCTTGCACGATCTGCAGCGGATTCTGAGTGCGCGTATACATTCCTGGCCTTTGTTTTACCGGCTCAAGTCCTGTTAGCACTTGGATAGATGCTTCACCGTATGAAGAACTAGATTTTCTAGTAGCCATATTTCGAATAAATGTCGCTATTGTTATAAACAAACATTAAATAATTCGTTTACCTAGCCCCTGAAAATAATCGACTCTTATAAGAAAGCAGAGCTGTCGAGGTACGATATGGTCTCCGGCCGCACTATTTTACCGGCTTGCGCTTAGCCTCTAGAATCTGCCAGCGCTCAAGCGCATCTAACAGATTAGTATCAATCTCTGAATATTGCTCGGTCAGCCGAATGCTCTCAGCTAGATCCGTAATGAAAATTGACCCATCTCTTAGACGGGCGCTGATGGACTGCTGCTCTGCTTCGAGCCATGTAATCTGATCGGGCAATGAATCTAGTTCACGTTGTTCATTAAAAGTTAACTTGCTGCTGCGCCTCTGGTTGCGTCCTGCGACAGCACTAGGATTAGCGTCTAATATAAAGTTTTCGTTCTGTTTAGGCTGAATATTTACACTGCCCTTTAATAGAAAATTAGCGCGCGTCCTCTGTATCTGCCAATCGCTAAAATTGCCAATATACTTGCACCACCGACCGCTTCCTTCTGCTGCTATCACCGACGTAACAACGTTATCTAGGAATGCGCGATCATGGCTTACTAGTAGCACTGTGCCAGTATAAGCAATTAATAATTCTTCAAGGAGTTCCAGAGTTGGGATATCGAGATCGTTCGTCGGCTCATCTAAGACCAGAACGTTTGAAGGCTGTGCAAAAAGGCGCGCTAGCAATAGCCGGTTGCGCTCACCGCCGGATAGTGATTTAACCATCGAAACAGCACGTTCCGCAGGAAATAGGAAATCACGTAGGTAGCTTATTACATGCTTACGAGCGCCATTGATCTGTATCCAGTCTCCGCCCGGACTAATCGTATCTATCAGGCTACGTTCAGGGTCTAACTGTGTGCGCATCTGGTCGAAATATCTAATATGCAGCTTCGTACCGATGTGTACCTGGCCTTCGTCTGGCATAATCTTACCGAGAAGCAGCTTAAGTAACGTAGTCTTACCTGCTCCATTTGCGCCGACAAAGCCAGTTTTATCACCGCGCATTACCGTAGTCGAGAAGCACGTAACAATCGGATGCTCACCGTAATACTTGCTTACATTAATGAGTTCGGCAACGGTCTTACCGGACCTGTCAGCTTGCTTAAGGTTAAAGCATGCATTATCTTGCACTGTGCGTCGTTTTGCGAGCTTGTTGCGCATCTGCACGAGACGTGCGATACGCCCGATGCTGCGAGTACGACGTGCCTCAATACTCTTACGTATCCAGATCTCCTCTTGGGCAAGCAACTTATCAAACTTTTCATTCTCAACAGACTCCTCTTTGAGATGCTTTTCCTTGCGTGCTTGATAGAATGAAAAGTTACCCATATACGATAATAAGCGCCCGCGGTCGAGTTCGACAATGCGGGTAGCAACGCGGTCGAGGAATACACGATCATGAGTAACAAACAATATACTACTTCTTAGTGACAATAACAGCGTCTCAAGCCAGCGTATCGAATCAAAATCAAGATGATTAGTAGGTTCATCTAATAATAAGATATCGCTTTGCATCACTAGTGCGCGCGCTAAGGCAACACGTTTATGCATACCGCCAGAGAGCTGGTCCACCAACGTATTGCTCTTTAGACCCAATTGCGCAATCGTAGTCTCAACCTGAGTGCGCCAGGTCCATCCGTCGTTCGCATCCAGCTCAGATTGGAGCATATTCATACGCACTAATAATGGATATTGTGATGGCCCTTCGGGCATATCAGCTAGAGAACATAAAACGCTATTATATTCATCAAGAAGCATACGGGTACGCTCAAGCCCTGAGGCAACTATATCAAATACGCACATGCCAGGGCAAAAGACTGGCTCTTGAGGCACGTAAACAGTAGTGAGTGCCCGTGCACGATTAATTAAACCATCGTCAGGTTGAATTAGGCCGGAGACGATCTTTAGCAAGGAAGACTTACCCACACCGTTGTAGCCAATTAGACCTACTCGTTCACCTGGGTCGATTAAAAAATTCGTGTGGTCGAGCAATGCGACATGGCCGAACGCGAGTTGCGCGTCTGTAATAGAAAACAGCGACATTAAGGCAGAAAAGAATACATAATACCCATTATACTCTCTTCGAGACAAACCCTGGATTATGAGCCCGCATTCAGCGGTTAGGCGATACGGATACACTATGCTTATAGTGTAAAGAATATGTTTTGCTGAGTAAAAAGTTAACGGTTTTAGCCGCGTTTGAGATGATTAGATACACGATTTATATCCGTCTAATTATCCGGTAGATCTATCACAAATTTTATAATAAATAATACTCTCTATTGGGTGTTTTATAGCTCAGCGGATGGGTTTTAGGAAATCCAAGCCCATTAGTGCTATTGGTTAGAAATCTTATAAAACCAACGTTATAGTGATCTTGAGTGAGGAATCGGTGCGTCCCTAGATCGTACTCATGCTATCATGATGGCCACTAAATCTTGAAGTTTCTGCATATACCGCCATACTGCTGGTGCATTAATTTTATGCCGGTCTCTAGATCATATGCTATTAACAATAAATAGAAGAACCTGCTCGCTGTAGCACAATGGATAGTGCACGCGCCTCCTAAGCGTGAGATTCAGGTTCGAATCCTGACGGCGGGACCATACTACATACTAGTGCAGTAAGATGAAGATGACTGTCATCTTTCATAAACCTGTGATCTTAGATATTCTCATTCAAAGAGCTATTGTAGAGCTGCATTAAAGATACGTTATGTATCTGTCATACTAAACTAAAGCGAAAGAGCTAGTAGATTAATATACGCTTAAGCGCGTGATAAGTCTGGATCAACAACCTGGAGTTGGCAAAAACATTATTTCAGTGCTAGTGTTAACTCGATATATTCACTCTATAGCGCATACGACACTAAGATGGCTAAAAAACGTACAGCGCGCTTTACGTCAGTAGGGTCGGCTTTAGAGAACGGGGGACGGGAAAGTCAGACAGTAGTGCTATCTTTCATCTAGATGGTTTAAGTACGCTGCCGTACGCTGTTCTAAGGATAGCGTGATTATCTTTCTCGCCACAGTAGTTACTATAATTTACTAGCTTTTCTGCATTAGTGATACTCGTCCATATTGCGCTAATATCACCTTCTTCACAAAAGTAATGTCGTTAAAACTAGATTATTAAGTAAGTAAATTAATGATAAGTATTGCTAAATAAACCAATATAGATCCGTGTTATACCTATAGTCGTGCGATGTTACCTTCTACAGTTAGATCATTATTATGACTGCGTATCGCGAAGCGCTCACTGTGATCATTATTACACTCAATGAGGCTCACGACATCGAAGCATGTCTTTCAGTTGTGAGTAGCTTGGCCGATGAGATTATCGTCGTCGACGCTGGCAGCACCGATTCGACGGTGAAAATCTGCAAGTCTTTCGGTGCACTAGTTGTCACAGCAAATTGGCCAGGTTTTGGCCCCCAGAAAAATCGGGCGCTAGCGCTCGCGAGCCGCCCATGGGTCCTATCTCTAGATGCAGACGAGCGTGTGACACTACGATTAAGGAAATCTATCGAAAAGGTACTATCTGGGCAAGGCCAATCTAGCCGCATAGCCTATGCAATGTCTCGCCGCTCACAATTCTGCGGCTGCTGGGCTAATTACTCTGGCTGGTCACCAGATTGGGTAGTCCGGTTATTCCGCCGTGGAACAGCTAGATTCTCGGATGATATTGTACACGAGCGGCTAATCTTTGATGGCCCTATTGGGCGCCTTGATGGTCAGTTATTGCACTATAGCTATCGATCTAAAAAAGAAGTAGCAGAGAAGACGATAGCTTATGCTCGTGCTGCTGCTCAAAAGTTACATACTCATCGCATTAGTGTATTAACCCCCTTTATACATGGGGGCTTTGCTTTCGTACGTACGCTTATATTACGAGCTGGATTTCTTGATGGATTAACAGGTTTGGAAATTGCGCGGATGAATGCGAGAGCAACGTTTCTAAAATACTACTATGCGCGGTGCGCTGATCCTTCAGCGCATAGTAATGATAATACTAGTGAGATGCATGAAACTTGGCGGGGGCTACGCATTGGGTTGTCATGCCAAGTTTTAGGTCATTCAGGTGGCTTTGAGCGCTATGCACGCGACGTCATTGGTGCAATGGCGGAGAGACATATATACCCTATTGTATTCGCCCGAAAATTTGATAAAACGCTACCTGAGTATAAACTTGTCGACGCACAGGCTATCCAGGTTAACTGGCTGCCGCGTGCGCTGCGTGATACAGTGTTTTCATGGAGGCTACAGACGCGCCGTATACGTAGCCTAGCAGATATTGTGATCGCCTGTAACCGGGTCGACTCAGGCGATATCGTTATATGCGGTGGAACTCATCCGGGCGCATTGCGCTATGGGCGAAACAAGCCAAAGTGGAACGACGGCTTGCAAATCGCACTGGAGCGTCGAATATATCAAAACGCAGGTGTAATCGTTGCTCACTCTAAGATGATGGAGCAAGAAATTCGTCAGTATTTTGGCATCGCACCAAATAAGATTCGTATTATTTACCCCCCGGTACGTAGCGACCGCTTCTCGCCGATGATACCAGTACATCGTGACACGATGCGGGCGAAGCTCGGCATTCCGGAAGGATATGCTGCATTTGTGTTCGTGGCCAATACCGGAAAAGGATTTGAGTTGTTACGAACATACTTTGAAAAGACCTCAGAACCAGTTTATCTCTTAGTTACGGGTCGCCCTGTTACTAGTCTATCGCCGCGGATCTGTTCGCTTGGCTATCGCACGGATATGCAACATGTGTTCGGTGCAGCTGATTTCACGATCGTGCCATCGCCCTATGAGCCGTTTGGGCTAGTGGGTATCGAATCGATCTTATGTGGAACGCCAGTGCTTACTGCTGAAAACGTCGGATGTGCGGAAGTCATACGCAAGGACGCGCAGTGGCGCTTTTCGCACCTAAATGCCGGAAGCTTCTCAGCAGCAATCGAACAAGCACTTTCGAGATGGCGCTCTAGCACTGTACGGCTTACTCAGCCCGATCAGTATATTCTATACGACTACAATGTAGCTTCACATACTAGGCATTTGTTAGAATTAGCCTCAGAACTCGCAGGCTGTCGTCGTTCGTAGCAGGTAGCTCTGCCCTGGGTGGAAAGGTCAGCCTAACAATAATGTAGCAACACAGATCATCTAAATTAGAATATTTAAACAGGCCAACAATTCCTTCCTCTGAAGACTGATAGTATTGATTTATATGCTTGTTTTTAGTGTAAACATACATCGGACACCTTAACAAGAGATTAAGAATGTGTTGAATAGCAATACGCCCTAATACTGAGAATAATTTAAGAGAATCGATATCTATAGTTATTTTCGTATCTTAGGCACAGAGCCCGAAATGTGAATACACTATATCGCTCCTATGAACCACCCGGGATACAAGTCTTGCTTCTATAAACCGACAAAACGGTGATTGTCTCTGTTATCTTATGGTATGAGAATACCTGTCAAGATTTCCAGATGCTATCATTATTAACTATAAATACAAAAGTTGGCTATAGCTCCCTTAAAATCATTAGGATATGCACTAGTGCTAACTTTTAGTTTGATAAGATATACTACTAAGTATCAAATATTATCGGTGGGGAAAGATAGATATCCGAGTTTATCTTGAAACACATGATTAAAACATGGAGACTATGAATAACAGGCTAGGAACTCGGCTAGAAACTAAATATATATTTATGAATCTTAATACGATACTCAGCAATACTATTATTATAACTTTGTTACTTATTTAACTCATCAATCTAGCTTAATTTATTAGTTAGGTCTAACTAAGTACCTTTGCGACGAACGCCTGGTCCAGTGACTGTTAACCGTTATCATGGTGGGCTTTTAATAAATGCAGGAGGCCGCATGAAGGGAAATCTTGTTATTATTTGCCGTGACCAAGACGCTCATGAGTTCGATACGCTAATGAGTGAATATGGCGTTTTTCAGACTAGATTATCGTCAACCGCGTGGTATTTGAAGATTGATGAGTCGCTTGAGGTAATACGGGAAGAGATCCTAGGACGACTAGGCAAATATACTACGTACTACATCTTTGAAGCTAATAGCGTGACATATAACACAATCGATAGCGAAGCCGCTGCCGCATTAAATACGCTATTCAGTAATTAAGAATAGGCTATTCTAATGTAATAATATACACGCTACAAGTCAGGCCCCGTGCAAGAATTCCACTTGCCTAGAAACATCTATACATTCAATGCACAGGCCTCTATCTTTATGATTATCAATCTCTGAGGTATTCAACGCTCAGCTGATTCGTCAGCTGAGCGTTGAATACTAACTCGAACTCACTATAACTCTTTACTAACAACTGTAGAAAACAGTACATATATATCGACCATCTTGCTGTCGTATCACTATCTAGATTGCATTACTCAATATATCTTAAGACCACAAAAGATTGTGGTACATCGCGTTAGGATACAGTACAAGCCCGTAGATTTTAAAAAATTAAAAGATAGATACTATAACAAAGCGTCGTCTTATTTTGACATCAGCCTAACTAATGCATGGTAGAAAGCCAGTCTCTAGAACGTTTTTTAGTCTATTAATTTAACTCTCTGGGCACGGTTTAATATCAGCTATAGTATAGCCCTGTTTGGTAAAAACTATTTCTTTATAACATTCTATAAACGTTCAGCATTTTAATTAATTCTACCAAAGCGGTTATTATTAATGTTCCCCCACAGATACTATAGGCTATATTTAGGTGATAAATTTTATATCAGTTTGACTTGAGCGCTAACTTATATTTTCGTTTTTAGAATGTCAGGTAGCTCTGCATCCCTCCAAATTTAGATACGGCAAACAATACACACCTTTGCCTAGATAGCTAAAGACGTTATGTAAATATACACGACATCGCTTGAAGCAATAGTTTCACACTGCATAAGAAGATGCTCCCAGTATGAATCCTGCGCAATAACCCTTAAATTATGCGAGATATATGCGGCGGCAAGCTTTTTAGGGAGTATATGGCGCAACTCAAGGTTGTTGAGGTTTAAACACTTTTTGTTACAATTGGCTTCGATTCACCTAAAAACTTAGCTATAGAAGCTCTATCTATTAATTAGCTAATCCTATAGTTACCAAGCGCGCGACAGAAGAGATTTATGAGTTAGCTAACCGACTTCAGCTTAGCCGAGAAGCAACGATTGGATTGATAACCGATTGATAACCGATTGAGAACGGGTAATGCAACACCAGATTGGCTACATGCTATCAGCTGGTGTGAGTACATCGCGCGGCTGCCAGATACGCCCGAACACAGCTGATTCTCCACTAGCACGATGCCAGAGTTGCTCCGCTAAAATCGCAGACACGCCTAGGAAAGCTGGATATTGCGCAGTAATTACGAAGGTCGGTATATTTGATAGATACGTCTTGGAACGGCCTTTCTCTTGGAAACGTGTACGAAACGGAGAAGTTGAAAATAACTCTCCCAGATGAGAGATGACACCTCCCCCGATATAAATTCCACCTAAGGCGCCGAGTGTCACTGCAATATTGCCAGTAAATGTACCAAGAACCGCACAGAAACACTCTACAGCTTCTAGTGCGAATGGCTCAGACGCCTGAGCACGCCGCACTACATCGGCTGGCTCAAGTTGTAGACCAGGCGACCTCTGATCATATGCAGCTAGGGCGCTGTATATAAGCGCCAATCCTGGTCCTGCACAAATCCGCTCGAATGACACATGCCGCCATTTCTTGCGCGCATAGTGTAGTACTTGATCCTCACGCTCATCCTGAGGAGAAAATGTGGCATGCCCGCCCTCACTACTCAATGCAATCCAGCGGTCGTTTGCAGGAATCAAACCTGACACACCCAAACCTGTACCTGGCCCGACTAACCCAATTATACTATTCTGCCGTCGCACGCCGCCGCCAATCTGCCTACGTTGTGCATCAAATAGGCATGGCAAAGCCATTGCCAATGCAGTAAAGTCGTTAACCACTAACAGTGTATCAAAACCTAATGCGCAACGCGTAGCCTCGATCGAAAAACTCCAGTTGCGATTAGTCATCTGCACCTGGTCGCCATCTACGGGGTTGGCAATTGCAATGGCTGCATGACTTACACGTATGATCTTACTATCTTTCAGAAATTTTTGGATCGCAGCAGCAATACAAGGATAGTCCGAGCAAGGATATACACGTATATCGTCAATTTTTCCCGGTCTAAATTCTAACGCAAAACGCGCATTGGTTCCGCCTATGTCAGCAAGCAGACGCGGCCCATCTGGATGTGGACTCTCACAAGCCACTACTGCTTTAGGCGCACCAGTAAGCATCGACATTAACTCCTATATCATTAGCCAGCTTGGAGATGGCATTATGTTGTGGATACTGGATCGCAGCACGTAGAACGTCTAGCTTTGGTTGCCCGGAGATCAATAGAAACAAACGACTAATTTGCTTCAGTGCCGACAATGATAAGCTGATCCGTAGATGTGGCGCTTTCCGTGGTTGGACTAGAATATAGCGCTCGCTAGTTAGCGTAGCTAAATCCCATTGTGGCGCGTCAGAAAAAATTGATGCAATATGACCATCTTCGCCCATACCAAGCACGGCTACATCTGGAAGCGTGCGAGAGGTATTCTCATTCAGCCCCACAACATAGGCGTTAGGAGCCTGATCAACATTGACTAACGGCTGGAATGTCGCCTCTCGCGCTGCGTTCTGTAGCAGTGTATTCTGGACAAGTCTTGCATTACTATCTGGATGTATAAGGGGAACCCAACGATCATCGACTAGAGTGACGTTAACATGTGCCCAGTCAAGTGCTCGGCGCGATAGAGCCTGAAAAAATAAGCATGGACTCGTTCCACCTGATACTGCGAACGTAACGTGAGCAGCGTCTGTGCGTGTAGTTAGGGACGACTGCAATGCATCGCTAACCGCCTGTACGAGCGCGTCCTGTTGGGCGCGCATATTGTCAAAAGCGTGAAGTCTGATCACCTCTCCTCCATACTTCCCTCAACTACTACCCGCTAACATTTCATGCAGACGGGTCCTGTTCAAATAAGCTGGTACGACGACGTGCTTTCTAGTTTTCTTCTTCAAGCCAGCATGTACCATGCCGGGCTAGTAATGCACTAGCCGCAGCTGGTCCCCACGTCCCTGCCGCGTATCTTCTAGGAGGGGTGCCAAGTCGAGCCCACTCGGACAGAATCGGCTCGACCCATTTCCACGCTGCCTCCTGTTCATCTCGATGTACAAATAACGCTAGTCGGCCGTTGATCACATCCAATAATAAGCGCTGGTATGCTTCCATACGATCTTCTTTAAAGAACTCATCAAAAGCTAGATCCAGGTGTACGCTTTGTAAGTTCATCCCCTCACCAGGCTGTTTAGCAAGGCAATATAACCGGATCGATTCGTTAGGCTGTAGACGAATCACTAAACGATTAGAGCTATTACGTAGCGTCATTGAACCGAAAACTGAGTGCGGAACTGCGCGGAAGTTAACAACGATCTCCGCAACTCGATCAGAAAGACGCTTGCCAGTACGTAGGAAAAACGGCACGCCGGCCCAACGCCAATTCTCGATCTCGACTTTTAAGGCAACAAAAGTCTCAGTTGTACTAGATGCACTCACGCCATGCTCAGTCACATAAGCGGGCACAGCAACACCTTTAAGCACACCAGTATAGTACTGCCCCCGTACAGCGACGCGACTAATATTGCAGAGCTCAATAGGCTTGAGTGCACGTAGTACACGCAGTTTTTCATCGCGTAACGCGTCAGTATGCATCGAATGAGGCGGCTCCATTGCTACGATAGACAGCAGCTGCAACAGGTGGTTCTGCACCATATCACGCAACGCGCCAGTATTGTCATAGAAATCGCCTCGTCCTTCGACCCCTAATTCTTCAGCGATTGTTATTTGAATGCTATCGACCCACTCGCGGCGCCATAGTGGCTCAAAGAGTGCGTTTCCAAAACGTAACGCTAGTAGGTTTTGAACCGGCTCTTTGCCTAGGTAATGATCGATCCGGTATATATGACCTTCTTCAAAGATCTCTCCGACCGCGTCATTAATCGCGCTAGATGACTTTAGATCATAGCCAAGCGGCTTTTCTAACACGATTCGTGCACCATTACTTAATCCCATGCACGCTAATGCACGGCAGATTGGAACGAACAGAGATGGCCTAGTAGCCAGATAAAATACTCGAATACCAGGCAGCGGTGAGATTGTATCGCGCAGCACCGTATAATCCTCTGGCTGTCCGAGATCGATCCTCACAAATAAGATTCGCTCGAGAAAATCGTTCCACGAGACATCATCGCTAGCTGGCTTCACATGATGTCGTACATGCGTATGCATCCACTGTATATACGCCTCACGGTTACAAAAGCCTCGCGCGACTGCAGCGATCCGGCCTGCTGCGGGCAGCAATCCGCTACGGTGAGCTTGGTACAACCCTGGCAAAATCTTGCGCATCGCCAGATCGCCGGTGCCGCCAAAAAGGACAAATGTAAAGCCTGTATCAACTTGCATTGTATGCTAATGGTGACGTTGTGATGTATAGCTCTAGTAGGCCATCGCGCAAAGTGCGCAATTATCCTAGTCCGATACAAATATTTTTGACACTGTGTAGTTTAACTACAATCCGAATAAAACGGTACATTTAGTGTGAAGAGAAACTGCTTTGTATCAATAAGTTGTAATGTAATCTTCCGGATTATCAAGAGTAAGCAAGCTCCATCTACATCTTCTTCATAATTATATGATAGACACTATGCAGAAACACCTTCATATTCAAGAGAGAGATATACATATGTATCTACGCGTTGCCTGGGATTGGCACTAATTAATTATTTTATGGTCTATACACTTGACACTTATATCTGATGAATCCAGTTCTCTACAGGGAATAAACATAAGATTTCTAGCGATTATCGCCGCACTGTATACTGCTAGTTTAATGTGCAATACCATGGCGGATAAGACGTTCCAATTTTGTCTAAACATGCTAGGTATCCAATTAAGCTGCCGGCGATTAGAAATAGAACCTGCCACTATAAATCAATAAGACTGTCTATCCAAAGAGCTATTATCTCACTAGGCTTTTCTCTACATACTAAGAAAACTAGCTATAGGTGAATAAGGTAAAGCAGGCAGTAGTTGGCTAAAAACTAGACTGACTGCTGTATACCAGCGATTAGATTAAAGACAAGTTTTAAAACTTGAAGAATCTAACAGATCAAGTCATATATTTCACATCTATTCTCTCTATCCCTCTAGAACAAAGTTAGAGCGATACAATGTCTAGTCAGTTGTTAGCGAACCTAAAAATTAGAAAATTGTCTGAATATGGTTGCACTAATACCCAAATTAGACGGCTCTATAAGAGATGCCCGAAATAAAACTTTAATTAAAGTGAAAGTTATATGTCTTTTTTATTGTATGATGCAGTGCGGCCTAACCTCATCGTAAGTATAATTATCGATAATATTGCTATATTTATCCAATCTAATCTGAAACTCTAAAGGCGTAGAATAGGTGCAATACTCGAAGTAGGTAGCTCTCTCTCTTTTTCAAACTCCCCTGTTATATGTTATCGAGACCATCATATGTTTTCCTAGCCTTAGATAGTGCAGGTTTAAGCTATTCGCACTGACAAGCTTTGTGCAGAGAATTCTCTTGATAGAGGGGTTAGACAATTAATTAATTCCGAGACTATGCCAGCAAGTAATGTAATAAATTCTGTGTAGAATTTGTCTACATCCATCATATGGTGATAAGTTACCCTTTTTTAATCTAATACCCTAGCTACTAGCTCAAATGCCTCAATCCGCTAAAAGTACTATTCGCTAGTAACTTATTCTTAGATCTAGCCGAAGAGTAATAGCAGCAGTTTAGTTAGGTACCCCGCTAATCATGTTTATCTCGCTCTAGAACTATTTACGATGATTTTTCTAGATTGGCTTATTTATGATAAAAAGACGTTGCATACTGTATTTTTATATCTGATAACAATTTTATTTATCGTCATTAGCCTCGCCCTAATACATTCGAGTTGTTAATGAATAGCGCACTGTATTTTTGATGTTTTACTATTTACTTAGTAATGGGCTAAATTTTAGGGAGATAAATTTCTTTCGTCGATCTAAACATCCGTAAAATCCATCTCAACGCAACGCCGGTGTGTATGCCGTATAGGGGTAATAATTAAGAACGGCTAGAATGCCGACCTTAATCAATGGATCTATCTTCATCAGATTCACTCTGTCGAATGTGTTTGCTAGTGCAAACTATAATTTGCGGCGAGATTGTTGATTATTACTAGAGTAATCAATCAATTTTTAACGAAAGATATCGGCTGCTTAAGAGAGATTTCTCTTATGCACTATATTTTTTTAAACAGCCTTAGAACATTTTTTATGCCAATCATCTAAAACAGGTGTCTAATCAGAAGAAGTTATATCGGAACATTAGAAATGCTCAGATTTCGCACCCGCTCTATTGGGGGTCTTCATGCATTCTCGGGGAGACGCTAGAAGCAACATGATGGGGTATCTTGTACGTGCCCGCTTGACACTTTTGTTCAACGAATCACTACTCAGAACTTAATACCAAATTATTTATTGGGAAACGCTAGAAAAGCAGGATGATAACCTTCTTATAAGCAAGACAATCACTTGCGTGAAGACATCTAAAATTTGACGCTGCACTTATTCGTAGACGCATCATTGCAATAGCAAGTCACTAAACTACTATCTTCCTCTTTAAAAAAATGAACTGCAGTGGTATTTATTAGTATAACGATACTCATATGCACGTAAGAATTGCTCGTGTCGATAATAAGTAACGTCTAATCCGCGGGATTCTCTCAACGTACTATTGTAACTCAGGTCACGCTATGAAAATATATAACGAATTGATATAGGAATGTGTCATCTGACTCCCGCGCCTGCAAGAGTCAATATCTATTCTGCCCAGAATCTTAAAAAGAGACCTCGTTACAAACGAAGAGCAAGCAAGATATTATGCGAAAACTAGTTGGATAACAACACAAGCATGCCTCTCTGCACGCATTTTTTGTAGAGCATTACTTTCGAACGCTCAGTAGTAGATTACGTATTGTTCACGTGCATCGCGTGTAATGAGTATAACATATATTTCATCACATGCCCGTCTCTATAGATGATGATTAGTCAATTATGATGCTCTTACTCTAGGTTCACGCAAACATTATAGGCATGCTTCTACCTGCGCTTAAAAATTTTTGCCTCTTGAGCAGCAGTGAAAAATTTACGTGCTCTAAATGAGAATACGTGTCAAGAAATAGCAACTGGGCGATGGCATAAGTATGCTCCATCCTTAGTCTGAGTCTCGCGGGAATGCTTGAACGGGTCAGCCGGTATGAGTTGATCCACCATTCAAGTATCGCGTCAGATCAGTGTAAAGTGATCTGAATCTAACGCTGCATAGTCGGGCACAGATTAAGTAGATTATCCCACTAATTAACTAACACAACCTCTCATTAGAAAGTAAGGTTGACATACGTATACTTTCCTAAGCCTCTTACCTTATGAGTCTCTCCAATCGAGACGCTTCCTACAATGCGTCTGCTGCCAGCGGTAGCATCTCGCCGAATCGGTGGGCTAGCAATCGCCCAAATAAGCGATCCCTCGACCGAGGGTTTACCGAGATACGGTAATATGGAATAAACGCTGCTATTAACAATAAGTCAAGTAATAAGACGTTGAATAATGCGCTACAGGTATCAAAAAATAGGGAATTATTTACCATATAGAATGCATAAGATATTCCAAGCATTCAAAGCTGACTCTCTTACTTCTGAGTAGCGTCAACCTATTAGTGCGCCTTCGCCTCGAGTTTTTATTTAGTGCAACGACAAACGCTAAGATTCCAACTACCCAAAAGATTTTCCGCATAATACCGTTGACCAATCGATCTGTATTATCTCGAGCGGTACTAAGACTCGATAAATGCGTTCTGGGCTCACTCATAGGTTTTCCAGCCCTATTTCATTGTTCAGACCTAAGATTATGATTGCAGTCATATCAGTAGCCTTTTTATAAAAACCGGATCCAGACTGTTAACTCTTAGTTGTTTTTTCTAAGCTGGTCTGATGATCGACATCACACATTACATAGCGTATGTGCATATTAACGTTCATCAATTAAACGAAATATTTAGCGTATCCGGCACTAAAACCGCGTCGGTTATCGTCGACTTAGTCTTAAAGAGACATGCATCTCACGCAATGTGAGCTAACTTTTCCCCACATTGTACAGCCAGTTGGTCTAGGTGTCAGAACGTTCAACGTAGATTCTCTAGACTCTATGCCTGGTCTATGTTCGTATCTGAAGTACTGCGTAGGCTTTACCTACATCATATGCCATGATATGTCTTGCTTAATACGTATTTCTAATACATGCCCTGATACATACTTGGTACTAGCATGCATTTTATACAAATCTGGTTTCATGTTGATTACACCTAACACTGCACTGCAACACTAAACACTAACTTAACTCTACCATGTTCTCAGACTTTGATTGCTTACAGATGCGGCACGCGCTTGCGCTTGCGGAGCGCGGATTATATACAACATCGCCCAACCCGCGTGTCGGATGTGTACTTGTCAAGGATGGCAAAATTATTGGAGAAGGCTTTACTCAGCCTGCTGGGCAAGCCCATGCAGAAATTTGCGCACTAAAAGATGCTCTGTTACATGGACACACTCCTATAGGCTCTACTGCCTATATAACGCTGGAACCTTGCAGCCATTTCGGATATACGCCTCCCTGCGCTAATATGTTAATCGAGGCTGGAATTGTCCGGGTAATAGCTGCGATGGAAGATCCAAACCCACAGATCAGCGGGCGTGGATTAGACATGCTGTGCGACGCAGGCATAGAGGTACACTGTGGATTACTTTTGAAAGAAGCACAGGAGCTGAACATCGGCTTCGTATCCAGGATGACTCAGGGTGTGCCATGGGTGCGCCTTAAGATCGCCGCTACATTAGACGGTTGCATCGCATTACCAAATGGCCAAAGCCAGTGGATCACATCTAACGCGTCTCGCATAGACGGACATGCATGGCGAGCCCGTGCGTGCGCGGTGTGCACTGGCATTGGTACAGTGCGAGTGGATAATCCACGGATGAACGTGCGCGCAGTGTCAACGTCTCGTCAACCGCTACGCGTGCTAGTGGATAGTCGTCTAAACGTGCCGTTAGATTCGAAAATCTTATCCGGAGTACCGCCGCTTATTATATGCGAGCGCGACGATAGAGAATGCAGACAGCGGGCGCATATGTTACGAGATGCCGGTGCTGAAGTGATTGCCTTACCGAATCTGTCCGGAAAGGTTGATCTGAAGGCGACACTACGGATGCTTGCAGCGCGCGGCGTTAACGAGTTGCATGTTGAAGCTGGCTATAGACTGAACAGCTCATTATTACGTGAGGGCTGCGTTAATGAGCTGTTACTCTATATTAACCCGTCTTTTATCGGCAATGCGATAAGCATGTTTAACTTTGATTCGCCTTCAGTACTCGATCAGCGGGTACGACTAAGCTATCATTCAGTTAAACTGATTGGTGAAGATCTAAGGGTCCTAGCTAGGATTATATCAGCAGCTGAGTTTAATAACGCACCGCAAATAGGTGATGTGCGCTCATAATGAAGGGGTTCTATCGTATGTTCACGGGCATTGTTACAACGATAGGCTGGATTGAATTAGTCACTCCAATAGGCTCTTCTATTGAAGAGGGTTTGCGTCTGTCCATCGCCGCTGACATGCTTGATCTATCTGATGTTGGTTTAGGTGATAGCATTGCAGTGCAAGGTGCTTGCTTGACAGTCGTCGAAAAAAGAGAAACCCAGTTCGATGTCAACGTCTCGCGAGAAACACTGAACTGCGCGGCCGGGCTCACCCAGCCGGGCGAAGTGAACTTAGAAAAAGCACTGCGTGCGGATAAGCGTTTGAGCGGCCATGTAGTGAGTGGGCATATCGATGGTCTGGGGCAAGTTAGTCGTTTCGATCCGATAGGCGAATCGCATGAATTACGCATCATCGCCCCCCCCTTGCTTGCGAAATATTTCGCAAGCAAGGGGTCGGTCACACTCAATGGTGTTAGCTTAACAGTTAATTCTATACAAGATCGGATCGATGGATGCGAATTCTCAATTAACCTAATCCCGTATACGATAGAGATGACTACACTGCGGCATTTACGGGTAGGTGATAAACTTAATATCGAAGTTGATATTATCGCGCGTTATGTTGAGCGGATGCTTAGTGCATATTGGGACCGCTATAAATCATGAAGTAAATCTACTATTTAAGAATTTATAAAATTTATGGGCAGTATACTAAAACCGCCCCAAAAGATAATAAGATTACTGAATAGCTTCGAGTCGTAATAGGAGCTGGTGCCCTATTCTATATTACTGTGCTGCTCTACGGTTACATTATATAGGTTCACTCTATGAGTCGCTTCTTAGCCTGACAGGCTCAAGACGTTACATATATGTCGCATACAACTTAGAATTAAGTAAATATTTACCGTTTAATAGTGAGTATTATTTTAAGGTGATTCAAGATGCAATAGACGGCTTCTAATCTTTATACTTAGCGCTCTATCTATCCCCGCGGATATGCGTTTAATTCATATTTGAATATGCATTTTGCAAAAAGCGCAGCACAAAATAGACTCAGGTTTGTCAGACCCTGAAAGAAGAATCCTGTAGGCTGATATCATACTCTGATTTGGTATTTCTTTCAATGATACAACACACATACTTAATTTATTAGCATGTCTAGTAAAATAGACTTTCGTATTATTTATGTGCGTTGTAACTGATCTCCTCGATATCTAGCGATTAGCATTAGCGTTTGATTGACGGCTCCTGCAAGTTGAGCTAGAAGAACAGACATCGCATCTTCCGGGATACGAGAACTAGTTAAAATGCTAACTACTTAACATACGGTTAGCGTCTATCGACGTTTTTCTATAAAAATATTATATAACAGCATTTCAGACTGTGCATCAGCTACTTTATATTCTTAATATCATCCATGCTTGTGAGCTTTTATCGCTCACCGCGCTTATCGGGGCACTAAATTCATAGAGATGAATTCTGGTAAAAACGTGTTCTCGCTATTTTTAGCGTAGCGCTAGTACAAAATTATTGCTGAACTCCGACTAATTTTTAGTAGAATAATTAAGATGTTTATATTTTAAACTTATTTAGGATTTTAAAACGTGCGCCGCTTCTGTTGTCTAACGTGTTTGCTTTATTAGCAAGTTGTTGCTCCCAATCATACCAACTCAGGAAATATCGTGTTTTTAGCTTCTTGGCTAATCGATCGCTGAAAACGACTATAGTCTGATAACTAGATACGCCTAGATTAAATATTTGACATCTCATCCGATTTTACAGCACTAATCTTTGCTAATTGTTATATAAGCTGATCTTGCAGCTGGTTTTCTACTACTGGATAGCTATCTAGTAGGTTTTTGAGTCACTAATCATTCTTGCCTTATTCTGACTCAGAAGCTCCACTAAATTACGTTAGAAAAAAAATCCTATATGCGCTAGCCACACCAATACCTTTTTAAGGATGGTCTGTATAAACGCATATTCACACTAGAATCGCAATCATAATCCGCGTGGATAGAATATTCAAAAAACAATATAAGAGATTATATCTACACCTCTCCACCATCATTTGCGCCTGTTCTGTACAATATGTATCCCAGCGCTGGGTGACGTTACCAATCCTCGTGGAACTCTATGAGTTTTATACCAATGTACGAGCACAAACTAACATAAAATCGGTGCATCACCGGCAAGAAATTAACCCTTGAGACCAGGCTGACGTAAAATAGTAGTTTTATTATTGTGCCATCATTGCCCATCATGACACTCGCTTCCACGCAAGAGATCATTACCGAACTCAAGGCCGGTAGAATGGTCATCCTTTTTGATGAAGAAGACCGCGAGAACGAGGGCGACTTAGTGCTGGCCGCTGATTTTGTTACGCCAGCAGCAATCAACTTCATGGCTCGTTATGGTCGCGGTTTGATCTGCTTAACGCTAACGCAAGAACGCTGCCGCAGATTGAATTTGCCGCTAATGACGTATCGAAATGGTACGCGATACGGCACAGCATTCACGGTTAGTATAGAAGCCGCGGAAGGTGTAACTACTGGCATTTCTGCCGCTGACCGTGCTCGTACGGTCCAGGCGGCCGTCGCACGTGATGCCCGAGCCGAGGATATCGTTCAACCTGGGCACGTGTTTCCGATTATGGCGCAGCCTGGCGGGGTTCTTTTTCGCGCCGGACATACCGAGGCAGGTTGCGACCTCACAGAGCTAGCCGGACTCACGCCGGCGTCAGTGATCTGCGAAATAATCAAAGATGATGGCACGATGGCACGATGGAATGACCTCATTGGGTTTGCTGCACAGCATGGATTAAAGGTCGGTACGATTGCAGACCTGATTGAGTACCGAAGTCGTACCGAATCGATCATCGATCGCGTAACACAGCGCACGATGCATACTGCGCACGGACTATTCAATGTAGTGCTGTTCCACGATAAGTCAAACGGCGCACCGCATCTAGCGCTAGTACGTGGTAAACCGTCACCCGAAGTCGAGACACTAGTACGCATACATGAGCCCCTATCCATCCTAGACCTGATTGAAACAGGTATAAACACACACTCCTGGACATTAGATGCAGCGCTGCGTGAAATTGCTCAGCGTGAAATAGGAGTTGTAGTATTACTAAACGTTCACGAGTCCGGCGAGCGGTTGCTGAGCAAGTTTGAAACATTCGAGCATAAAAATAATGGAACTGTACTCAAGTGCCGCCCACTTGACTTTAAGACGTACAGTGTCGGTGCGCAAATTTTGCATGAATTACATGTTGGAAAAATTCGGCTGTTGTCGAACCCACACCATATAGGTGGCATGTCGAGATATGGTCTTGAGATAACTGGTTTTGAGCCTATGCTAACAGCTGAACACGGATTCTTGGGCAGCGGAACTAACTCATATAAATAAAGCAATACATATGATATCCCTCTATTCTGGATCTTTACCCGCCGACTAGCGGATCGCTTTACTAAACGCATTAATGGAGCATTTATGGAAATTGGACAATATAAACCGAATCACGATGGTAATGGACTACGTATCGGCATCGTCCAATCTCGCTTTAACAAGACCATTTGTAATGGGCTGATCGACATCTGCCTTGCAGAACTCGAGCATCTTGGCGTCACAGGCGAAGATGTCCTACTTGTCACAGTGCCCGGTGCACTAGAGATTCCACTTGCACTACAAAAGCTTGCTGAGACTGGTCAGTTCGACGCACTGATTGCTCTTGGCGCAGTGATTCGCGGTGAAACTTATCATTTCGAACTTGTATCTAATGAGAGTAGCTCATGCATTAGTCGAATTGCACTGGACTTTGGTCTACCAATCGCAAATGCAGTCTTAACTGCCGAGAATGACGAGCAAGCACTCGTACGAGTAAACGAGAAGGGCCGTAGTGCAGCACGTGTTGCGGTAGAAATGGGAAATCTATCATCCGCTCTTGATCATCTTAATCAGGATGGAAACGAGGAAAACGAGATAATAGCAGAGGGTCAAATATGACAACGCGGAATGCTCGTCGCCGCTCGCGCGAGTTGGCTACACAAGGTGTGTATCAGTGGTTGTTGTCAGGTTCAGCAGAGAGTGAAATTAATGCCTCCATGCGTGAGCAACCCGGCTTTAATAAAGCGGACTTTGATCATTTTAATGCGTTGCTACATGGTGTGATTAAGCAAACCAAAACGCTAACTAAAGCACTTATACTGTTCCTGGATCGCCCGTTCAAACAGCTATCTCCGGTTGAACAAGCAGTGCTACTAATAGCAGTATACGAATTTCAGTATCATCTCGAAATCCCGTACCGGGTTGTGATCAATGAAGCCGTAGAATTGGCTAAAACATTTGGCAGTGACGACGGTTATAAATATGTAAACGGCGTCCTAGACAAAATTGCAGTCACCGTGCGCCATAACGAAGTTAAAGCTTGCACTTAAACGTGCGGTGCCATATCCAGCAATATTAAGCGATACACTACTTTTAGTGACAAGAGTCTCATAAATGGCAGCATTGAATGTTTTTAGAGGAGTCTTACAAACTATCAATACTAAAATCTAATGGAAATGCATATATTAGTTATTAAGTAACGGTCTACGGACCCCGAAAATCAGGGCATGCGCGTACAAGAAAAAATATTAGCTCTTATGCTCGTCATAAGCTGGCAAAAGTTTGTATATTACGATAATTTATAAAAATCTTTGTAACCTTTCAAACCAGATTAAAGCATTAAGAGAGCCGCCAATGACCGAGCTACGCAACCCCGTGCGCTTAATATGGTCGGAGCACGCTACTGCTTAAGAGTCCAGTTGGGCATAGAATCCCGATGCCTGGAAATTTATTTAGCACGATAGGTCGTGCCGTGTTCGGCTAGGTATAGGGGTCAATGCGGATGACGCAGCCTTAACATCACTGTTCGATAGCAATCACCTATTAACATCCCTCAAAAGCCGGAGCTACTTAAAATCTTAAGGATGTGACACATCTGATTTTTTAGGCTAAGGCCGTCTGAGATATGGCACCCCGTACAGTTACGCCCCGCTTTATCAAGGTAATTGAAGTTAGCAATATCGACCTAGCGCAGCTGCCCATTGAAACCTACTGGCCATAGGACAATCACCTCTAATCACCTAAGGCCTCGCTGTCATGAGTGGCCGAAATAAGCCGCGTTAGAACCTCAGCATCTATCGATAACAAGTGATCTGGCACAACAAGCTTATAATGCGCTGGCTCATACATCTCGGTAGTACACTGGGCTTCCGAAAATGCGCACTAGCTCCTTCCGGCAGCCTTATTTAATCTCTGTTATGCTTAGCTTAGCTCTGATCCAGCAACGATTCTCGGTGCTGTTATGCCAGCTCCCTATCATTATCAACATATCAATTTTCTAGCCTACCGCGTGGCGGAAAAACTAAGCTAGCTAAATGTTTGACACCTGGATTAGCATATTTACAGGTGCTAGCCTGCGTAGAAATTATATTAGAGGGATCTATTTATTCCGATAAGCAAAGCACAAAGGTCTTAGCATAGCCGGGCACTTCGACGTCACGGCGCGCTTATATCAACCGAAACAAGCTGCTATGAGTACGTATTAGAAGGTCCGCATGACGTCATACCAGTTATTACAAAGAGCGGGGGTAGTTTCTAGTATTTACTGTTGAATGCATTACGATATGTCGTGCCGCGATTTACTATTCAACATATACTGAAAGGCTATCAGACAAATCAGCTGTTCTAGGAGTTGCTCTAAATAAGGTATTCGTTCCCCTGCTGCAAAAACAGTTTCTAGAAATCACTAATTTCTATCTACCTCTGGTAGGAGTGCAGCTATAGAATAACTGTCGTGCAGACAACAAAAAATTACTAGCCACGCTAAGCGTGTAGTGTTTAGCATCTGGAACTTTTCAGTAATTTACGTATACAAAATCCATTATCATGGTAGATAATGACATAAATATACGCAACTTGAAAGACAATTTCAGACCCTAACGACATGTGCAGATCCAGCCCGTAACATACTATTAATTAATAATAGACTAATTAACTATCTTTATTTTGCACTACTAGTGGCAGGACTAGGTTATAAGATAAGAATTGATACGATAAATAAGTGGCCCGGATAAACTTCTCGTGAATGAGGCTATGCAATTGTAATGGACCCAGCCATACAGGAGCGCATCGATGTACTGGGAGCGGAAACAGTCTAGGGTAGTAAGCGTGACACCAGGGAATATTATGATAGGCAATCTCCTCCTATTAGGAAGACATACTGGTCCAGTCTAACACCGATAGCAATCGAAGGATTGGTGTACTGCTGCTGTTAATATCTGTCATAAAAGTTACGCTTAACAGCTGTAAGCATCCTTATAAAATCGCACTGCGAGTCTTGCCCGAAAATATCTCCGGACAGCTCAGCTTAATTGCTAAAATTATAATAAGGTTTACATTAGGTTTATAAAACTCACTAGTTTAATATCAGGATTCAGTGAAGTTAAGAAAATGCTATTAATAGTGTTAAAAAGCCATATGTTACCTATCTAACACCCCAAAACTTAGATATAATAAAGAACAAACCAAGCATAATACCCATTGTTTTCATAGGTAGATATCTAATAGGATAGATTGATTATAGGTGCTACTGATAGCAGTTTAGTCTATCTTAACTTTTATACTGCCCCACTTTATAGGTGACGGCCCTGTTATCTGAGAATGCTTTGTTTCTTCTAAGTGTTGTCGTTGTGATCTGTGCGCTGGACTTATCCGAATATACGTCGTAGCCTGTAACATCCCGAGGTACTTTCTAGGTATCTACTGCACACTAGCCTGTCGGGTGTGCGATGTTAATCTACCTGCTTTGTATAGTGAATATTAGCTCATACCTAAATTCTGGGATCGCGCGCGCGGTGTCAGGCTATTTTTTCTCAATAAAAGCATGCAGATAACCTGCTCTAAGAGATAGCAAGTGTCAAGATAGAGATAGGAGAGTAGCAGGAAGAGAAAACACGCGGATGCAGTACTGTAGAGTTTAATACAAAGCATTATAAGCTAATTATTAAATGTATTGTAATCGTAGCGTATGTATAAATTAAGATTTTTCTATTTTAATTAATCATTGATTTTAGCATTGCTAGACAATACACTTAGCTCCCTACGGAAGTTAAGTTATTAACGTAGTATGAATTTCTGCGCATACAGGTCCGATCGATATACCAAAAAAATGGAAATGAAGCTAAATCGTGTGGGATCTGAAATATATTTCTAGACTATCCCGCTGATCTTTGTGACGATATTTAAATAATGCGTCCGAAAGACTAACTACTTTTCTATGCTACTGCGTTAGATGAGGACTATAGCTTAGGGGCTTGACAGGTATCTTCTGTCTGCTGTATCTATTATTTTACTCAGACTGGCGTACCTACTATTAAATCTGATACGCGAATGCTCTAGCATGTCAGCATGAGTTTCCTGGTAGCGCTACCATAAAAAAGTCACGAGTGCAGAAGTATATTAGCTTAGATAAGAACTCTACACGAAGGTCATCTCACCTACCTATACTCAAGCGTTCTTACAGAGTTTGAGCTTAGAGTATAGAACTGGCTTACTAATATTTGCCGGTGAAACCTGTCTTGAAATTGAGACTATGATTCAGGCAACTTCTGCATCATGGCATAGATACACCAGTTACTGGAGGATACGTGGTACAGCTACCGGCCGGATACTGTCGTTCCTAACACTGCTTGTTGCTATCTTCCAACTCATCGGCTGTGTTAATCTCATGGAAAATAAAATGTTCGGAGATATTGCTCGTTTTTTACTAAATACGATTTTCACGTTATTCGGCGCTGCTCTGCTGCTGCGTGCGTGGCTTTTTATAGCTAGAATAGCGCCCGACAATCCACTTATGGAAGCCATTTTACAGGCTACCAACTGGTTAGTTCTACCGTTACGCCGAATAATTCCAGCCTCACGTTCCATCGACTGGACGAGTCTATTCGCTACCTGGCTCGCCGCGATTATATTTATCATTCTAATGGTAGCTGTCTCTGGTGGTAGCCTCGGCTCGCTTTTACCTGCCGGATTTATAATCGCGATATTGACGATGATTAAGTGGGCGTTAAATCTGTCAATTTGGTTGACGCTAATTATGGTACTGATCTCGTGGTTTAACCTGCGCTCCCTAGGAGCAGAGATCCTTATGAAATTGACTGCTCCATTATTGAACCCGCTGCGCCGTATAGTACCCCCGCTAGGCGGGATCGACCTGTCTCCGTTGATACTGCTTACAATTGTCGAGATATTATTAATAATAGTCACACATATTACGATGTCGGTAACAATATTTGGACTCTAAGTATTTCGTGCTAGTGGCTCTAGCGTGACATTGACGCTTTTGGCTTGTGTTATATAAATACATGATATAAATCGTTTAGCCGTGCTCTGCGCACTACCTTAGTAGTATGCATGTTATCGGTATGCTTAACCATCTAGCCTATATGGAGGCTGAGCTTGATACTGTATTATGCAATACGGATAAATATAAAACATTCTAGTTAGTGAAATACCTAGAATAGCTTCGCAAGAAAGATAACTGCTTCGTATCTCTGCGTTTGTGAAAAACTTTAATCTAGATTCTTATCAACTATTTTGTGGGTTATTGCTTTCGCAAATTAATCTTTTATTGAAAGACGAGTTCTATAATTAGTTAATCACTACATCACTTGCGCCTCGATGTTTACTCTGCTAGTCTCAGTAGACTGTTTAAGCTCTATGAGATTTTCTAAATTTCCATTACTTATATATATGTAATATGTACTTAGCTGTAATATGTACCTAGCTAAGAAGAGGCTTAATCATCAATAAAAGAGCATGTAACATCCTATAAACTCGGAGCATGCAGCATGTGCTGTTACTCGCGCTTCTACACTGAAAAAACTCTATTGAATTTAGGTTTTTGTAGGCGCCGTATAAAGCTTTTATTTTAACTTCCTAAACTGAAAACGTGGGTTTGACTTCCATCGACTTCTCAATATATCAGCATACTGTAATCTATACTTTAGATGCAGACCTATACTGCTTCGGAAAAACCACTTCTCAGATTGTTATTTATATATTATCTAAGAAGAGAGAGATTGAAAATCAGAAACAGCTCTCTCTTGTATATGACTAGGATAGTCTTAGGTGCTTTACGTACTACAAGCTACATGACTTCGTCTAAAATACGGTACACTAACCGCAACATAGTCAGTCTTATGCAGGGTTATTTGCATGCCATCAGATTACTATGTGGATTAAATTAGCTGGTGTTATCTGTTTCTATTACGCCTCAGAATAAGCGGCTTATATCATGATAAACTAGTTATCTAAAATAAATAAAACTGTTCGGTTAAAAAAGAGTCAATCTAAATAAGAAACTCTATTTTTAGAGGAGTTTCGCTTCTATCAGAATAACTGGGGCTAGATATCTAGTTCTATCGGAGACTCAAAGATAATAATGTCGTTCAACCTCTAAACGAACCACAGTTTACCCGCCGTAGATTATTATGTAGCGGATCGTTGAATTCGGGCAAATGTGCCAACACTGAAGCCTAAACGAATACTACAGTATGACCCACCCCACCTATGTAACCCCACCTCATATTCGAAGCTTTGTAACTCGAGCGAGAAGTTTATCTAACGCCCAGCGTCGGGCACTAGACGAGCTAGGCCCGAAATTTAAACTACCCTACACCGATGCGCAGCTTGACCATAGGGTAATTTTTGGTCGCGAAGCGCCACTCATTCTCGAGATTGGCTTTGGCATAGGTACAACAACTGTCGATATCGCCGAACAGCGTCTAGGTGATAACTTTCTCGGTATTGAGGTGTATGAGCCAGGTATAGTAAGACTTCTAAAGTTAATTGAAGAAAAACAATTAAGCAATATACGCATTATTCAACATGATGCTGTTGAGGTTATTGATCATATGCTCACTAAAGATAGCGTAGACGGTGCACATATCTTTTTCCCCGACCCATGGCACAAAGCGCGTCACTATAAACGTCGTTTAATACAATTGCCATTCGTTAAGCTACTTGCATCCCGCCTTCGTTTTGGTGGCTACTTGCATCTAGCAACGGATTGGCAAAACTACGCAGAGCACATGCTCAATGTGCTATACATGGAACCGACGCTCGTCAATGTCGCGAAGCAAGCAAATAGTTATATACCACGCCCGGCCTATCGTCCGATGACAAAATTTGAGCGGCGCGGACTTTGTCTTGGTCATGGTGTATGGGATTTTCTGTTCATAAAACGTATAACATCCTAGTTAGCGATTAAACCCGAGTATTTCTAAAGAACTTACAACTAGCACCAGTAAACCAAAACTAATGCGATACCATGCAAACAAAGTAAGGCTGTGCGTCGAAATATAGTATAGCAGCCAACGCACAGATACGAATGCGCTGGCGAATGCAGTCATGAATCCAACTGCAAATAACCTAGTATCTAATGCACTTAGCACATCATATACTTTAGTATATTCGCATAGGGTAGCGCCAAAGATTAATGGAATAGCGAGTAAAAAAGAGAATTCGGTCGCAACACGCCGATCTAAACCCGTAAGCAATCCCCCAACAATCGCAGCTCCAGAGCGTGACGTGCCAGGGATTAGTGAAAAGCATTGAACGAGACCTATTTTTAATGCATCGATGATGGTTAGTTCATAGATCGATTGTACCCGGGCACCATGCATATCGCTATCGCAACAATGATATGCTGCCTCTACCCACAGCAGAATAATGCCACCTACGATTAGCATAATTGCCACTGAAACCGGCGAAAATAGCAGCGCTTTAATAGGCTTCTCGAACAGTAATCCTATAACAGCGGCGGGCAGAGAAGCAACCATTATATTAATAATAAAATACCGGGTTAGCTGCTCGGTAGCTAACCCATGAAAAACTTGGCTAATACGCTTTCGATATTCCCAGCATACCGCAAAAATAGAACCAAGCTGGATCGAAATATAGAAAACCTTACTGCTATCACTAGTGAAATTAATTAGTGTGCCTATTAGGATCAAATGTCCTGTACTGGATATAGGAAGGAATTCAGTCAGGCCCTCCACCAAGCCAAGCATTAACGCTTTAAGCAACAAAAGTGGATTCATCTAAGCATTCCTTGAAAAGGCAACCTAAACACAAGCGGTAGCACCCAGCTTTACTATTTCTCAACAATCTCTATACTTCATCTCAGTATATAGGTTTCAATCTCTAAAACGTTTATATTTCTGTCCAAAAAATTCTAGTTGTCTAGACTGAAATATGTGAAATTGAATTGTGAATGAATACTTCGCTTATAGCAGGGCTAAGGCTATTACTGTGCCAGAAGAATATTGTATGTACAGCGCTCGTGCCTTAACACACAAGCTGCGTAGTACGCTGCAGCGAAAAAGTATGTTGGATTAGAAGACAGGCTCTCTACACTAAACTACTATCTTCCTCTTTAAAAAAATGAACTGCAGTGGTATTTATTAGTATAACGATACTCATATGCACGTAAGAATTGCTCGTGTCGATAATAAGTAACGTCTAATCCGCGGGATTCTCTCCATGTTTGTCTCACCTCTTTACAAAGGTATGTAATATATGCGCGTTATTCGCATCTTCGATAGGTATCGACAGCTCAACTCAGTAGCATTAAATATATTCCCCCTAATAAAAAATACTGGCATAACGATAGATTATCTGCATTTTGTTATCAGGCGATCGTAATGCGAATACGAAGCTTAAAATCTCAGGAACTTTGACAGTATTACAACGTAGTTATAGCAACGTTCATCCATCTTTCCGAATCTAGAGATTAACCTATACTAATCTCTAAATGTCTCTATCAAAAGTACATTATGTTTATACCATGCCCTCTAATAAAGAGGGGGTACATATTATTACAACACGCCATCTTAAATAGAGACTTATCGCTTTTAAAGTAATAAAAAACGAAAGCCATCGATTGTCTTAATCACTAAGATTCCGGGTGTTCGTCCTAATACCTAGGACCTAATATAGCCAGAAACACTACTGAGTATTACATCTTTATAGAATGCAACCTATGACAAAATATTTTTATTATTTCATTTATCCTAGCCTTATACTAGTAGACTTATTCGGTGAACTTAAATTCAGATTTTAAATAGTACTAAACTAACTCCGTTATAGATAACGTATTATTTAAAGTTTATTGTTTTAGGGGTAAAATGCACGAAGCTGCCTATTAAGGGGCTTACAAGATAGACATAACTCAAGCATCCAGCAAACACGCTTTTGCCTAATATACAGCTTAAAATTACTACAGCAGTATCACCGAGACTTTATAAAAAATTACGATACTACTATCTAAAAAAGTAGAAATAAAATATAATAAAAGAATATCACTAACAGATTAAATACTAATAAAAAATATTCGTGCCCTCTACTAAAATTAGTCGAGGTTATTCGATAACTATCTTAAATAATCTTAGTATAAGTATACTTGCAGACAATACTATATTTATGTGTAAATTAGCGTGTGATTTATAATAAAAAATTATTTAAAATATATCTATATACTATAACTAGTATATAGATATATTTTATCTATAAATAATAATTAAAAAACATTAATTTTATAATTATTCTTTCCCCTTATCAGGACGATTCTGAGCTCAAAAAAGCGCCTAAAATTTAATTTTTAATTATCCAGCTATTCTTAATTAGCTATGTTTAATTCTCTAAAATAATAGAATTTGAGTGAATAATCTATTATGTGCTCTAATTTGCTTATAAAAGCAATATTTTTTAATTAAATTAATGTGATCCTATACTTAGGATTAATAATAAAAGCTATCGCATTAGCAATCTGAAAAGAAAGGGGTGCTACCGCACATAGCGGGTAACTAGTAAAAAGTTTATTGATTAGATTAATAGCATACTACATGGGTAATTTTTATAAAATTTAATATGTATGCGATTAATATTACTATGAGAATTTTTTATAAAATTGATGAAAACGCAAGTAACTTAAAGCATTAGCTTCTATTTTCTTGAGAAGACTGGCATAGTCATGGCTTCATGGGTGGCAGAAGCGCACTTAGCATATCAACCGTGTGATGTATTGCGCCACGGTGCCGTGCTGCGAATGCAGAACCAGCAGTTCCCATTGCTACGCGGCGTGTGCGATCCGTAAGAACTATACGTACAGCCCGCGCTAGCGTAGTTGAGTCTCGTACCCGTAGTGCAGCGCCAGAAGTTATCGCGTCGATGCTTGCCTGTTCAAAATTAAATGTATGTGGTCCGATCACAATCGGCACACCGACGGCACAGGCTTCAATCAGATTATGTCCACCGAATGGCAGCAAACTTCCGCCTATAAAAGCTACGTCCGATGCAGCGTAGTAGGCTTGCATTTCCCCCATAGAATCACCAAGCAGCACCCGTACGTCGTCCGGAAGAGGCGCAATAGTAGTCGTCTTATGTACGCTCTGTATAGTTGATGCAGAGGCCCACTCTGAACGACGCGCTAACTTCAGCCCCCTATGCTTGATTAGCTCGGCAACCTCATCAAAGCGCTGAGGATGTCTAGGTACTATTATCAGAAGGATATTAGTAATACCAAGTTGGTAGTATGCATCTAATACAAAAGCTTCTTCACCCTCTCTCGTACTGCCTGCTATCCACACTGGCCGGTGACCAATTGCCATATTCCAAGCTCGGCCCAGCTTAGCTAATTCGGGCAGAGCCTTTATATCAAACTTTAAATTTCCAACCACTGTAACATCACGTGCGCCAAGCGCGCCTAAACGCTGTGCATCAACCGAGCTCTGTGCGAGCACATGCGTGAAGCTACCGAATACTTGACGTACTTCTGCTCCAAAACGTAAAGCGCGATGGTATGAACGTTCTGACATTCTTGCATTAGTTAGTACTAACGGCACGCCTGCATAGCGACACTCATTAATTAGCGTTGGCCATACCTCAGTTTCCATGATAATGCCTAATACAGGGCGCCACGCGCGAAGAAACCGCCGAACTGGCCCGCGCATATCATAGGGCAAATAGCATCGCAATACACGTGAGCCAAATAGCTGCTCTCCGAGTGCTCGCCCACTCGGTGTCATATGCGTAAGCAGCACCTGCACGTTATAACACTTATCAAGTAGCACCTGCACTAGAGGTTGAGCTGCCCGTGTCTCTCCAAGCGACACTGCATGAATCCAAATCAAAGGGGCATTATTATGTGCCGAGTAGCTTGCTAGATAACCGAATCGTTCAGGAATATGCTGAATATAGCCTCGCTCATGCCGCGCACGTGCTAATAAACGTAGTACGGCTAGCGGAGCAGCTATATACCAGAGTATTCGATATAAAATTTTTAGCATCAGTCTATCTGTCTAATAAATCAGACGAGTGTGCTACCTGCAAGGCGTTCTAGGATACTTAACGGGGAACTCTGCGGCTGTACCATTGAGCGTACTGGCAAGAAAAAGGTCTGTTCAAGCATAAATTGACCAGACATCACAGCATGTGATATCTGGTCTGAAAAGCAAATCCAGGCGCTACCCGGTAAAAACCACACTGCCTGCTGCCGTGCGTTGCGCTGGTAATCTAGATCCGCTTTCATCGCATCATGAATATGTAGCATAAAATGATCATACTTGCTACGCTTAGTCTTAGTTATATTTAGTAGCTTCAATAGCGATGCAACCCCAGGAATTGGTTTCGGGATACGAGAGAAGAACCGATGCGCGACGTCCTCGAATGGCTCGCCAACTCGCCACACGCGGGGCTCGCCATATCCGTTAACGTTTGTAAACACACGAAGTATTCGTTCACCATAATTTGGCTGCGATGGAAACGTATCCACGTGCAACCGGCTGTCATCTTTATGCCATGATGTTTTACGTGTTTCTACGCGATGCAATCGTAAGCTACTAGATGCGATCCGAAGCTTACTTTTATATTCGGGAATAAGTTGCCCGACTAATTTGAGCGCATGAAGTCGGTAGCGCGTCAATAAGATACGTACAGCGGACTGTATAGCTGCATCACCTGATATGCCACGTAACGCACCGGCATTGGCTTCCAGACTAATATTTTTACGGTTAGGATCAGCTATTTTAGGATCCAGCAGAATTTGTTCACTGTCTTCTATTATAAATTTTAAGCGTGGAAAATACAGCACTTTTCCAGACTCTACTGCAGCTAGACATGTCTCACCTGATACGGACCGGTGTTGTCCCCGACAATCTACGAAATGAATCTCAATAATTTGTGATGCTCTCATCAAAATATCGCTATAACAATCCGAAGCCAGCTAGCACACTCTTAACTTCAACAAGGTTTGGTGGGGATCCCCCCTTTCCTAGGTTAACAATATTTGGTGACCAATATCCACCAGTGCGCCATGCCGTTGCAAAATTATATAACTCAATCGTTGGTCGCTTAAGCGCCGCAGCTATATGAACTAGTCCTGTATCCACGCCAACAGTCACTGCTGCGCTATCAATCAACCCCGTAACCGCTGGCAGCGACAAGCGTGGTGGCACGAGCGCAGCAACACCAAGTTTCTGTGCCAGGCGCTTGCTTTTCGCATGCTCAACAGTGCTGCCCCAGGGCAGTATAATCGATATGCCGCGGTGAATAAGCGACTGACCTAACTCAATCCAGCAGCTCTCTGGCCATTGCTTGTCCTCACGTGAGGTCGCATGCACGAACACCACGTATAGAACTGGTAAATTTAGCCCTGTGTGCGCCAGTTCTCGAGCCGCTTGGCACCGATCAATACCGAAATCTATATTCTGTTCATCGGCTCGTGGCAGCGGATCACCAAGCGCACAGGCAGCTAATTGGCGGGAGCGCTCAACGACGTGCGTATGCGGTTGAATCCATACCTTCGTCTGATAAAACCATCGCACCAGACACTCATAACCAGCTCCCTCAGTGCGATTACTTAATCCGATAAGCTCGCCGCGAGCCCAGCTTGCAACCCATGCGCTTTTGATTAACCCATGGCAATCGATCACTAGATCATATTCTTCGATTGATAATGAACGTCTGAATTTTCGCACTTCACGCCACGTCGCTGGCGAAAGCAGCTGCCTTCGCCAGCGACGTAAAGAAAATGGGATAACACTGCGCACACCTCGAACAAGGTTGACAAATTCGACGAAGTTTTCTTCAACTAACCAGTCAATAATCGCATCTGGATGAAGCCGATGGATATCGGCAACCAATGGCATATTGTGAACAATATCACCTAGTGATGACAATCGAACGATCAGAATTTTTTGCACGCGAATCAATAAGTCAGGAAAACTACGGCAGTCTCTTGACTACCTCCTAAATAGAAGGTTGTAGTATGATTAGTAAGTCTATAGCATTTAACCTAAATGCCGCAGAGAGTCAATCTCTGAGATTAGTAGCTAGGCGTATAACTAGTTCTCTTAAAACGGAAGCTCGATGCCAGGCTTCTGCTCAATGATTGCACGCTGAAAGTCTTTTTGGATTCGCTGAAGCGCCGCATTATTATCGGCTTCGAAACGCATCACAACTGCGGGTGTAGTATTAGATGCACGTGCAAGCCCAAAACCGTCCGAATATTCTACGCGCAGGCCATCGATCGAAATGACTTCGTTAGCACCACAAAATGTCGAAAACTTTTGAAGTTTGCCCATCAAATCAAAGTTCTCACCCTCATTGAGTCTGAGTTGCAACTCAGGCGTCGAGACTGAATTCGGCAAGCTGTTGAGTAACTGACTGGGGTCAGCTACGCGCGATAGGATTTCTAGCAGTCGTGCACCAGTATAGAGACCGTCGTCAAAACCGTACCAGCGATCTTTGAAAAATACGTGGCCGCTCATTTCTCCAGCGAGAAGCGCGCCAGTTTCGCGTAACTTCGCTTTTACTAAAGAGTGGCCGGTTTTCCACATCACCGGCTCACCACCCTGCTCGTGTATCCATCGAGCTAGGTTGCGTGTGCATTTCACGTCATAGATGATCTTCCCACCTGGATTACGTGATAATACATCCTGCGCGAATAACATCAACTGCCTATCCGGATAAATGATTTGACCGTCCTTAGTTACCACACCAAGCCGATCTCCGTCTCCATCGAATGCAAAGCCAATCTCCGCATCCGTCTCTTTTAGCGCACGAATAACATCTTTTAGATTTTCTGGATGGGCTGGATCTGGGTGGTGATTTGGAAAATTGCCATCTATGTCACAGAAGAGTTCAACCAACTTGCATCCGAGCGCTCTAAATAATCTCGGTGCAAGCAATCCTGCAGCGCCATTGCCTGCATCGATAACGAGTTTTAGTGGGCGAGCTAACTTGATGTCAGACAAGACCCTCTCGACGTAGGCGTCGAGTATATTATACTCTTTATAGCTTCCACTAGCGGCAGCAAACTCTCTATCGACTATACGCTTGTATAATACCTGAATTTGCTCACCATAGATTGCAACACCGCGTAACACCATCTTAAAACCATTATAGTCTGGGGGATTATGGCTACCCGTGACGATAATGCACGAATCTACATACCGCCCCGCGAGTGACACACTGGCTGCGAAATAGCCGAGGGGCGTCGGCACCAGGCCAATATCAATCACATCTATACCTGTAGCGCATAGACCATCTGCTAGAGCAGAAGATAATTGCGGACTTGACAAACGCCCATCACGACCAATTATTACCGCATTAGCACCTTGCGCACGTATTTCGCTTCCGAACGCGCGACCAATCTGCCTAGCGATATTATTATCGAGTGTCTTACCGATGATACCCCGAATATCGTAGGCCTTGAAAATCGATTTAGAAATCATAGGTAAAATTTTATTTAGTAGAGTTATAGCCGAAATCGATAAGATGGCTGTCCGCATTAGATTAGGATTCGTACTTTCCCGCTCCGCCACATTCCGCGTATAATGAGTAAATTAATAGTAATTCGAATATAGACCACATTCTCGCTAATCTGTATTCGCTTAGCCTGCAGAGTGGCGTGGCTTTACAATAAGTACTTCTATCATAATCATCGGCTTGCTTGCTGTTTTGGCGCAGAATTAATTAGTAAGCAGTTAACGTGCATACACCATTGCTACTCGTACTGGCACCGCTGCCTTGCGGTATGCGCTGCTGCTTTCAATCCCAATAATTGGGCATTGTAGAAAGGGGTGGTTAGGCATAATTCTTTGCAGTGTATTCGCGCTACGCTGACGGCATCGGAGAGCTCGCGCTCGTGCTGATGTAGGCTAGCCTAGCTGAGATCTAACCGTTAGAACAATCTAGCTATTTTAGCTATGACAATGCTATCTCGTGAGTACTGATAGAGACGGCTAATCTATAGCTACAAAACATACCTGTGCCAAACTACAGTTGATTACAATCATGCCCGCGGCATTAGCTCAATCTAGCAACGTCTAACTGCTAGTGCGAGTGGCTCTGCCAACATTCTTGTAAAGCAAGTCAACTACCTAGGTAAGCATCACACGTACCTGCAGTGGCCCCTCGCCTGAAAACGAATCACCTTTTTCGCGTTAACCCTGCCAAGTCAACCAATCGATATATGCTGGAGTTTTGCTTGGATCACTATCCAGCTACAATACCCCGTGTAGATGCAGTTAGGCAGGCAAGAAACTATCGAGTAGCATGCTATGCAACAGAAAATCTAGACTTGTTTTTTGGTTAAAGTGTGGCTATAGATATGCAAATCTACCTGATATAAAATTAATTTAGGAACTAAACAAACGTAGCATTAGCTCTACAAGGAGGCGCATATAGATCGTTTCAACACTACGGAACTCAAGTTTGTCTACTCGAACTGGATACTCTTTACTGAGTAGCTCAGACTAAACAAGAATTTAGCATATTATTTAATAATGTATCCAATGTTATAACTCATTAAACGTGTGCTGCTTTATACGCATTAAGCATATGAATAACAATGATGGCAAATCAACGCATGATTCTAGTTACCGGCGGTGCCGGCTTTATCGGCTCACATACCTGCGTCGAATTGCTCAACGCGGGCTATGATATTTTAGTAGTCGATAACCTAGTCAATAGCAAAGTCGACGCGATTCGGCGCGTCGAGCAGATCACTGGCAAGATAGTTCGATTCTATCAAGTTGATTCTTGTGATGATCAGGCACTTCGAAAAGTGTTTGAACAATGCCCAATCCATGCGGCAATTCATATTGCGGCGTTCAAAGCAGTCAGTGAATCGACAAAAAAACCACTAGAGTACTATTCGAACAACTTAAACAGTCTGCTGGCGCTGCTGCGCGTAATGAATGAGTATAACGTACAATATATCGTGTTTAGTTCATCAGCTACTGTATACGGAAAGCCACAAAGCGTGCCGATTAACGAGTCATTCCCGTTATCTGCAACTAATCCGTACGGACACACGAAAATAATAGCCGAACAGATTCTACGTGATTTGGTGTGTGCTAATGCTAGCTGGAAAGTCGCTACGCTACGCTATTTCAATCCGGTCGGTGCGCATAAAAGCGGGTTAATTGGTGAAGATCCAAACGGCATCCCGAATAACCTGATGCCGTTTGTCGCACAGGTGGCGGTCGGTAAGTTACCGCGCCTTTTGGTCTTCGGTGGAGACTATGATACGCCAGACGGAACTGGCGTCCGCGATTACATTCATGTGGTTGACATTGCACGGGGGCATCTTGCTGCACTTGATACCCTGTTCAATCAAGGCATTAGTTTTACTGTAAACTTGGGCACTGGAAAAGGGTATAGTGTACTAGAAGTTGTGAGCGCTTTTTCGCGAGCCAGCAAACGCGAGGTTCCGTATGAGATCGTTAACCGACGCTTCGGAGACGTTGCTGTTTGTTATGCTAATTCCGAAGCTGCCGAGCGAATAATAGGTTGGCGTTCAGCGTATGGCATCGAAAGAATGTGTATAGATCATTGGCGTTGGCAGGAAAAAAACCCAAATGGCTATTCCTAAGCCCTACGAAATATCTATTCAAATTTTGATTTTTGCTTAATTTTTTTATTAATCACACTTGTCATTGTCTATTACGCAAACGGGAACTGTCTGTTTCTCGACAGAGACTAATTTATAGGGGCGCTAAATTCTATATTTGCCCCGTTCTACATATCAGCATTTTGCCATTGTATCCAGGCTATCCGGAAGAGCTGAGCAGCTTTATAGTGTATATCCGTCGGTAGCCGATAGCATTTTACTGCTCGCCGTCGGCGGCCTTCCAGTGTTCACATCTGGGTTGATTAAGATTTGACTAATCGCGCAAGCGCTTTAATACAGCTCGTTTCAACAATCCTTGCCGCAGCTCTCGTATTTAGCTACTCGGTAGCTATTACTTATATTAGCTTACTGTTTTATATTTTGTATTTGCGTGTCCGTTTATATTTATGACAATCTAGATACTTGCAGTCTCCAGACTTTCCAATACGATCCATGATTAATAGCTTTAACAGGCTCGACTTAATGATTAGCTTCATAATGTTTGCTTCCATTGCATATGTCGCTACTAAGTTTATGCCTTAATCGTTCTATGCGGCTCGATAGCTATAATGGGGAAAAATTATTGGCTTTTTATGGAACTTTCTAGGTAGACTTACTTTTTGGGTAACAGCGGCACGTATTTCTTTAGCTTTATGTGCAAGTGTTCTTCTTAACACACAATCAAAAATCTTTTACTTGGTACTCTACCTTTCTAATAGACGGCTTATACACTTAGTGAGCGATGTATGTACCACAAGAATTGATCTAGAGAAATTTCTTAATCCCATTATATTTATGGTTAGTTATTTTGCCTGATAGCTGTGATCTTAGAAACATTGTGCTGTTAATATATGCTTGCCTATTCTATCAGGTAATTCGTGTTCACTTATATATGGTTATACATGAGTACACACTCATGCGCACCCTAAGCCGATCGCTATGCTGCAATGTGGCCGTTATTTTCTCGTATCTATCTGATGTTTTATAATTCTTTGAATACACGATCGCAAAGCGATGCGTCTAATACGTATAGTGATTACACTATAGAATGCAACTTATTAGCAGTCTAGCTACAAACACTACCCTGCCCTACTATTCTCCAGCGGTTTGTAATTTAAATAAAAAGTTGCTTTTTTAATTTATGCGTAACAATGTTTCCAGCACGGGCTGTTATATCTAGTCTGTATGGTACTAATTGCATAATCTGTACTCTATAAAACTTATTACTAATAATAATTAGTATTGCTTTGAGTAAAGTAAGATTTCTTAGCTTAAGAATAATAGATACTAGCTAATGTATATATTATACATATGTATACATACGAACTTCTTCTAAGAAAAGTGTTACAATCTGCGCGAGCTGTAGTTTTGCGTATTGCATGCGCTAGGTTATATCTATCCTTAGCGTAACTTTAAAAACTAAACCTAGTAATGCATGCGTATGCATGTATTACTTAATGCTTAAGGCATTGAAAAATGCTGGAGTATATCAGCACTTTCAATAAAGAAAACTTGCTACGGGGTATAGATATTAGCCTTAGTTATAATAAGTACTCGAGGAATGCGTAAGTCAGACGTATTTAGTATACGCATTCCATGCCGAAAAACACAATTCACTCGTATTAATGAACCCAAACAGATTTATCATATGGGTTAATACAATTGCGATTATTCTTTCCGCGACCCTGATACTATCAATACAAGGCGGAACAGGTTACTGCTTCTTTGCTATTCTTGCAATAGCGCTAACCCATCTAGTCATAGCAGAAAATCGCCGATATGCGCTAACAATGCTACAGACATATCGATTTTATGCTGTCGGTATGTCTGCCTTACCAGTAGTTATTACGCTCCAGATACTCCTGCTGCATGAGGGCCGACTTGCTGCTCTCGATCCGATGCTACGTCTTGTGTTCGTCATCCCCAGCTTTCTATTCCTTACATCCTTGCCGGCGCACTTTCTACGCCGTATTGAATGGGGTTTCGTAGCTGGTGCGCTGCTCACTGGCGTGTGGGTACTATACATGTTAGTTAATCCCGGCGCATGGCAGCAACCTGGGCGCCTTAGTAATACGTTTACAAACCCAATTCCATTTGGTGATACAGCCCTTCTCCTGGGATTCCTAGCATTTGCGTCGATTGACCGGGGTAATTCTGTAGACGGCCTAGAACTAAGTCTGAAGATACTAGCTCTTTTAGCGGGATGCTTAGCATCGTATTTCTCTGGCTCGCGGGGCGGATGGATCGCGCTGCCGTGGCTAATCTGGGCAACTGTAAGTGGCCGGCGCTGGATGTTATCCATACGCTCGCGCATTGTTATTGGAGCTGTTTTGGCTAGCTGCCTTATAGCAACTAGCATGACCCCGTTAATCCGTGAACGATTCAAAGAAATTGGTACTGATCTATATAAATTTAAGCAAGGTCAAGTGATGACCTCGACGGGGCAACGTCTCGCACTATGGCGGGCTTCACTGCAGATTTTTGTTGAACACCCGATACTTGGAGTCGGAAAAGGCCACCTGAAACCCGCATTGATTATACTAGCTAATCACGGTAAAGCTTCACGTATTATTGCCAATGAACATGCGCATAATGAGCTTTTATCAATGTTGGCAGAAACTGGAATATTTGGCACAATATCATTATTGTTACTCTACGTCGGAACATTCCTATCGTTTTGGCGTGAGCGTAAACATAACAACACGACAATTTCTACAGCTGCTTATCTTGGTCTAGTTTTAGTTGGTGGAACAGTCATTTTTGGACTGACAATTGATGTACTGCCGATCGTGATGAATGCAACATTCTTTGCTCTTATATCAGCTGTTTTACTCGCGACTATCGCTAGCCAAAAAAGAGAATTAGCATCGCTAAATGACGACACTAGATAGTTTGCTGAATCAGCTAGAATATAAATTAACTAGTATCACATTTAAAATGTAGTGTAATTTATAAACATTATTAACTTAGCCTTAAGGGTTCCTAACATCTATATTACTTATAAAATGAACACAGCTTTTATCAGCACATAGGAGCGCTTCAATTTATACAAAAGTGTATCACGCATATAAGCGAAAAGAGATATTACCACCTAATCTAAATCTAGATAGCATAATTAAGCGCATCAACCTTGCCATTGCTCGAGGTAAACCTTAATCCTTACAGTCTGTTATCGGTCGATTATATTTGTATACTTCAGCGCTAAAGTCTCTAAATAATACCTAAAAAAGCAAACACACGAAAAAGTTTCGATTAAAAGTAAAATAGATATAAAACATAACTACTTTAGCTACAAGATATTTATTATTCTATGTTCGGCTAAAATAGAAAAAGAAGGCTACTATATTAATAGCACTTTATTTTATTGCTACAGCAATATAAAGTCGCTTCTACTGGATGCATTTAATATCACGTTATGATAGAGCCCTCCCCACTAGGGGGAGTAATAAAGTAATTAACTGCGGAGTTTGGCGTTGAGCAATATTCGGGTATCCAGTATCGCAAATCCCAACGTACCTCGTCATCAGACGGCACGCGATGTTGTGTCAACCACGGGAGTAGTGTATCTAGAAAATTTGCGGGTACTTCGCGCGCCTTAGCAATTCGCAGCTTCGGGTGAGGTGTGCGGGCTGTTGTTTCTTCATCAGCAAGAAGTTCCTCATAAAGTTTTTCACCGGGTCTCAAACCTGTGAAAACAATTTTAATCTGCTCCTCACTAAAGCCATACAGCCGAATTAGATCGCGTGCCAAATCGACAATTCGTACTGGTTGGCCCATATCGAGTAAGAAAATCTCCCCACCTTGTCCCATGCTGGAAGCCTGAAGCACAAGCTGAGATGCCTCGGGAATAGTCATGAAAAAGCGTGTCACTTTAGGATGTGTTACTGTTACTGGGCCACCGCTTGTAATCTGATCCTGGAATTTGGGAATAACGCTACCAGTGCTGCCGAGAACATTGCCAAAACGCACTGTTTCAAGCTTCGTTAGCTTAGTTTCTTGTTGCATTGCCTGGCAAACCATCTCTGCCATTCTCTTACTTGCTCCCATTACACTCGTGGGATTAACCGCTTTGTCGGTTGAGATTAGTACGAAACGGTGCGCTCCATGCTGAATAGCCGCGCGTGCAACGCGGTATGTTCCTAACACATTATTTCGTACAGCTTGCCATACGTTCAGCTCTTCCATTAGTGGAACATGTTTATATGCGGCTGCATGGAACACAATCTGAGGCATATAAAGAGACATCACTTGTTCAATAAATAAAGAATCTTTTGCATCACCTACTACCGCTATGAATGACACCCCAGGATATTGCTCGCATAACTCCTCATTAAGTCTGTAGATTGCATATTCTGATATATCTACAGCTACTAATTTCATGGGTTTAAACCGAAGAATTTGGCGGCAAAGTTCTGAACCTATTGAGCCGCCAGCGCCGCTTACCATTACGACACGTCCTTTTAGAAGAGGCTCTACGTTCAGTGAATCAATCAATATCGGCTCCCGTCCAAGCAAGTCTTCGAGATCGATTTGACGAACTCTAGACAACGATGCTTGACCCTGAGTCAATGTAGTGAGCCGAGGTAGCACTAGCGTACGAACCCCGGCGCGCACACAGATTGTGGCAATGCGCCGATGGGCTTCTACAGATGCAGATGGAATCGCAATAATGACGTGTTCAACTTTAAAGTTATGAGAAAATTTTTGTAGTTCACTAATTGAACCGAGTACCTGATAACCATACAATTCTCGGCCGTGCTTAATTGGATCATCGTCTAGCAAACCTACAAGACGCCACTCTCCAGAATGCTTTAACTCACGTACAATGCTGGCACCGGCATTACCTGCACCTAACACGAAAATAGGTTTACCTAGTCCTACTAGCCCGCCATATAGGAAAAACTCTTTTGACGCGCGATAGATGGCCCGGGCGCCACCCATGCTAAGAAAAAGCGGCATTGGAGAAATCACTAATACTAAATGTGGAATAATCGATAGTGGTTGAATAATTATAGAGCTGATCATAACCAGAAGAGATCCAGCTAAGATTGCTTTAGCAATACGTACCAAATCTGGCAAGCTAGCAAAAACCCACATACCACGATATAAACCAAGCAGGCAAAACATGCTGGCGTAGAACGGTAGAACCCAGACTAAAGCGCGCAGCCCACCAGCCACAACTTCTAGAGGCACCGCCCCATTAAACCGAATAATATATGCGCAAGTCCAAGCAAGCACTACCGAGCATAAATCAAATGCAAAAACGGTAAACGAAAGACATCGAGCTTTAAGGTTAAGCATCAGCGTCTATATTCGGTGGCTAAATTTAGACATATGGCAGTGCCAGCGCCTATCAATTTCAACCCCGATCACAATAATCACCAATATCCAACCCATCACAATAATCCACTGATAAATAGGGTCAAAGCGCAAAGCAATTACTGAGAATATTATGCCAACCGCTATCACGCAATACCAAATTAATACTGTAATAGTATGCCCCAGTCCGGAACGCACCATCCGTTGATAGTAGTGCTCTCGGTGTGGAATCCAGAATAACTCTCTACGCATAACACGTTTTATTAAAGTAACAGAAGCATCTCCTATAAATGGTAAAAATGTAAGCATTGGGAACCAGGCGGGCCACACTCCCCCTTTATAGCCCCAGTAGCCAAATGCCCCCGCAAGAAAACCTAATGGAATAGATCCGGAATCTCCCAGGAAAACCTTAGCTGGATGAAAATTGAAAAGTAGAAATCCCGCTGCCGCCCCCGTAACAGCACTGCAAGCCATCGAAAGCTGAACGTCAGATTGTTTACTAATAAGAGCTCCAACGGTATAACCTCCAAAACCTAACAATGTCATACCCCCCGCTAATCCGTCGGCTCCATCCATAAAATTATATAAATTAACTGTCCAGGCTAAGAAGAATACGATAATTATCAGTATTAATCCTGGCATAGGCACGCGATAAGTAATTACTAGCATAGAAACGGCAACCAGATGTGCTGCGAAACGTACGCGAGCAGACAATCCACGACAGTCATCAATTTGAGACAAAGCCGAAAGCAGTAAAGCGGCGAGCGCTATTAGCCACAATATGGGCGCGACTAGCCAAATAAGGACTGCTACCACTGGAACAACACCTAATCCACCGATTCGTGGTGTTGGTTTAAAGTGCAATGTTCGCTCGTTTGGTAGATCAGTAGCCAGATACCATGCTAATCCGGTCTTGAGAAGAAAAGACAGAAGTGTAACTACGCCGGCAAATGCTATTGCCGCAAGAAACAGACATACGACCGCATAATGCAGAATTAGGATCGGCATAGTTCATTATTTTTTCTGTGCGCTGTGCAATACCATAAGATAGTTTGTAGTAACCCTTCTTCAACTGAGTGCGGAGGATTCCAACCAAGCTTGCCCATAAGATGCGATGTATCAAGCTGTAGGCTATTGACCAGACGGTCAATTGCTGCAGATCGTCCCACTAACCAGCCAGTGGCTTTTAATACTGGCACTGGTACAGAAATAAGTCGCATAGTCACGTTTAATTGCCGCGATAGTATTTGGATCAACTCTCTGAGTGTAAGATCCTGACCATCGCTTACATGAAACGTCTGACCAGACGCAAGCGGATGAATTGCACAGCACATGAGTGCATGCGCGAGATTATCCACGAATACCATACTGCGACGGGTATTAATTGCACCTAGTGGTAATGGAATACTCCGAGCAACAGCATGTATTAATTTTAAGAAGTTGGCACGCACTTCTGGTCCATAAACCAATGGCGATCTTACGATCACAATCTCCATTCCAGTATCGTGGCCAAATTGGAGGAGAGCGCGCTCAGCCTCAAGCTTAGATAAACCATAAGGATCACTCGGCAACGGCGAATCTGTTTCCTTCAATGGTTTACCACGGTCAGTTTCTGCCACTGCTTTTATACTACTAACGAAAACAAAGCGACGCCCACCAGTATCATAGGCAATCTTAGCGATGCGCAACGTACCATCAACATTAGTTTTTCGATAGACTGACAATGGATCGGTGATTTTATCTCGCATCACATGAACACGGGCTGCTAAATGAATCACGCAGTCGCCATATATATTACGGGGCCACGCACGATCAAGACCGACAAAATCCGCGCTAACTTTCACCCATTTGTGAATTCCCTTGCAGGGGAGCTGTCTTCGGCGCGTTAGACCGATAACAAATCCACCGTGTGAGACCAGCATATGGCATAGTCTTTGACCAATAAAACCTTTCGCACCAGTGACAATAAAACGGGTCATAACCACTTCCAGCCAAATCGATTAAAGAATTTAAAGGCCGATAAAGCAAACATTCTAATATGTTTAAAACCCTTGCGTGTTGCTCTTCCACCGTAGTGCACTATTCGAACTGATGGCACGTAAGCTATACGCGTAACAGCATGAGTGCGCAAACTCAGATCATAATCTTCAAAATATAAGAAATATCTCGAGTCAAAACCGTGGAGTTTTTTAAAAACATCCGTACGAAATAGCATAAAACAACCGCTAACTATCAGGGGGTCCCAGACAATGTTATATCCGCCGAGAGCATCGTGCATTTCATAACGCGCAAGCCTCGAATAGAAGTGCTTCTTAAGCGGCTCTGGAATAAAACCACGAAGAAGAAGATCTGCGACAGTAGGGTACTGTCGACAAAGGTGCTGTAAGTTTCCTTCGTCATCAAGGATAAGTGGCGTGACAAGACCTATATCTACATGATTATTGAAAAAATGGATTGCTCTCCACAGCGCATTCTTGTCGATCCTAACATCAGGATTCAATACTAAATGATATTGTGATTGAACCCCAGCAATTGCAAGGTTATGGCCCTGTCCGTAACCCACATTACCATGTCCAGATAAGACTATAATCTCAACATCTGAATTTGCAAGAGCCTCACAATAATCACGCTTGCTTAAATCTGAGCCATTATCAACAAGTCTCAAGATTGAACAGAGCTGATTACCCGTTTCAGAAATTAATGCTTTTAAGAACTTAAGAGCAACACCTAAACTTCTTAAAGTCTCATAAAGCCTCTGCTTTTGTGGCCAATAAATAACAATCGAAATCGAGATAAGCATTAATTTCAATAATATATAGATTATTCTGCTCGTCGTAGATCCTCTTGACGGGTTTAATACTGTTGAGTATGCCAGAATATCTTATTAAGCATACCTTATAGATTATCTAGATAGAAATTGCTATTTGACATGACAGCTAGACATAAACGTCTTTCCTCCTTGAAAGAAAAAAAGCAATAGATATATAATTTTCTCATTTTGGCACTTCTTCTCCATGAAGAAGTTAAGAGTGAACGTACTCTTAAATACAAGAGTTATAGCTGATAGTACTTGGCGATCATCCTGGTTTAACTTAACCCGATGACAATTCATCTGAACTATTTAGTGCCAGTCTATAACTTCTGAAGCTACTAATAATCCAGGCATGCAATCAGTTAGAGCTAGTTGACAGATATAGACTAACCATATCTGTATAACCAACTTTAAGAACCACTAGAAATATAATATAAGAGATTAGAGAAAAGACAGTTAAAGAACTATATGCCTTTAAAACATTTACTACAGCTATGTTCGACTTTGCACCATACTGTCATCTACATTATGTAGTTTCATAGAAACGACTGCCGACTAACATAATAATGAAAGAACGATGATATTAAAAAATAGCTTCACAGTGTACCGTATGTTTATGCACTATTATCGAACTTTTATTGCATAATGCGGTACTTTCACAGTCTACATACCACACCCCGCCCTTAAAGGGCCTTTGTAAATTTATCTTTTTAATAAATCTAAGAGAATTGCTACGCTCCTATGAAGGAACTTTGTTAGGGGTTATTGTAGTAACTTATTTTGTACTTTCTACAAAATCGAAGAAACACCTTTAAAGCTTGATCCCATCTCGGTGGTCGCAAGCAAAAAACGCGCTCCAATTTATCATTAGACAAACAAGAATTGGTAGGGCGCTCTACCTGTGCAGGAAATTCTGATGTAAGCGTTGGTATGATAGTAGGTACACTCCCTATAGCTATCATATCAAAAATAGCTTTGGCAAAACCATACCATGAAGTCGATCCAGCTGCAGTCAAATGATAGATCCCTGAATTCTCTTGCCACCATTGTCGTATATCACGTGCATGCAGCGCTTGAACTACAATATGTGTAGTCATCGTCGCAACAGTATTACTCCACGTTGGCGAGCCAATCTGATCAGATACAACTTTAATTGTATCTTGTTCTTTTCCAAGACGAAGTATTTTCAATAAAAAATTTTTTCCACGCATTCCGTAGACCCAGCTCGTGCGTAGGATTATATGATGCCCGCCAGCGCTTGAAATCACCTGTTCCCCAGCTAGCTTACTTACTCCATAGAAATTTATCGGATCAGCTTTATCTTCCTCGGTGTATGGCAGGTCTTTTTTTCCATTGAAAACATAGTCTGTAGAATAGTGAATTATCGAAGCTCTTACCCGCTTTGCTTCGTCAACTAACACACTGAGAGCTTGCGCATTGATCTGCATTGCTAAGTCGGGATTGTTTTCCGCTGCATTGACGTCCGTGTAGGCGGCCGCGTTTATAATTATCACTGGTTTAATGGTGCGTATGACAGCACATATTTGATCTGGTTGGCATAAATCAAAAGCAGCCCTGTCAAGGGCAATAACTTTTCCTATATTCTGCATAGTGCGGACTAATTCAAAGCCAATCTGCCCCATCGCACCTGTTACCAAAATCGCCGATCTGTCATGCTGTTTTTGCTTACCGACTATCATACATATAAATCTGCTTTGCTTAATCGCTGACCATCTGCATCTTTTTGGGAAACAATAGGCCTACCTTGTAGGGGCCATTTAATCCACAGTTCAGGGTCGTTCCACAAAATGCTGCGCTCAAAATTAGGATACCGGTAATCGGTAGTCTTATATAAACATTCGGCTCTGTCTGACAGCGTTAAAAAACCATGAGCAAACCCAGGAGGAACCCATAGTTGTCGCCGATTAACGGCGGACAAGTATACCCCAACCCATTGGCCAAATGTAGGAGAGCTTTGCCGAATATCTACCGCGACGTCAAAGACTTCTCCATACACAACACGTACAAGTTTTCCCTGCATATGCTTAATCTGGTAATGCAGTCCGCGTAAAACATCTTTTACTGAATGAGAGTGATTATCCTGTACGAAAACTACGTTAGCATCAACTAGCCGTTCAAAATCACGCGTATTGAAACTCTCAAATAAAAAACCACGCTCGTCATTAAAAACTTGCATGTCAATAAGTTTGACATCGGGTAGTGAAGTAGGACTTACTTGGATTGCCATACGATCTCATCATTCAGTACTGTTCGTAAATATTGCCCATACTCGTTGTTAGAAAGAGTTTCTGCTAGCTTATTCAATTGCTCTTTTTCAATCCATCCTAGCCGATATGCAATCTCTTCTAAGCATGCAACAATCAACCCCTGACGCTTTTGCACCATCGCGACGAATGTCGAAGCGTCGATAAGCGACTCGTGCGTTCCGGCATCAAGCCACGCAAAACCACGTCCCATTACTTCAACGTTAAGCTTACCAGAGTTAAGATATGCACAATTCACATCAGTAATTTCAAGCTCACGGCGCGCCGAAGGCCTGATTGATGCTGCAATATCGCAGACATTATTGTCATAGAAATATAACCCAGTAACAGCATAGTGAGAACGAGGTTTTGCTGGCTTCTCTTCGATTGACAGTGCACGGAAGTTACTATCAAAGTCTACAACACCATAACGTTCCGGAGCATGTACATGATACGCAAACACCGTAGCCCCTTCCTGATGTGCATTAGCACACGCTAATTTCTTCATTAGGTCATGACCATAAAAAATATTGTCACCTAGAATGAGGGCCGAATCATCATTACCAATAAAACGTCGACCGATAACAAACGCTTGAGCGAGGCCACCGGGGAATGGTTGTACGGCATACTGTATATTTATCCCCCACTGTCTACCGTCTCCCAGCAAAACCTCGAAATGCGCCGTATCATTGGGCGATAAAATTAAAAGTACATCTCGGATTCCAGACATCATCAGTGTCGAGAGCGGATAGTAGATCATTGGCTTGTCATACACCGGTAACAATTGTTTGGAAAGCGCAAGCGTAATAGGATATAGACGTGTTCCAAATCCGCCGGCAAGAATAATTCCCTTGCGTTTAATTTTCCTCATGCTTAACTACCCCGACTCTTACACGTATTGGTATGTTTTAACTCAACCTACTTTTTAACTTGACCTGCTTTTGGTACTCGCCGGACTGTACTTCTTTGACCCAATTCTTGTTATCAAGGTACCACTGAACCGTTTTTCTCAAACCGGTTTCGAATGTCTCTGCAGGTTCCCAGCTAAGTTCGGTCTTAATTTTACTCGAGTTGACTGCATATCTCTGATCGTGGCCTAGGCGATCTGAAACGGATACAATCAGATCACGATATGAACTACTAGGCCTTGGATTCAATAAATCAAGCAAGTCGCATACAGTCTGTACGACTTCAATATTCTTCTTTTCGTTCTGGCCACCTATATTATAGGTTTGGCCAGGCTTACCATGTGAAAGCACCTTGCGTATCGCCGAACAGTGGTCATAAACATACAGCCAGTCACGCGTGTTCTGTCCATTCCCATAAACGGGAATGGATTCACTTTCTAGTGCTTTTACAATTGTCAATGGAATAAGCTTTTCTGGAAAATGATAAGGCCCGTAATTGTTTGAACAGTGAACTGTAAGAACAGGTAGGCCATATGTGTAATGATATGCACGTACAAGATGATCCGACGCAGCTTTAGTAGCCGAATACGGACTATTCGGCGCATATGGCGTTATTTCACAGAAATGTGGATCACCTGGCAACAATGACCCGAATACTTCGTCAGTTGATATATGCAGAAAACGAAATGCAGTCCTCGCATCATCGTCAAGTCGATCCCAATATGCACGCGCCGCATCGAGCAGCGTAAATGTACCCATTACGTTAGTTTGTATAAACACTTCTGGACTATGGATAGATCGGTCTACATGGCTTTCTGCGGCAAAATGGATCACTGCACGTGGCTCATAGCGCAAAAACAACGCATCCAATGCACATCGATCATTAATATCGACTTGGGCAAAGCAATGCAATGAGTTTCCTTGGAGAGACTTCAGTGTGCACAGATTTCCGGCATACGTTAATTTATCTACATTAATTACAGCTTCTTCGCTGTGTTGTAGCCAATCAAGGACAAAATTAGCACCAATAAAACCAGCACCTCCCGTTACAAGGATCATTGAACCACCTTTGATTTGAGTGCTAATAGACGTGCGTGATCCAGCCACTTCTATCAAAGTTTGAATGTGAATCAATACACGAAATAAATATTCAAGTGTAGATTATAAAAGAGCGAGAAAGTAATTTACTTGGCCCGAAAAAAGTTCCGTAAGTAATTACACAGTGTGAATATATGTCGATATTTTCGAACTTGAAAGGGCTTGCACAAGCTAAGGATATCTTGTGCATCATAAAGATCTCAATGAAGCAAAATTTTTAATGCTCTTTTAGAGTTGTGCGGCTACTCTTGTCTAAGACAGCTAGGATGAACGATTAATATCAAACTATATTTAAATCAATAACAGCCTAAAATTTAGGATGCACCGTATTCTACAAATTTATATAGTGTTTTAAAAGTTTTAGCGTGTTTTATTATGTCACCGTTCCTTCCTAATAAAGAGTTGAAAACAGCATGCTAGTTATTGAGTTATATGAAGCCTTTCTAACAATAAAGTAAGAGTGCTAGTGCTGTCTGCTTGAGGAAGATATAGAAATACGAGATACTTATATCTCACATTATTTAAAATAAGCAACAAATCAGTGTTCTAGCGCTTATGCAGCAGCCTCTTGATAAAGTATTTACACATACCAATCATCATCTCTGATGCACTACGTAGTCAAGGCGAATACCGTTTCTGGATTTCGTTCTAACGTTATTAGCCCCGTACCAATAGGAATTGGCGATATTCAGGGTTGCTGCAATGCGCTAGATCGGCTTCTTATTAAGCTTGAACTGACAAAAGAAACACCACTTTGGTTCACTGGCGACCTGGTCAATCGTGGCCCTACATCGCTTGCTGTACTGCGCCGTATTATCGGACTCGGTGAACGTGCTGTGACCGTACTTGGTAATCATGATATTCACTTGTTAGCGATCGCGGCTAGCGGAAATCGTCCTAAACACAACGATACGCTTGATGAGATCCTTGCTGCACCAGATGCTATTGATTTGATCGACTGGTTGCGATATCGGCCACTTGCTTACTATGATGGATGGCGATTACTTGTACATGCCGGCGTGCTGCCTCAATGGAATATCGATGTAACTCTCCGGCTAGCCCGAGAGATTGAGACGAAGCTACGAGGTAAAGATTGGAAAATATTCCTGCGGGCGCTGCGTGGCAACGAGCCGGACACATGGCATAATTCACTACAAGGTGAAGCGCGTGCGCGTGTAGTTGTTAATGCTATGACACGCATACGCTTCTGCGATGAACATGGGCGAATGGAGTTTAAAGCAAAAGGATCTCCAAATACAGCACCATCTGGGTTTATGCCATGGTTCGATGTACCACAGCGCCGCAGCGCTGACACGTTAGTGGTGTTCGGCCACTGGGCAGCGCTTGGGCTAGTAATGAATAATTCTCTAATTGCATTAGATTCGGGCTGTATCTGGGGGGGGAAGCTATCCGCCGTACGATTAGATGTCACCCCAGAAAACCGAGTCATCATAGCTCAGGTTGACTGTAGCAAGAAACGCTAATGCATTTATAGAAAAACTCGTCCGACACTAGATCGCATGATTCCGCGTCATACTTATTATTTTATATAAGTCATCGGTATCCTCTTATACTTTTCCGTAATTCTTTCTGCACATTACTTATCAGGCTTTATACATTACTTATTTCAACGTTCTAGCTGAGAATGGGTGCACAGTGAAAGAAATAACTTTAGATCTTGGGGTGTCGTGTTCTCTATTAAATAGGATTAACTATCTTGTCTAAAAGTGAGTCACGCCTGCTGGTTGTGGCTATCATACGCAACACGCCCGGCTATAATTGTAGCGCGTACCCTTGCTGGCAATTTGCAGCCTAGAAACGGCGTATTGTGTCCCTGGCTTTTTAACGTCTGGGGCTCAACATGCCAATATGCAGTAGGATCAAATACGCAGAGGTCTGCAATAGCGCCGGGCTCAAGCCTGCCCGCTGGTAACCCTAGTAGTGAAGCTGGTGCACAGGTAATCTTGGCTAGCGCGCGTGCTAGTGACTGCCTCTCCTCGACTGCCCACTTAAGTGTTAACGATAACAATAGCTCTAGCCCAGTCGCTCCAGGAGATGCTTCACCGAATGGCCTTAGTTTTTCGTCGTCATCTAAGGGCGTATGATCTGAGCAAATTGCATCGATAGTACCGTCAGCGAGCGCAGCGCGAATTGCATCGCGATCACGTCGTGCCCGTAGAGGCGGATCAACACGGAACTGAGCGTCGAAGTAACCAATATCTACATCGATTAGGTGAACATGATTAATTGTCACATCGCATGTGATCGGCAGCTCTTCACGCCGGGCTGCGCGTACTAGTTCAAGGCCTGCTGACGAAGATAAATGCTGAATATGAACCCGCGCACCTGTCGCTCGTATCAACTCGAAAATAGTATGCAGCGCAATCGTCTCCGAGGCTACGGGCACTCCCGGTAGTCCGAGCCGAGACGCGACCGGTCCGCTAGCAGCGATACCCCCGCGTCGCAAGTGCGGATCTTGCGGCCGAAACCAGACCATATAGCCAAATGTGTTTGCATATTGTAGAGCCCGAAGCAGCACCATAGTATCGATGATCGGCCGGCCCGCTTGCGTGAAACCGATGCACCCTGCCTCAGTTAATTCGGCCATTTCGGTGATAACCTCACCTTTCAGGTCTACTGTTAATGCCCCCAGAGGGTATACGTGGACTTGGTCTAAGTTATGAGCACGAAACTTAAGCATCTCGACTAACCCTGGCTCATCTAGTGGCGGTTCAGTATCGGGTGGACATACAAGGCTTGTTACACCCCCGGCTAATGCTGCCGATATCTCCGACTCTAGCGTCGCTCGATACTCATATCCTGGCTCGCGTAGCCGCGCGCATAAATCAACTAGTCCAGGGGTGATCACTAGTCCCGTAGCGTCAAAGGTTTTAGCATCACATATCGGCGCTGTAGTGTCGCCGATTGATACAATACGACCATTAGCAATCCAGATGTCTGCCTGCTGCTCGGTTCCGGCTACCGGGTCAACGACACGCCCGCCTTTGATATAAATCTTCATTCTTGTAGATATTTACAATGCCCACTAATGCATTTTAGTCGTTGTTACCCGCGATAATACTCATTACTGCCATACGTACCGCTATACCAAATGTGACTTGATGCAGAATTACAGCCTGTGGTCCATCCGCAACACTCGATTCGATCTCGACGCCACGGTTCATCGGTCCTGGGTGCATTACAATTGCATCAGGCTTAGCATACGAAAGTCGCTCCGATGTTAGGCCCCATGTCTTGAAATACTCCTGCGCAGATGGCATTAATGCACCGTTCATGCGCTCGTTTTGTAGACGCAACACAATAATCACGTCGACGTCTCGTAAGCCCTGCTGTGTGCTATGAAAAACGCGTACGCCAAGATGCTCTAACCCAGAAGGCAAAAGTGTTCGGGGTCCAATTGCATGAATCTCAGGCACACCAAGCGCAGTTAGTGCATGAATATCAGAGCGTGCGACTCGCGAATGTAAGATGTCGCCGACAATAGCTACCCGTAACTTCGTAAAGTCACGCTTGTAGTGGCGAATCGTATACATATCTAACAGTCCTTGTGTTGGATGTGCATGACGACCATCTCCAGCATTAATAACATGCACATGCGGGGCGCAGTGCTGTGCAATCAGGTACGGCGCACCGCTTTGTGCATGTCGAACAATAAACATATCTGCGTGCATTGCTGACAAATTATTAATTGTGTCTAGTAGCGATTCTCCTTTGCTTGTAGATAATGCGTTAATATTAAAATTAAGCACGTCTGCAAATAGCCGTTTTGCAGCAATTTCAAACGTTGTTCGAGTTCGCGTTGAATTCTCAAAGAATAGATTAAATACCGATTTTCCACGTAACAATGGCACTTTTTTTATATCGCGGTCTGCCATACTTAGAAACTGCCCCGCAGTATCTAGAATATATGTAATCACTGCGTGGGGAAGACCTTCAATAGTTAATAGATGCTTAAGTTCGCCGTGATTGTTTAACTGTGGGTGGCCGCGCAGAAAACTTGGCCGGAAAACCGCAGATTTAGGCAAAGGCGGACCTTGCTCATTAGCATTATGCAATACAGCTTCGCATGTCGGTTCAGCGCGCTCTGGGGAGGCGGTATTCATAGGTAACCCGTTCCTGTCATAAAGGTGATAATAATCACTTCGCCATCACAACAGATGGAATAAGCAATGCAATACCAGCTGAAGCGCTATAGTATTATCACGCAGGTGCTTCGGTGACAAAAGCTAGTACACCTCGACTATCACACTAGAGTATAAGCCTTTCTGTCTCTGGCATATTAAGTACCGCATCAACAAAAAGAACAGTAATGGATAGCTTTTAGCAACCTCAGTTAACTAGTACAATTAATTTAATGCATGCCGGTCGCTCATAAATAGTACGTCATTTGCTAACATAATGTAGTATATCTCTCAACCCGACAAAGCAATGAAGTAGGCTACGCATAGCTGGCCATAGAGTCCTCTTTTTGTATGGGCGACGTAGTACAATATTAACTATGCCAAATGCAGGCTGACCTACATCCTAGGCGCCGTTACCATATACCCCCCCTAGCTAGATGGGTTACGCTCGAGCATATCGCATCGTCTAGATCGGGCATTGCGTGCTACGCACTATTCTCCATAAAGTAATAGTATTGCAATACTTATTATCAGCACTCAAATAAATTTTCATGAAAATACTGCTGGAGAATAATACATGCCGCTAGTTTGTCTAGAACAGGGCCGCGGGCGCCTGTCGATTCAGCTTCAACTGATGAATATCGTTCGTCAACCCAAATTACTGGTAAGTTAAAGCGCCCACGGAGCTGATTGCCAAAACGTAGCGCTTGCTGTGTCAGCTTATGTGGCGTCCCGTCGGGGTGCATTGGCATCCCTACAACCAGCCATAGCGGCTGCCATGTGTTAATTAATTTACCTACTACTACAAAACGGTGTTCTCGATTTCGGTTTTCAACAGTGGTAAGTGCTCGTGCGCAACGAGTCAGTGTATTTCCAATCGCCACGCCGATACGCTTGTGCCCGTAATCGAACGCAAGAAGTGTCCCCTCTGCTATATTCATGCATTCCCTGCTTCGCCAGAAAGCATCATTGACGAGATACCTAGCAACTCGAGTGCCGCATCAAAACGTTGCTCAGCTGGTACATCGAACACAATCTTTGGGTCCCCTTCGACAGTTAGCCAGCTATTTCTCGAAATCTCTTCTTCCAGCTGGCCCGCACTCCAACCAGCATGCCCCAGCGTTAGCAAAAAGCGCTTAGGCCCATTACCATTTGCGACTGATTCAAGCACATCCTTTGATGTGGTCATATCAAGCCCACTAGGCATTGATATTGACGAGGTATAGTTAGCATCACGAACGGAGTCATGTAGCACAAACCCGCGTTCAGTCTGAACCGGCCCACCAAAATAAACAGGTATATGCAATAGCGGCTCTATTTCTAGATTTAGCTCTATACGAGAAAACAATGTTTGAAGGTCAATATTAGTTGGCCTGTTAATCACAAGCCCGAACGCCCCGCGCTCATTGTGCTCACAGAGATATACTACTGTCTTAAAAAAAGTAGAATCGGCTATACGCGGCATAGCAATCAGGAACTGGTTAGTTAAGTTTATGGGATCCATGGTCTTTAACATGTTTGAAATTTTAGAAAAGACCTGGTAGATCTCTAGAGATTTCACCGATAGCACCTTTACTATAATCCGGCTACCAGTAGCCTGCTTCCTTTAAGTTGCTTAGCTCTACTAGGATAGTAAGCCGAATTAATTAAGAGAAATACCTAAAAAGACCCGAAGCAACAGCCGGTTAAGAGCTTCACCTGCTTACGACACAGCAGATATTCTTAGCTTACCAAAGTACAATTCACAAGCAGTATGTACGTCTCTAGACTAGAAACGTATCCGTCGCACAAGCCCCCATCACATTCCAAATAGCTCGCTTTTCTATGTCAAAATAGTATAATAAATACGTAACACCTAGTAACGTACAGCTAACTGCGTCTAATTCACTTTTACATTAAAGTATTAAAAATATTATCAACACCGCACATACAAACTTACAGTAAGTTAATGTGATGCGCTTAAAAACTATTTATCCTACTAAGATAGAAAGTAGAGGCGCACATAAGGTATCGGAAACTAACTGCTCAGGTTAAATCCTCCAAGATATCACTTCTATAACGTATTCCTACAACTTGTTTAGGTATACGCCAGTATTCTTGAAGAGCATTAGTCAATCAGACACATTAATTACATGCTTAGATGGAACCCTATATCCAGACAACTCTGTTTAGTTGTAGAAAAGCTACTGAATTACCATTCGATAATTCAAATTTGAACCATCTCGAAATCTTCCTTTCGTGCTCCGCACTCAGGGCATGTCCAATTAATGGGAATATTCTCCCAACGTGTACCAGGCGATAGCCCCTCTTCAGGAAAACCCGCTGCCTCGTTATAAATCCAACCACAAATCAAACACATCCAACTTTTGTATTCCATCTTATTGCCGCGTCGAAACAATAGCCTATTAGAATAAAATGTAAGATATAACACTTGGTCAGTGCATCATTACCTAGCAGGGGTTATTCAACATAGTCTATCCATTTAAAGATACAAATTAGTTAGTTTGTGCGGCACTATCTAATTATGCCTAGTAATTCTGCCTTGTTATTAGCGTCTGGGCTGCGAATATACATTACGTACCAAGATACATGATTTTTATCACTACTCAGCAACCAATCAGGCTTATCAATATAACCATCGATATACGATTCTACTTTGATGGGGCACGGAAATTCTTAAGACATCACAGAAGGATATATACTAAGTAATCTATATCTATAGCAAGTATAAGCAGATAATTTTTAGATTACTTTTTAAGATGAAACTAGGCGAGCTCAGACGAGATAAACTGTTCCTGCATTTCAGGCTTTGTGAGCAAGCCAAGAATAGTGATCTATGTATTATCTACCTTTGTAGCGACTCATTATAGATCTCGCTAGCTATTTAAATAGATCATCACCATATCACATACTCAGAGCTTAGCTCTATAAAAACAGACCCTATGTTTATAAAAACATAGGGTCTGTTAGCAACAATTAATTTACATACTTGGATTTTAGAGTCCAATGAACAACGCGTCTAGGGGCGCGTTGTTCAAGACCTATCTGAGGAACAGGCTGAATTACATGTCCATACCCATACCACCCATACCGCCTGGCATACCAGCTGGTGCTGGTGCGTCCTCTTTCGCTAGCTCACATACTGCTGCGTCAGTTGTAAGTAGCAGACCAGCAACGGAAGCCGCATTTTGCAGCGCGGTTCGCGTAACTTTCGTTGGATCAACAACCCCGGCTTCAACAAGGTCACCGTACTCGCCTTTTGTCGCATTGTAGCCATAGTTACCTTTACCAGCAGCTACAGCAGCGACCACCACACTGCCTTCTTCTCCGCCATTTAGTACAATTTGACGAAGCGGCTCTTCTATCGCACGCAGCACGATTTTAATGCCGGCTTCTTGATCAGCATTTTCGCCTTTAATACTGGTGATTGCAGTGCGGGCACGGATTAGTGCAACGCCGCCACCTGCTACGATTCCTTCCTCAACGGCTGCACGTGTAGCATGTAGTGCGTCTTCAACACGCGCCTTTTTTTCTTTCATTTCGACTTCAGTGGCCGCACCTACCTTAATTACTGCTACACCGCCCGCGAGCTTTGCGACACGTTCTTGCAGTTTTTCGCGATCGTAGTCTGAGGTTGATTCTTCGATTTGCGTGCGGATTTGTTTCACACGCCCTTCAATGTTTTTCGCTTCGCCAGCTCCATCTATAATTGTTGTGTTTTCCTTTGCAACTTCGATCCGCTTAGCTTGACCTAACTCTTGCAGCGTAGCTTTTTCAAGAGATAGGCCGGTTTCTTCAGCAATAACTTGACCACCAGTTAGGATCGCAATATCTTCTAGCATCGCTTTGCGGCGATCGCCAAAACCAGGTGCTTTTACTGCTACAGTCTTTAAAATACCGCGTATATTGTTTACTACTAGTGTCGCAAGAGCTTCACCTTCGACGTCCTCTGCAATAATTAACAATGGACGGCTAGCCTTAGCTACTTGCTCAAGTATAGCTAACAGGTCACGAATATTCGAAATCTTTTTATCGAAAAGCAATACATACGGGTTCTCTAGAATAGCAACCTGCTTATCCGGATTATTAATGAAGTACGGTGACAGGTATCCGCGATCAAACTGCATACCTTCGACTACCTCAAGCTCGTCGGCAAGTGATTTCCCGTCTTCGACGGTGATTACACCTTCTTTACCGACTTTATTCATCGCTTCGGCGATACGCTCACCGATTGATGTATCGCTGTTAGCAGAGATTGAACCGACCTGCGCAATTTCTTTACTCGTTGTACATGGCTTACTGATCTTACGCAGTTCATTGACTGTAGCTGTAACTGCTTTATCGATACCACGCTTTAAATCCATCGGATTCATGCCCGATGCAACATACCTCATACCTTCGCGCACAATTGACTGTGCAAGTACAGTCGCTGTAGTCGTACCATCTCCGGCATTGTCGCTAGTTTTGGAAGCTACTTCCTTCACCATTTGGGCGCCCATGTTCTGTAGCTTGTCTTTTAGCTCGATTTCTTTCGCAACAGACACACCATCCTTAGTCACCATCGGACCGCCAAAGCTGCGTTCTAACACAACATTGCGGCCTTTTGGGCCAAGCGTCACTTTCACTGCATTGGCAAGAATATTCACACCCTCAACCATCTTTGCACGAGCGGAATCGCCAAATACGACGTCTTTAGCTGCCATTTTTTACTCCTTAAAATCTCTGAAAAGTCGAACGAACGACGACCGTTACTTCTGGACGGCTGCCATAATGTCTTCTTCGCGCATGACGAGCAACTCTTGCCCATCAACTTTGACCGTCTGACCGGCATACTTACCGAATAACACACGGTCGCCCACTTTAATATCAAGCGCAATTTTCGCGCCCTTGTCATCACGTTTTCCTGGACCAATAGCCAGGACTTCACCTTGATCAGGCTTTTCAGCCGCTGCATCGGGAATTACGATGCCCGACGCCGTCTTGGTTTCCTGATCCAGACGCTTGACGATAACGCGATCGTGCAAAGGACGAAGGTTCATACACACTCCTTTTGTGTTTTAGGCTAAAGAACGCTTTAACGTTGACGCCCGATAAACTAGGCGCCTTGGTGGCACGGGTTGTTAGTACTCACGTGCGGATAGAGCCAATTATATGGACAGGTGAAGACTATTTCAAGAACCCAAACTTTCTCTAGAGAACAGAAAGCACTTATAGATGCCATACGTTAAAAACGTGACTGTTATTGTACAAAGCTTATGTAGAAATATTACAATCTTTACATGGGAATTTTTCATCATAGTATGATGATACTCAAATAAGTTATCTAACGTTAGCATGACGTTCACTTTTTAAGTGATAGCTACCGATAAAATTAGTTGCAGAAAAAATGATAGTACTTTAACCTGATTACTTATTCATGCGTAATACAAAGATTAAAACTGACGAATAAGCCGCATCAACCAAACATAACGCTCAAATACATATAGCCAGGGTACTGGAGTATTTCTAGTATATTTTTTCTGTAAAATACAAGCCCGTAGCTTTCTAATATGTTGCTGAGCACTCATTATTAAAACACATCTTAATTAAGGTACCTAACTTACCGATTTACTGGTTCATTTTTAGCACCTTAAATAGAAAACCATACCTATCACTTTTTATTATAGTTCGAACTCATTTTACACCTGGCAATCTTTTGTACAGCTAGCGCTGTCCTGCTCAAGAATACAGTTAATCGGATCTGATATTTTCAATCGATAAAAAATTATCTGAATGAGCAATCTAGCCTTAGGTAGCCAAGAAGCTTATAGTAGATCTCATTCATGCAAAGTGTCATGTTTATGACATGTAATCTCAGTAAATCTCAATCTAAGCTGTCAAAAATTAACTCGGCGAGCAGCTTTAACACTGGAGTACTATTAAGGCCTCCTTTATACATATACGGTTAAACCAATAACTCATGCTGATTTTGGCATATAAATGTTATCGGCACGGCACGCAAATTAATCAAACGAAGATGTTATAAGTCTTGCCTATTCTCTGCTATGGTTCATATCTAGCCTCTGCTGTTTTAGTCTTTGTTATTTAGAGAGAGATCTCTATATAGCGCGATTCAGCGTTAGCTAAAACGCACCACCAATGCCGAGATTTGCTTTCTAGTATTTTGTTGTCTAGACCGTATACGGTAAGTGTTAACTGACACAACATCGATGAGATGTCAGATGATATTAAGAGCCACACTTCTCTAAAAGCACCCTTACAACACAAGATACCAGCATGCTCAAATCAAACATTTGTCCAATGCGATAAAATGAAATACAGCTACTTAAGGTAGATTATCCGATAGGACGAGAGTCTGCTCGTTACAGCGTTGTTAATTTTTTGAGATAACGGAATAGCAAGTCAGTTTATCCACTGTTCTGCGTATAACAAAGTCATACCCAGTGTACTAAAATAGCCGCGCTAATTCGTGATGTGATGGCAGCAAGTAGCCTCAGCATCAGCGTAAGAGCCTCGGTACTTGGCTGGTATATCCCCCGTGTACCCCCCCTAGACTAAAATCGATACGGCGAAAATACTGTTACGTCCTCCTCAATACCCGTAAGCGATTTCGATAAATGTCCACTTACAGTGAACCTATAGTGTATATCAATAGCATAATCTAAATGTCCAGCTCTACTAGCATTTCTAATACGCATTACAAACATTAACAATTTATGTTTATTACATAATAAAGACGCTGCTTCCTCTACAGATATTATATTTTTCTACTGGTCATACCGTACGCGGACTACAATTTAGCTTATAATGCCCTACCGCCACTAGAACTGAGTTATACTTATACGTAAAGAGACAGGCACCTATTTGGGTATACTAATCGATAAACGGCACACGCGTATACCCGTGTCATACACGGTTTTACCGCTACGCATTGAGCTTTCAGACTTTCCGGTTCACCTATGTCTCTAGCACTTATCGTTCTTGATACCATGAACTTAGCAATTACTAGATTTTTCTAAATTTGTACTTGACCTGTTGAATAGATTACAGTTGTTAGCATGCTGTCATTAGATATGTGCTGACATTGCAATTAGGGAGATTGATCGTATCGATGCTCATAATAGCAAACTTACTTAGCAAGTACGATAATAATCGTACTCAGTGTGTTTATATCTGATCGCATTTAGTAATGTCACTTCGACTTTTTTCTTCATGACGCATCACTACAAACAGCTGAACATAGTCGGCTGTTTAGACCTTAACTTCCATCAGATTAGCGAATCTGATGGGGGCGCGCGCTAGGTATAACTTACTATCGTAAATCTAGATAAAAAGAGCGGTCTTCAAAGACATAATTAGGCTAACGCTGCATTCAATAATATTGATATTTTTACTATTTGGTCTATGACTTGCCAGTTACTGGCGTACTAGTCGTGTCTTCTGGCTAGAGCACTTTTTTAAAGTAACTTTGATTCTGCAATGTTCTGCTAGTTTACTTATTGGGGGTGAAGCTACTGCGAACACTAATATGATTTTCGAGGGCTAATTATTACGCTAGCTTACTCTACATGATTACCTGATAGAGATCAGTGTACTTAGGTTGGTTTTATAGTGAATACACTTGAAACAGCAACTGTTTTTCTAGTGTAAATACACATCAGCACTCAAGTAACCCGCGAAGGTTAGTGCGATTATATACGAACGCAGCGTGACAAAAATAGAGATTTCACTACTGGTGCACTAACCTTATCATACTCGAATGAAAGTTATCTTTACACGCGACTTCTACGCGTTAATCACTAGCGTTGCTATCGTTGGACTAGGCATTGGCACTACGTTGCCGCTCACAGCCATAGCGTTAATGCAAGCCGGCTATGGTTCACATGTAATTGGTGTTCTGACCGCTGCGCAGGCGGGCGGGGGACTCGCAATCATTCCATTCGTAGGGCGCATCACATCTCGCATTGGCGCACATCGCGCTATTATCAGCATGGTGTGGATAATATCGATTGCAACGCTTGCGATGCAATTGACTGTTAACCTTATTGCGTGGACCCTCCTGAGGGCGATCTCAGGTGCCGCTTTGATGCTGTTGTTCACGATCACTGAAGTCTGGGTACATCAACTCACTCAGGATCGATCGCGTGGGCGCATCGTCGCGCTATATACGACTAACTTTACCCTGTTCCAAATGGCTGGCCCGCTACTAGTTACTTTAATCGCTCGATATCCTGGATTACGTTTTGCATTATGCGCTGTAATTTTCCTGCTAGCTCTGCCAGGTCTGTCAATGATGCGCATCACCCACGCTATTAGTCCAGCCGATGAAAATTCTCATGGGATCTGGAAGACGATATTACCACGCATGCTTGCACCCGTAATCGGTGTAGGATTTTTTGCATTATTTGATACTTTATCCCTATCATTGCTGCCATTGTTTGCGCTCTATCATGGCATCTCAACAGAACTAGCTGTCATGTTTGGGTCCGCAATCCTTCTTGGCGACACGCTGTGTACATTCTTCCTTGGGTGGCTGGCTGATCAGTTCGGCCGAGAACGTATACACTTTGGTGCTGCACTGGTTGTTACTCTGTTGCTACCAACATTGCCGGCGGTAGCCGCGCAGCCGTGTCTATGTTGGCCCGTTCTGATTATTCTTGGTGCAGCTTCAGGGGGAGTCTACACGCTGTCTCTATCGACAATTGGAGAGCGTTTTCGTGGTCCATCGCTAGTTGCTGCTAGCTCTTTAATCAGCGCATCATGGGGCGTAGCGAGTTTCTTGGGGATGATAGTTTCTGGCACGCTAATGCGCATGAATAGCCCCGACATGCTAGTTCTCGTGCTGTTTGCTGGTATCAGCCTGTTTATTTGTGCACATTTATGGGAACAGTATGCTGCACGAGCTTGCAATACGAGGCTATAAAAACTTCTAAATAGCCTTCTCAGTTATTAGCTCGAAAAGAAAGTGCTGATATCGGCGACTTTCGAGTCAGATTAGTCTCTATGTCATACATATCCCCCCCGAAACCAAACTTGATTCTAAGCTTTATTAGACCACGCAAAATTCTTAGGAGCATCAATTTTTTCGGTTTAAGAATTACAGCAACTTCTCTTATTTCCCTGGATTCTTCCTAATTGCCTAGCTGCTGTATGGCCAGCTTACTTAATTAACTGGATATTGTTATATCCTTGTACAAAGATACAGGGCCGGTACAATAGACTTTGACTCTTCGCTTCATCGAAACAGCTAAATAGCCTATCATATTTATGTCAATGATAATCTGCTTTCATAAGTCTGAATACTTGCTGATGCTCTTTGAATAGGGTACAAAGCGTCGGCATAGTGCGACTCAACGTGCCCCCCACGATTATCGTGTCGTCACCGTCGCTAGTAGTGGCTTTGTGCTGTGTTAGTAGTACATTCGTTCTATATATATCAAGTGTGCATCGTGCGTATGCATGTCAGTTTTACAATCGATACAGTGTGCAATCTTGTGCAACACTGTAGAGTTAGCACAGACAGCACACTGCACGCGGTATAGCTTCACGTATCTCGGACGCATCCGCCCCATCCAAACTTAGAACGCTAAGGTATTTCACGATGATCCTGTCTTCTACCGAGTCATCCCCGACCCCTCCCCTCTGTGCCGCCTCCTATCACTCGCTTGATCTCGGCGTTATCGGCAATTGCGCGTTTAGCGCTCTGATCGATAAGATGGGCTGTGTTGTCTGGAGCTGCCTGCCGCGCTTTGATAGCGATCCAGTCTTCAATGCACTAATCGATACTTCAGATCACGCTGGCTTATGGAGTATTAAGCTCGAGAACTATGCATATAGCGAGCAGTTTTACGAACCAAACACCGCTGTGCTGCGGACGCGTTTGTACGATACCAAGGGACAGGGTATTGAAATTACTGACTTCGCACCACGCTTCTATTCACGCGGTCAGCATTTCCGCCCTATAACAATTGTGCGCCGTGTGAAGCCGTTAGAAGGCGCAGTGCGCATTACGATTCAGCTACGCCCTCGTTTTAACTGGGGCCGCTTGATACCCATGATTACGCAAGACAGCCAGCATATCCGCTATGTTGGCTCCTCCCAAATGCTACGGCTCACGACTGACGCACCCTTGTCGTACATCGTCTCAGAACAGAAGTTTCTACTTGATCGTAAAGTTAATTTTATTCTGGGTTCGGATGAAGTACTCGCCAAAAGCATCGAGAATACGGCACACGATTTTGAGCAAGACACTATTCAGTACTGGCGAATGTGGAGCAGCCGGCTTGCGATATCACTTGAATGGCAGGATGCAGTAATACGTGCAGCGATCACGCTAAAGCTATCACTTTTTGAGGATACTGGTGCAATCATCGCTGCAATGACCACTAGCATCCCGGAAGCGCCAAATAGTAGTCGTAACTGGGACTACCGCTATTGCTGGCTCCGCGATGCATTTTTTGTCGTGCGCGCTCTAAATAGTTTATCTGAAGTTAGCACTATGGAAGACTACCTACGCTGGTTACGCAATATCATATTGCGTTCTAAAGGAGGGCATATCAAACCACTCTATGGTATTGGTCTGGAAGAATCACTTCCAGAATCGATTGTCCAGCATCTGAGTGGATACCGCGGCCAGACACCAGTACGCGTAGGGAATCAGGCATACGAACACTTCCAGCATGATGTGTACGGTAATATTATCCTGGGTGCAGCACAGGCTTTTTATGATCGACGTTTAATACGCCCCGCCGGTCTATTTGAGTTTAAGCATCTAGAGGCTGTTGGAGAGAATGCCTATCAAATATATAGAAAACCAGATGCAGGTATGTGGGAGCTGCGCTCGCGCGCTCGAATCCATACCTCGTCGGTACTAATGAACTGGGCAGCTTGCGATCGGCTTTCAAAAATCGCGAGTACGCTTAGGCTACCTGAGCGTGAAATGCTATGGCGTAAGCGCGCTGACTCAATCCGAGAATATCTGCTAAATAACGCATGGAATAAAGAGCGAGGCGCATTTGCTGAAAGCATTGGCGGACGAGATCTGGACGCAAGCGTGCTATTGATGGCTGAGGTCAATATAATTAATGCTCAAGATCCGCGCTTCATATCCACTGTTGAAGCACTAGAGAAATCGCTATGCGATGGCCCCTACATGCGACGCTATGAAGCACCGGACGACTTTGGTAAACCAGAAACTGCATTTAATATCTGCACATTTTGGCGTATCGATGCATTAGCTAGAATTGGTCGTCGTAAAGAAGCACGCTCAATTTTTGAGGCAATGCTAGCAGCGCGGAACCACCTAGGTTTGCTATCTGAAGATACACATCCAATTACTGGCGAGATGTGGGGAAACTTTCCGCAAACCTATTCAATGGTTGGTATTATTAATTGTGCAATGCGGCTTTCCGAGCCGTGGGATTCTGTTATCTAAGTGCAGGCTCTTACCGCAAAAATAACATCTCTATTTAAGAAACATACCCCAGCGATTTTTAGCTTCAGCGTAGAAGTTCTAAGCATACTATACCTATAGCAGCTTCTACGAGGTGGGGCGTGAATGATCTGAGGTTTGATCTAGTATAGAGGGTAGCTATTTAGTGTGCTAAATAATTAAGACGTTGTTCGTGGTGCATTATATATATATTCATGAGTATCTATGACTAACTAGCAACCAGAATGCCTAGCTTTTTAACCGATATCCAGTCTTGAAGATCCACGCGACAATGCCTATAAATAGAGCTAGACATGAGAATGTCACACCTAGGCAGATTCTAATATTCACTTGAGTTTCGGCTTGGAAGCTCCAGCGAAATCCATTCACTAGGTACACTACCGGGTTAAATAGTGCTACCGTGCGCCAAAACGCCGGTAGCATGTCAATCGAATAAAAACTGCCCCCAAGAAACGTCAACGGCGTAATAATTAGCAATGGCACAAACTGTAACTTCTCAAAGTTATCGGCCCACACGCCGATAATAAAGCCGAATAATGCAAATGTGAATGCAGTCAGAAGCAAAAACAGTAGCATGAAACCAGGATGATTAATCTGGACTGGAACAAACAGATGAGCCGTAGCGAGGATGATCAGTCCCAACATAACCGACTTAGTAGAAGCCGCGCCGACATAGCCAATTACAATCTCGATATAAGATACTGGTGCAGATAGAAGCTCGTATATAGTTCCAGTGAAACGCGGGAAGTAGATACCGAACGAGGCATTTGAGATACTTTGCGTAAGAAGTGATAGCATGATTAGTCCGGGCACAATAAATGCTCCGTAGCTTATGCCGTTAACATATTGTATGCGCGAGCCGATGGTTGTACCAAACACGATAAAATACAGTGACGTCGAAATTACAGGTGACACGACACTTTGCATCAGAGTCCGCCACGTGCGCGCCATCTCAAAGCAGTAAATTGCACGAATTGCATATATATTCATTATGGCGCTTCCTTTCTGGGTGGTTCGCGACACTCTTCCATGAGGTTCACGAAGATATCTTCCAAGGAGCTTTGTGTCGTTTGTAAGTCTTTAAAAGCGATATTTTCGTTATCTAGATCTCGCAGTAATTCGATGATACCGGCATGCTCTGCTCGCTTATCATAGGTGTAGATGAGCTCGTTACCTCCACGAGCTAGCTCGAGCCCGTATACAGCAAGCCGGCGCGGAATACGCTGTAGTGCCACATGTAACTGAAGTGTAAGTCGCTTTTTACCCAGCTTACGTATCAACTCGGTTTTCTGGTCAACAAGAATGATCTCACCATTACGGATGACGCCAATGCGATCAGCCATCTCTTCAGCTTCATCAATATAGTGTGTGGTTAAGATAATTGTCACACCGCTGTCTCGCAAAGAGCGCACAAGTCTCCACATATCACGTCGTAACTCGACATCTACACCAGCAGTTGGCTCATCTAGGAATAATATACGCGGTTCGTGCGACAGTGCCTTAGCGATCATTACGCGGCGCTTCATACCGCCGGATAACGTGCGGATCTTATTATCTTTCTTATCCCAGAGCGATAGTGCCTTTAGCACTTTTTCAATATATACAGGATTAGCTGGCTTACCGAACAAACCGCGACTAAATGACACTGTACGCCATACCGATTCGAATGTATCGGTAGTCAACTCTTGTGGCAATAATCCAATAGTTGAGCGGGCAGCACGGTAATTGGTAATTATGTCATGGCCGTCAACCGTAACGCGCCCTTCGCTAGGATTGACAATGCCGCAGATAATACTGATTAGCGTCGTCTTGCCAGCACCGTTTGATCCAAGAAGCGCGAAGATCTCGCTACGTTGGATATCAAGGTTAATATCGTTCAGCGCTCGGAATCCGGACGCATACGTCTTTGAGAGGTTAGATATAGAAAGAATCGTTTGCATGCCCTGGACAATAGCAGAAGCTATTGTTTTTTTCAGCCTCAACTCTCTTCGAAAACACATCATCTGTAATTTCGATACGAGAAAATAGCACATTGTTATATTATAATATACACTTATACTAGCCTTCTTACTATTATGATGCGGATCTCCCTGGAACCGTTTTGAACCGTTTTATGAAACGCCTTATTGCAACCGTCAGTGCATTAATCATTCTCTATATTTCACTATTCTCCCCGACGTCGTCACAGGCTACTAGCCATCAGACGATCCAAGTTATTGCGGTCGAAAATTTTTATGGAGAACTAGTAAAAATGCTAGGCGGCCCCTATGTGTCGGTTATAAGCATCCTCAGCAACCCTAACCAAGATCCACATCTTCTGGAGGCTAGCCCTAAGATTGCACGCACATACGCCTCTGCACAACTACTTGTTTACAACGGAGCAAACTATAATCCATGGTTGCCTAGGCTACTTTCTAGCTCACGAAAAAACCGTAAGCCGCATACAGAAATTGTTGCTGCCGATCTAGTTGGTAAGAAGCCAGGCGACAATCCACATCTGTGGTATTTACCTGCGACTATGCCGGCAGTAGCTCGTGCAGTTAGCGCATTCCTCGTACAAACAGATCCAGCGCATAAAGCTGACTACGCTGTCCGGTTAACCCGCTTTATCGACTCGATAAAGCCGATTGATCAAAAAATTGCAGAATTGAGGCAATACTATCAAGGTGAGCCCGTTACAGCTACCGAATCTGTATTCGGTTATATGGCTGAGGCTATTGGCCTAACAATGCATAACAAACGTTTTCAGCTTGCTGCAATGAACGAAACGGAGCCTAGCGCGGCCGATGTCGCGGCCTTCGAGCACGACTTAAGAACACGGCAAGTGAGGGTACTGATTTATAACAATCAAGCTAGCGATATGTCAACTCAACGGATGCTAAAGATTGCACAGCAGTCACATGTACCAATAGTGCATGTTACCGAAACAGAGCCAGATGGCAAAACGTATCATCAATGGATGCTGGAGCAACTCAATGCCTTGCAACGAGCATTGGAAGGACAAGTTCAATGAGTGAGCTGGCGATTGAGCTAAATTGCGTGACGCTCAAATTAGGCACACGGTGTGTGCTTAACGATATTAGCTTTACTGTGAGTGCGGGCGAATTTATCGGTGTATTAGGTCCTAACGGTGCAGGAAAAACCACTCTAATGCGTGCGTTACTCGGGCTCTCGCCTCTTTCTTGCGGCAGGCTACGCGTGCTTAGGAAGCCAGTCACACCCGGTAATGCGGAAATCGGCTACATGCCGCAAGTGCGTAATATATCAACGGCACGACGTCTTTCCGGTCGGGACTTTATAGCATGCGCGTTTGATGGGAATCGCTGGGGAATTACGCTAGCTCGGGGCCGAAAACGTAGAATAATAAATGACGTGCTATCGATTGTCGGTGCGTTATCACTAGCTGATCGCCCCCTTATAGAATTATCTGGTGGAGAACGTCAGCGCCTCCTTCTAGCCCAATGCCTGCTTGGCCAACCCAGACTGCTATTGCTAGATGAGCCATTGATAAGTTTAGATCTCAACCACCAAGCTAGCGTAGTCGAATTAGTACGGCGAGTACAACGTCAATTAGGCATCACCGTATTGTTTAGTGCTCATGAACTTAATCCACTACTTAATGTTATTGATCGTGTTCTCTACTTGGGTAACGGTCGTGCCGCGCTGGGCACCGTTGATGAAGTCATTACGCCACCAATACTATCACGGTTGTACGGAGACGTACCAATCGACGTCATGCGACTTTCTGGGCGGATCTTTGTAATGTTGGGCGGCATAGAAATAGAGAAATCTCATCATTCGCACAATAATAACGGCGGCTACGATGATCGGCATAGCACTACATCAGTCCCGGACTCCGATCACTTGTCGAGATAGCGTGCTAGATCGACATCATATCACGGGATGTAGAGTATACAATGTTTGAATATGAGTTCATGATTAACGCTTTCGTAGCGTCTGGTATCACTGCGATTATTTCCGGAATCGTTGGCTTCTTTCTGGTACTGCGTCAGCAGACTTTTGCTGGACATGCGTTGGCGCATCTCGGATTTACTGGCGCTACTGGTGCAGCACTACTTGGTATTTCACCGCTTTGGGGTATGCTTGCTTTCACGGTCATGGCCGGCATTGCAATGGGTGCGTTCGGCAGTCGTTTGTCTAGATGCGACACTGCTATTAGTATTACGCTATCATTGTCTCTTGGCTCTGGCCTGCTTTTTCTGCACTTCTTCACCGCCTATGCGACGCAGGTTACTATGCTGCTCTTTGGCAATGTGCTGGGTGTAAGCACCAGTATGCTTATATCGCTCAGCTGGCTAGCACTGTTAGTCCTAGCCGCGTTAGCGACAATTGCACGGCCTCTAATCTTCTCAAGCTTACAACCTGAATTAGCTGAAGCTAAGGGCGTGTCTCTACGCATAGTGTCGATGCTATTCCTGGCAATTGTTGCTATAGCAGCTGCACAATGTACACAAATTGTTGGTATGCTACTTGTGTTTACACTGATGGTAGGGCCAGCTGCTGCCGCACAGAACCTCACAACACGAATCGGTTCCGGTATGGTGTGTGCAGCTCTGTTCGCGCTTGCGCAGGCATGGATCGGCATTACGTTAGCATTCTATACTGACTGGCCAACGAGCTTTTGGATCAGTGCGCTATCTGCTATAGTATATAGTGCTAGTCTACTAGTGCGATGATAGACGTCCGCTATAACAGATTGCAATCGACGTCTCAATCTAATTACTAGAATCACTCCAATTTTTAGTAGCAGCTGAAAATATGTTAATAGCTATTGACTGCTAAAGATTAAGTGTTTTATGTAAGTTAGCCCCTGTACATTACATCTAATATTGTCTGTGTTCTATATAAGGGCAATATATCTCTGTTTTTCTGACATAATTTAGACTATGAGTTAAGATTTACCATCTTATCTAAAGCCAGTGATCTATAATACCTGTTAATAAAAAATAACTTAACTATGTATTAGCTGATTTGTACTACTGCGGCGGCTATAAAATAGCTTAACTTGTGAGTGCGTTGTAAGATGCCGCCCTCAAGCGAGATTTTGTACTGCTAGTACCCTGGTACGCAAGAAACATTCTTGAATCATGCGCTTAAATCGCGAACTATTGGCACTCGATTCAGTTAGAGTGGTATATATTAAACCCCGATGTATTGTTTAATCGCAAGCGCAATATATACTTTTATTCCGTTGAATAAAAACTCTCTTCTTACAGAAAACCCGCTACTATAAATTCGTCAGGGGCTGATTTTGTTGTGTATGAGTGTATACATAGAAGCGACTGCAAACGATCATGCTTTATGTTACAATGCCAACTTTGGGGTATCAGGAGATACATACGCTAACTGTTGAGCAGAATCCGTCGACATTTATCAACATGTCTTGTTCGAGTTATCTCATAGTTCAACACGCATAAAACGCCAGAAATTGCTTATCTAAAAATTACTAGATTAACTGCTGATTCAACGTACTCTCCTGAGTAAACGGTTTGTACGCTCAGTGTAAAGTGTAGAGTTAATCAGGTTCTCTCTCGCAGCAGGGGTTCTTAATAATTAAAATTGGCAAGTTTACTATTCTCAGGTTTACTATTCTCAGATTAGGTAGATTTTCTACGTCAGAACTTATTAGCAACACTGCGATCAGAAAAATTAGCTTCTAAAAATAGCTGCTGTCGACCCATGTAACTCTCTATTTTAAAAAAATTTTTCTCAATATAGATTAGCGCCGCATCAACAAGTCGCACAAATTAGAAAGCGTGTAAACTATACTCGTGCACCTCTCAAATCGGCCATTAATACTAGGTTATCTTTGCAGTTTTACTGGTCTAGCGGCCTACTAACATACGCATGTCGCCTCAATTTTATTTAGATTAAGGACCCAAGGAAATAGTCGTATGTAACTATATCGCAATCAGAGCGAACTTATATTGTTTATAGCTCACTGCCTTTTATACATGTAGGCCACCATGGTCAAGACAATCTAAATTGGTCATGCTTAATCAGATAAGCAGATATATAGCGTATTAAGTTTTGGGTGACCTCAGAGTCATCTTCAATCAGTAAAACGCTAGTAGTATAAACTATTTATTAATCTATAATTAAACTATAAATACATCGTCACTCTTAATCCTACGCGCTTATTCTACTTTCGTTAAGTCAGTGCTAACCCACACCAATTCAAAGCCTCAGAATGAGGAATAGCAGGCTAATCTGCTATCTACGTCTGTTATAGCTAGTCTCTCATATGTGAGAGTACCGTTATCATTTTTTAGATTCTTTGTCTAAACGAATAGGTTACACGGAAACCTATATATTCAAGGTGCAATCAATCGGAAACTCATTCCAGAAAAATTAATTGATCTGGTAGATAAGATTCATAAACAAGGCATCACTACCCTAGACGGTGATCTAGTCTTAGATAAGCAATAGTTTGATGTATACACCTGTGTTCGACGACTAAACTGATTTACCAGACAATGTCTACCCAGATCTTTTATTCAGGTGACACCTGCGCTTGTACATCTAAAAATTGTTAACCAGTTACGCAAGACAGACAGCAGATAGTTCTGAACTATTTCAAAGTATATCTTCAACTATCACTCTTTTTCGAATAGTTTCATAGCACTTTGCAAGCAAGCGGGGGTACTTTCCTAGCACTACACTAGAAAGTGTGACACCGGTTAACGCTCAGCTAGAGTTATTCATCACAGCATAGGATTATCCATAAAATTAAAGATATTAATCAGCCCTCCAATAACATAATGACGCGCAATCTATATCGGTGTAATTGGAACATGCCTAATTACATTGCAGATCTTTGTTGCTTCTATTCTACTGGTGCACTCTACGACTGCTCGTAGTGCTAAGTTAGTTTGTAACTTTCTAGCTAGAAACGGGCTAGAGATACCGGAGTTACAACTGGTTAATAGCTCTAGTTTGTCGTGCAACAAATACATTAATAAATTACAGGCTCCCTTGGAGAGATGGTGAATAGCATACGCATATTAAGACTAGCACACCACGCGATATGTATGCGATTGCTAGAAATATTTCCGTCGAAAATGGAGAAAGAATAGCATTAGCGAGATCCCGCCCAAAATAACATCCCTTCTCAAAGCGCAGAAGCTCAAGCCTATCTTACTTAACAACATGGCATCAAAAGACTCAATCAAGAATCAACAAAACATATTTCAGCATTCTGCGTGTACAGAAATTTTATATATCAAATTCTCAGTAAATGTTTTGTACTAGCTGCGCCCCATGAATATAGACCTTGGCAAGGGATATTCGGATATAAATCCGATTATTTTATTAAAGTAATTTCAATACTGTTATCTATACGGTAACTTGTTAGTATCAACATTTTATGGAAAATGCCCGTTCAGTATAGGCACTAATGCGCGATACATATCTTATACGCTAGCTCTCAATCTCATACATAGACCTCAGTCACGACGGGTATTTGGATGACGCATAAAATACAATTGCACTTCATTACGGCGATTCGACTAAAATCGCCTGCAATAGGTCGTAGTTTTATCCGACATAGTTAAGTTATAGGAGCATAGCGGCTTTAATATACTACCCTGTATATACCTAAGCTAAAGTTGACAAGCAGAGCGGAAGCACTGGCAGCTAGTAAATCACTTAATTAGAGGCGATATAAAACATTATACAGATTATCTCTATGCTCTAACATTTTGAAGACTGACCGACTATACCTAAAGTAATCTATCTCAAACTATATTTATCTTAGTATAAAATTGCTCAAGTTGTTCAGATTCAATAGCAAAGACCCGTTCTCATAACAGCAACTCACTGGATTCAAGATGGTGTTAAAGACAATTCTCAATAAAAGTGATTAACGGGCGAAATAGTCCGACACGTAATATAGCTGTGCTAAGATTTAAAGATTTAATTTATTTAAAAACTCACACACGATTTATTCTCGAAATTTAAATTTATTCAGTGCTGCCATCGACAGCTATTGAGCATCGAATTAAGCTGCCTAAGCATAATTAGACGCCGACTTTAAATGCTGCTTCTGCACGGTGCAATCGGTCGTTAACTGCGATCCATTCAGAGGTATCTGGTAACAGTTCGATAAATATGCGCAGAATATTCAAACTATCTAGTCTTCGCAGCATCCCGTAGAGTTTGTACTCATATGTATACGGATCATTGGGGGCGATAATAAACCATAAGTTAGGCCTCATACGCAGCACATCAGCCTGTGGTAGGCTATCTCGTGCGATAACCGCTAGTCGATTATGCGATGCATGCATCTCGACTTCATTCAGAATTTTCTCCAACGGTAGTAGTACGATCGGTGTACGCGTCGCATAGTGTGCTCTTAACGTACCTGATGGGCGTGGCTCCGTAATATCATTTTTATCAGGCAGCCTCGGTGCTACGCCTAGTACGTCTGTAATCTGTTGTGGTGTAATTCTCCCGGGGCGTAACAGTGTTGGAAAGCCACGAGATAGGTCGATGATCGTCGACTCAATACCAATATTGCATACCCCACCGTCTAGCAGGTAAACGCTATCTCCAAACTCATCGCGTACATGCTGCGCAGTCGTCGGGCTTACATAGCCGAACTTATTCGCAGAAGGCGCAGCTATGCTGCCATGACCGCGCCGTAAGTCGGAGAATGCACGTAGTAATGCTTGAGCGACTGGATGTGATGGACACCGTAACCCAATCGAGTCCTGATCACCGCTTACCGCATTTGTAAACGCGATAGCTTTCTTTAGAATCAACGTTAACGGCCCGGGCCAAAATGCATCAATCAGACGTTGTGCCTCCAAACCCATCGATCGAACCCAATTACCAGGATCGTCACCTAGCGCTAGATGCACAATAATTGGATGGGTGGTAGGCCGATTCTTAGCTGCATAGATACGCGCCACGGCTTGTGGATTACAAGCATCTGCGCCTAACCCGTACACTGTTTCAGTCGGGAATGCAACCAATTCCCCAGCATCCAGCCGATATACGGCATTGTTAATCTCAGCCAACGGGTGACTATTAGATACATTGCTGTCAGCAGATATTAACAGTGGAGTGCAGCATCCATCGTTATGTTTTTGGATATCACTCATTCAGATGGGATATGCAAAAGATGCATGCAAGTTCGAGCAGCTGTCTGTGCTTCGCACAATGTTGGTGCAGTCAGCGTCAAATGACCCATCTTGCGCCCAATACGGACTTCTGCCTTTGCATATAGATGCAGGTGTGCTCCTGGTATCTCCGCAACTTTATGCCATGGTGGGACGCGCAGTATCTTATCTGAAAACCATACATCACCAAGTAAATTCAGCATGACTGCAGGCGAATGTTGGCGCGTGCAACCCAAAGGCATGCCAGTCATCGCACGAACCTGCTGCTCAAACTGGTTAGATACACATGCATTAATTGTATAGTGGCCAGAGTTGTGTGGGCGAGGCGCAATTTCATTGGCTACGAGTGAGCCGTCTTGCAATACAAAGAACTCCACACATAGCACGCCAACATGATCTAGTTTGATCGCAATTGATAGTGCCGCAGCCTGCACTCGTTTGATAAGGGCGGCATCTCCAACTGGGGTCGGAGAAATTGTCTGCGACAAAATACCAGTACGATGAATATTTTGCGCCACTGGAAACATTACTGCCGTGCCATCCGCGCTTCGAGCAATGATAACCGAAATTTCGTACGCGAGTGGCAAGCGCTGTTCAAGTATACATGCAACACTGCCCAGAGCGATATACGCGGCGCGCACCTCATCTGGATTGCATACGTTTCTTTGTCCCCTGCCATCATAGCCTAGTCTTGCTGTCTTCAGGATACTCGGCAATACTGCTAATAAGGCTTTGTCGCAGAGAGTCTGAAGAACATCCGACGACTCGATCACTATATATGGCGCAACTGGTACGCCAGCCTGCTCAATACAGCGCTTTTCTGCTATACGATCCTGCGCGATAGCGACACACTGCGCGGACGGACTCACACAGGTTGAGCGCGCAAGCCAATCTAAGCTAGCGGCTGGTACATTCTCAAACTCGGTTGATACTGCTGCGCATAACCCCGCCATGTCAGAAAGCGCCTCACGATTATTATATTCAGCACACAGATGGCGATCAACAACGCCACCTGCTGGACAAGTGCTCTCTGGATCTAACACAGCGACACGGTAACCCATCGCTTGTGCAGCGAAACAGAACATCCGGCCAAGCTGCCCACCGCCAACTATACCTAGCCATTTTCCCGGCATAATTGGTTCATGAGCATACGCTGGCGCGCCGAATATTGACACACTGGCATTCTCTGTCGAGAACAAATTTGCGCTGCTCATAGAAAGAGGAGCATCTGTCATCTTATTAAGAGAAGAAAGTTGGCAAAAGAACCACCTCTAGATAGAGATATCAATCAAAAGCGAGTACCAGTATTATGCAATACCTCAATCTAATGGCAATATGATGGCCCGTGCCTCATTATTCTGACGCACACGGAACTCCTCGAGTTTAAATGCAAAGTCTTCTGACTCCAGTAGTACATTAGCGTTATGCACGTTCGCGAGCAACGCAACAGCGAACAACGCGGCATTGGCTGCACCAGCTGCTCCAATAGCAAATGTAGCAACAGGCACACCTTTAGGCATCTGCACGATTGAGTATAAAGAGTCTACGCCTCGCATATATTTACTATCTACCGGCACACCCAGCACTGGTACCGTTGTTTTAGCCGCAAGCATACCGGGCAGATGGGCAGCAGAACCCGCCCCTGCAATGATCGCACATAAGCCGCGAGCCCGAGCGGCCTGTGCATACTTAAACATCTCATCGGGCATTCGATGCGCAGACAAAACGTGTGCCTCGTATGGAACACCGAAATCGCGCAGGATCGCTACGGCATCCCGCATTGTATCCCAGTCTGATGAAGACCCCATAACTACACTAACCAGTGGTCTTGGATTATGATGTGCACTGCTAGGTTGTGCTAGCTGTTTTTCTTGTGGTTGAACCTCATTCATTACGCGCTTACACTATTGAAACAGTGACCGACCTGTAAGCCGCTCAAGGGCTTCACGGTATTTCGCTGCAGTCTTATTGATAATCTCATTCGGAAGTATTGGTGCCGGTGGCAACTTATTCCAAGGCTGCTTCTCTAGCCAGTCACGTACGAACTGCTTATCGAACGACCGGGGATTGCTTCCTACTCGGTATTGATCTATAGGCCAAAATCGAGAAGAATCGGCGGTTAACACTTCGTCCATTAGACACAATGTTCCGTCGTTATCGAGCCCGAACTCAAATTTAGTATCTGCAATAATAATCCCGCGTGTAGCTGCGTAGTCTGAAGCTATCTTGTATAGCGAAATGCTAACATCTCGAATGGATGCTGCTAGTTCAGTACCAATACGCCGCTCAACTTCAGAAAATGTTATATTTTCATCGTGATAACCGATATCCGCTTTCAACGTTGGAGTAAAAATTGGCACCGGTAGCCGTTGCGCGTTTTTTAAACCTGCTGGCAGCGCAATTCCGAACAGCGAACCGCTAGCTTGATAATCCTTCCAGATACGACCAGCAAGATATCCACGTACCACGGCCTCCAATAAAATTGGCTGGAGACGACGGACTACTACTGCGCGGCCAACAACTTGTGGCACCTCATCAAGAGCAACAATGCTTTCTGGTGCTATACCAGTTAAGTGGTTTGGTACAACGTGAGCTAGCTTATCAAACCAAAAATTAGTCATTTGGTTTAGCACGCAACCTTTACCTGGAATCGGCTCGCTCATGAGCACGTCAAATGCCGATAACCGGTCAGTTGTTACCATCAAATATTTATCATCACCAACTGCATAATTATCACGAACCTTACCACGATCTATTAGTAATAGAGATTTCAGCGTAGATTTATAGAGCACAGTAGGCATCGTCGAGTCCCATAAAGCAAAAAGCTATTCCGCTACAATACAGGAACAATATAGATGATGATACTGTTAATGACCTGTGAACGCGCCGAAGGAATCTATGCAACATATATAGGTTTTCTTAGCAGAAAATTAACTTATGTTTGTTTGAGCAAACCTAACTTATATTTCTCGGCGATCTTATTCAGTGGCAACGGTTTAATCTTGCTAGCTTGCCCTTCGCAGCCGAACTGCCGATAGCGTGCTAAGCATACTTTTTTAGCGGCTTCACGCGCTGGCTTCAGGTAATCTCTCGGATCGAACTTACTCGGGTTTTCGATAAAATAGCGTCGAATTGCACCTGTGATTGCTAAGCGTAGATCTGTATCGATATTAATCTTACGTACACCGTGTTTGATACCTTCTTGAATTTCTTCGATAGGCACACCATACGTCTCTTTTATATCGCCGCCAAATTCTCGGATCTCCGCTAGTAGCTCTTGTGGTACTGATGAAGAGCCATGCATCACTAGATGCGTATTTGGGATCCGTGCATGAATTTTTTTAATTCGATCAATAGCTAAAACATCGCCAGTCGGCTTCTGCGTAAACTTATAAGCCCCGTGGGACGTACCAATTGCTATAGCTAGCGCATCGCACTGCGTCGCACGCACGAAGTCTTCCGCCTGTTCGACATTAGTGAGCAATTGATCTCGTGTCATTGCTCCTTCCGCACCGTGGCCATCTTCTTTGTCGCCTTTCATCGTTTCAAGCGAACCGAGTACACCAAGTTCGCACTCGGTTGTCACGCCGACCGAGTGCGAAAATTCGACTACTTGTCGTGACACCGCAACATTATACTCATAACTGGCGACTGTCTTGCCATCAGCCTGTAGCGATCCATCCATCATCACACTAGTAAAGCCACTGCAAATTGCTGCTATACAAACTTCTGGCGATTTCCCGTGGTCCTGGTGCATTACAATCGGCAAATGAGGATAAGATTCGACTGCTGCCTCAATTAAGTGACGTAAGAAAACGCTACCTGTATATCGACGCGCACCCGCTGACGCTTGCATAATCACTGGAGCATTTACCTCATCTGCAGCCGCTAGGATCGCCTGAACCTGCTCGAGATTATTAACGTTGAACGCCGGCAATCCATAATCGTTTTCAGCCGCATGGTCCAACAGCTGACGCATAGATACGAGAGGCATATTTTACTCCTTTAATGATAATTTTCCCTGAACTAGACGCGCCATTATAGATCCTATGCTTTCTTCTATTACGCTGTGCGCCTGCACTGCCTTAGATAAGATGCTATCGTATTGGGTTTATCTCAGATAATTAGACGTTGACCGAGGAAACAATCATGATGCAGCAACTAAAACCTTAAGCGCACTCGCTAACCTTAACAATTTTTAGCGTGTTAGTACTTCCAGTCTGTCCCATAGGCTCACCCATGGTTAAGACGACAACATCGCCGATCACCGCATAGTTATTCTTCACTAAAACTTTTAGTGCCTCCCGTAGTGCTGTATCGCGGTCACGAATCGATTCTAGATGAAGTGGCACTACATTGCGATATAGCGCCATCATTCGCTCGCTAGCTAGACATGGCGTTAAAGCATAGACGGGAATATGCAACCAGTGCCGGCTCATCCATAGTGCAGTAGTGCCTGATTCAGTTAGAGCAACAATTGCTCTAGCACCGAGGTGAAACGCAGTAAACAATGCCCCCATCGCAATTGACTGCTCAATATGAGTGAACGTGTGATCTAAGAAGTATTTATCTAGCTCGACCCGCCCAGACTTTTCCGCTTCTAGGCAGATGACTGCCATCGTCTCGATTGTTGAGATCGGGTACCGGCCAGACGCAGTTTCTGCGGACAACATCACCGCATCAGTACCGTCTAGTACTGCATTAGCTACGTCCGAGACTTCGGCCCGTGTTGGCACCGGGTTCTGAATCATTGACTCCATCATCTGTGTAGCAGTAATCACAGTCTTATTTGCCTCTCGTGCCATCCGAATCATGCGCTTTTGCAGTGCGGGCACTGCTGCGTTACCAACCTCTACAGCCAAATCGCCCCGTGCTACCATGATGCCATCGGATGCGTTAAGAATTTCCTGTAATAATGGGATTGCCTCAGCACGCTCGATTTTGGCTATCATCTTCGGCTTATAGCCGAATGGCGCACCAGCAGCGTCCGCGAGCTGCCGCGCCATTTCCATATCCGTCGCATTTTTGGGGAACGATACAGCAATAAAATCTGCGCCTAGCGCCATGGCAATAGATATATCCTCCCTATCTTTCTCTGTTAGAGCTGGAGCTGACAACCCACCGCCCTGACGGTTAATCCCCTTGTTATTTGACAATTCACCGCCAACCTCCACATTTGTATAGATTTCTTTTCCTATCACCCGCCGCACGCTTAACACAATTAAACCGTCATTGAGTAACAAGATATCACCAGCGTTTAAATCATGCGGTAGATCTTTATAGTCTAAGCCGACTCGATTTTTATCGCCTAATCTACATGTGGCATCTAGAATAAATGCGGCACCACGCGTAAGTATTGCACTTCCGTTCTTAAACTTTCCGATGCGGATTTTCGGACCTTGCAGGTCCGCCATAATTGCTACTTCACGGCCTATTTGGCGCGCAGCTTCCCGTACAAACTTAGCGCGCTGGCGATGATCATCTGCAGTACCGTGCGAAAAATTCAGCCGCACAACATCTAATCCTGCTGCGATCATCTTTGACAAGATCTCTAGTGAGCTAGATGCGGGTCCGATGGTGGCAACAATCTTAGTGGCACGATGCATAAGTTTTTCTCAACCGAATTAAATTTGCGTCGCTGGGAGATACCCAAAACGAACGAGACAATACTAGGGCAACACTATGGAGTGCGCAAACAACTACATCCCCCATACTATGTATGGGGGATGATTTTAGTTATACACTAGCGTTCCTAGATTATGAAGGCTTTTTAGAATCTCAATCGCAGGCAGCGTTTCACCCTCGAGGAATGTAAGAAAAGCCCCACCGCCGGTTGAGATATAATTAACCTTGTTATGAATGCCATACTTCGCAATTGCCGCCAGCGTATCACCCCCGCCAGCAATGGAGAAAGCTTTTGACTTGGCAATGGCCTGTGCAAGTATTTTCGTACCGTTTCCAAACTGATCAAACTCGAACACGCCGACGGGCCCATTCCATAAGATGGTGCCAGCTTTTTCTAGCTGCAGAGCTAGCTCAGTTGCAGTTTTCGGACCAATATCTAAGATTATATCGTTATCAGCTACTTCGCTTACCAGTTTAGTCTCTGCCTGGGCGCTGGGTGTAAGCGCCTTTGCGGTTACCACATCAGTCGGAATCGGCACTGACGCCCCTCGCGTATTTGCAGCATCGACGATCAATCTGCTCTCAATAACTAAAGCCGCGTCAGCTAGAGATTTTCCGATCGGTAGCCCGGCTGCTAACATAAACGTGTTTGCGATGCCCCCACCTACGATTAGTTGGTCAACTTTTTTAGCTAGCGATCTTAGAATTTTTAGTTTTGTCGAAACTTTCGCACCCGCAATGATTGCTACAAGCGGGCGTTTCGGATTAGCTAGGGCTTTACCTAGCGCATCGAGTTCCGCCATGAGTAGTGGGCCAGCACAGGCAATTTTTACGTACTTTGCGATACCGTATGTAGTTGCCTCTGCGCGGTGCGCGGTTCCGAATGCGTCATTAACATAGATGTCACATAGTGAAGCCATCCTCTGCGCGAGCGCATCCGAATTGTTTTTCTCGCCTAGATTAACACGGCAATTCTCGAGCAGAATGACACTGCCAGGCGACACGCTTACACCATGCTCAACCCAGTTAGCTACTAAGGGCACATCGAGACCGATTAACTTACTAAGACGCTTAGCCACAGGTGCGAGAGAGTCCTCTGGCTTAAACTGACCCTCTATAGGTCGCCCTAGATGCGATGTTACCATTACCGCTGCACCGGCATTAAGCGACTGGCGGATTGCCGGGATCGCTGCCTGGATACGAGTATCCTCAGTAATATTACCGGCATTGTCTTGGGGTACGTTCAGATCTGCACGGATAAATACACGCTGACCACGCAGCCTTCCGTCCACAATAACATCAGTTAGACGTAGAACTTGAGTCATGAGATTAAATTGATAAAGCTAAGAAAAAGTAAACCTGCTACATGGATATAGCAACGTATATTATGCCGTTCATCGCATGATAGGTGCTCAGAAACCACTAGACAACTAGACAAACGGATAAAGCAAACTAGACGTGTCCAGCCGAAAGCATATCATGTTATGCGTATCGCATCGCACATGCCTCGAAAATATCGAAATTTTTTGCGTAAAAAAGTACTAAACCATCGCATATCTACTGATACCCCCCTACCCAAGACAGGGCACCTGTAAAATAGTCATTTATTTATATATCGGCGGTTTTCTCTAAGAAATATTACTTAGCTCGGCTATAAGAGTGTAGTCTCGTTAGAGACACCCTAACCGAAGCGCTGTAAAGACTATCATTCCAACAATGATTGTTTGAACCATACTCCGACGCCATAAAAACCAAAACGTGCCGGCAACCATGCTATACCATGCATGGTTTTCAAGCCCGAAAGATAGCCCTTTCGGTGTCATCGCAACGTCAGGAATAACTACCGCGATTAGAGCTGCTGCGGGTGCATAACGCAATGCACGCAGCATACGCTCTGGCAACATAATTCTGTTGCCACCCAACAAAAAAGCTGCACGGGTCACAGCGGTCACAATCATCAATCCGATGATTGTGAGCCAAATCTCGGTTGAACTCATTTTGAAGCCTTGCTGTTTCGTCTAGCGCATTGCAGAATCTTTACCCACTTATTATTGGCACAGGCATCACTGACGACCCCGGCGAGAAGTGCAGCTAGAATCGCCAGCGGTAGCGACAGACGATATGGTAGATCGCTACCAATAAGTGCGACAACAGCTGCGATGACCACAGCCACCAGCATCGAGCGCTCAATAATTGCTGATACTATAATTGGAATTAAAGCGAGGGAGCCTGCTAAGCTTAAGCCCCAGACGTCTAGAAAAAGACTAGAAAGCAGGATACCGATAATTGAGGCCGACTGCCATATAATCCAGCTTGATAGTGCCATACCCCAGAAAAACGCTTCCTTACCAGGCTCATACCCTGGCCTGAAGTTACGCGCTTGGAACAGTAAATAGAGCACGTCGCTATTAAAGTAGCCTAATAGGATACGGCGCAGCATTGATAGATGTGAAAAATGTGGCGCTAAACCAGCACTGAACACGATAAACCGTGTATTAACCATCGCTGCAGTTAATAATACAGTCCATATCGGTAGCTTCACGGCTAGCAATGGCAATACTGCAAGTTGTGCGGAACCAGCATACACGAGCAAGGACATCCCAAGCGCCTGCGGCACAGTTAGTATCGACTTACCCATAGCGATACCGGTCACTAGCCCCCAAGAAAATATCGCAGCACACGTCGGCGCATAAATGCGCATTCCATCTAAAAAGGCAGGGCGGTCGACATCGGACAAGCGATAGAACATGGTAGCATCGGTGAATTGAGTGAAACGAGCTAGCGCTAGGAAATTGCAGCGCGTCTTTTCTACGTCACAATATAGATTATATGACCAGCTTGCTTATACATCCATGAGTTTATTATCTGTAACTAGTCTAGTGGCAGCTTGCCAGCCATCACAAGATATGTATCTTGTGTACATAATGACTCGAATTAAAGCTAAAATAACATTTTTTGGCTGATCTATCGCACTTTCTGTGCATGCGGCCGACGACAGATATCGCTAGGAGAAAAATCTCTATGTCTATGGCCGACCGCGAGGGTAAGATCTGGATGGACGGCAAGCTAATTGACTGGCGCAATGCGAAGATCCATGTGCTAACACATACACTGCATTATGGCATGGGTGTATTCGAGGGAGTGCGTGCGTACCAGATTAGTGAGGGTACTGCAATCTTCCGGCTAAGGGAACATACAAATCGCCTGTTCAACTCCGCAAAAATTTTCCAGATGAATGTGCCATTTGACCAAAGAACAATTATCGATGCACACTGCAACGTCGTACGGGAGAATAAACTCCAGTCATGTTACTTGCGTCCGATTATCTGGATCGGCTCCGAAAAGCTCGGCCTCTCAGCGAGAGGCAACATAATCCATGTTGCAATTGCAGCATGGCCATGGGGTACCTACCTTGGCGCCACAGGGCTATCTCACGGCATTCGTGTAAAAACTTCATCATTCACACGCCATCATGTTAACGTATCGATGGTACGTGCCAAGGCGTCAGGCTGGTATGTAAATTCAATCCTTGCTAACCAGGAAGCAATTTCTGATGGTTACGATGAAGCACTACTTCTAGATGTAGACGGCTATGTATCTGAGGGCGCAGGCGAGAATTTCTTCCTCGTCAACAACGACAAATTATATACTCCGGATCTATCATCATGCCTAAACGGCATCACACGTGATACGATTATTAGGCTAGCGAAAGATCTTAGTATCGAGATCATCGAAAAGCGAATCACGCGCGACGAAGTATATACAGCAGACGAGGCATTTTTTACCGGAACCGCAGCGGAGGTTACACCGATCCGTGAACTAGACAACCGTATAATTAGTACTGGCCGCCGCGGACCAGTCACCGAAAAGCTGCAGTCCTCGTTTTTCAATATCGTCTCAGGAAAAAATAAGCGGTATGCACACTGGCTAACCCCAATCTAAGTCTTCCACTGTCGAATTTAAAATCTCTATCTCATGAGTGAACTAAAAGAAATGCCGATTCACGAACTAAATGCGAAAGAGCTCCCCGCTTGTTGCCCAAATGCGACGATGCCTCGCTGGAGCGCTCACCCGCGTATTTTTATTGATGTTACGCATGGCGAGTCGAGTTGCCCTTACTGTGGTACACGCTATAAACTTCGAAATGAAAAAGCGCTTGAGGCTTGTTAAACCACTCTATGCGGCCGGCGTAAGCTAGTTGAAATAGCAGCTCAATTAAATAGATCTAATTCGATGCGCTGCGCGCTTATAATCGCGCCCAATTGGATTGGCGATGCATTAATGGCTCAGCCACTGTTTGCACTGATCAAGCGACTATATCCGGGGATTATCCTCGATGCTGTCGCGCCCGCGTGGGTAGCACCGATTCTTGCGAGAATGCCAGAGATTCGCCAAATCTATTCAGCTAACTTTACACACAGTAAGCTACAGCTATACCAACGATGGAAATTAGCAGGCAATCTTCGAAAGTCTGTCTATAACGTAGCATATGTTTTACCAAACTCGCTAAAATCAGGGCTTATTCCGTGGTTTTCCGGTATTCCGCTGCGTATCGGCTATACCGGAGAGGGCCGCTATATGCTGCTAAATATCAGGCATCCTAATCCGCTAAGAGGTAAGCGAGCATCGATGGTTCTGTATTATGCAGCTCTCGCCTACGCCCCGGGCGCCAAGGTGCCAAGCAATTTGCCACCGCCGCAGCTGGCAATTGATTTAAACGAGTCGATTCGCGTGTTGCACCGGTTTAATCTTGATACACGGGCGCCCCTGATCGTGTTTTGCCCTGGCGCAGAATATGGACCGGCTAAGCGTTGGCCGCCAAATTACTTTGCAGCACTAGCTAACATGATCAGACAGTCATTTCCGTATATGCAAGTTATTGCACTTGGCTCATTTAAAGATCGGATAGCCGCTCAAGCTATCGTAGAAAATGCGCCAAATATCTACAATCTATGCGGCCAGACGTCACTTGACGAGGCCTGTGCACTAATTGCAATCGCGAGCGTAGTGGTCACAAACGACTCTGGCTTGATGCATGTAGCTGCAGCATTGTGCCGACCACTCGTCGCACTCTACGGATCAACTGATCCTCGATACACTCCCCCACTATCCAGTCTTGCGAAGGTGCAGTGGTTGCATCTCGCATGTAGCCCATGCTTTGCACGCGAGTGCCCGCTATATCACTTAAATTGTCTTCACGAGCTGTCTGTTGACCAAGTATTTAATGACCTTCGTGCAATTCTAGTTGATAACTACTGAACTGTACCTAAGCCGCAACGCGGTTTCTATGCAAAATAAGCGCTACGAAAAAATTGAATCTATCAACAAGATACTATACTGCATATTTCGCTCAAAGCCCTTTGAGGTGGCATGCGTGTCGATCGAATTAGTTAATATTCGTTAAATCAGAGCTTGAAAGCACAGTAGCTTTTCGACACCCTTATTAAGGTATGCTGACTGGCTAACTGAATAAAATATAAAGATGTGGTACCCTAGATAAATAAGAGTTTATAGTGCCCGTGTAATAAGCCTCAGAGGCCGTGGTTTATATAGTTTAGAAAATTTAACTGATTTACCGCAAGTACGTAGCATACGCGTAGTTACGATTAACTAACCAAGAGAGATCTGTCAACTAGATTTTGACGCGCTTTACTCTTTCTAATGGAGAATTTTAAGTTCTCGCATCTCTGCTTAAGGGCATCATATCACTGATTACATTACCTAGTACAATATTGGTCTGCGCTAGATATAAACGTGTATTAGTAGTAATGTAACCACTGCAGCATAAGCATGCTAACTCTCTTTTGTATTGCTTACGCCCTAGTTCTGCTGGAATAAGTTAAAATATAACAGCCTGTTTAACATCTATCGAGTTTTCGACGCATACCATATCTAAATTTTTGTTTCACTATACCCAGCATAGTAGTTATCTAAAAAGCGGCGTCGATATACTAAAAAAACTTTCTAATTTGAACAACGAAAGCAGCGTCGTAATCTCGTTGGCATACCCCCCAAAAAACTCTCCTTAAGGAACATAAGTGATACTAAAGTAGCTAGTAATCTAGCCAAACATATAGAACATGCTAATTCCGATAGAAAAATATCTAAAAAGCTAAGTTAGCGAGACGCTTGCTTGATATAATTAACATGCCCTCACAGTAAAAAACTGAAGTCTAGCAGACTAATTGTACCATAGCTCATCAGAATTGGGTGTGCACGCTAGCCATCCGTGATGTGTTATCCGGGTTTATTTTGGAATTAATAACGGTGATGATGCGAACAACTATATTTCATTTACAGATTTAATATGCGTATAACTCATGCTAAGGCTATATCAATCTTACTAAGATATAGCACTTATAAGTATAACTTCAACTTGGCTCAAGAAAGGCGTTTCGCGCCATAGCATAGCAAATGAAATTAGTTTAATAAAATTTATTACTGTTATTTTTCGCTTCACTGCTGAAAAAATAGCGCTGGAGATAATATGTGTATATCAACTTTGCTTAAAGTGCTGATTTCAATAAGCAGCCTATCTCAGACGGATTTTTTGTTACCTTGATACCGCACGACCTCATAATCTCGAGTTTTGCTTCAGCAGTATCGGCATCGCCCGAAATTAACGCTCCAGCATGACCCATTCGCTTACCAGGAAGCGCTGTCACGCCAGCAATAAAGCCTACGACAGGCTTCTTCATATTATCTTTGATCCAATACGAAGCATTTGCCTCGTCTGGCCCGCCGATTTCGCCAATCATAATGACAGCATCTGTAGCTGGATCGTTATTAAATAACTTTATTATATCGATGTGTTTTAGCCCGTTGATCGGGTCACCGCCGATTCCAACAGCTGACGATTGTCCAAGGCCAAGATCCGTCAGTTGGGCAACTGCTTCATATGTCAGTGTACCTGATCGAGAGACAACACCAATCCGACCTTTCTTATGAATGTGTCCGGGCATGATACCAATCTTCAGCTCATCCGGCGTAATCACGCCAGGACAATTTGGACCAATCAGCAACGTCTTACGATCTTCGTGTCGCATCCGGTCGCGTACCTCGATCATATCCCGAACCGGAATGCCTTCAGTAATACAGATTACTAGATCTAGATCAGCTTCAACCGCCTCCCAAATTGCAGCTGCTGCAGCAGCTGGAGGCACATAAACTACTGAAACGGTCGCGCCTGTCTGTGCTCTAGCTTCTTTAACGGTTCCGAAAATTGGAATACCCTCAAAATCTTCGCAAGCTTTCTTTGGGTTCACGCCAGCAACATATGCGGCACGGCCGTTCGCGTACTCACGGCAAGCACGAGTATGAAACTGACCGCTCTTACCGGTGATACCTTGCGTAATAACTCTTGTATTTTTATTGATTAGAATTGACATTATTAATTTTTTTTATTCGGTGTCGCAAATTCAGAAGATGCATACCACCATTTATACCTCAATATCAGAGACACAGCTTAGTTGCCTTTCGCTGCGGAGACTACTTTCTGTGCGGCCTCTTCCATGGTGTTCACAGAAATAATTGGTAATCTTGAATCAGAAAGCATTTTCTTACCACAGTCCTCATTTGTACCCTTCATCCGCACGATCAGCGGTACTCGCAAGTGTAGCGCTCTTGATGCTGCAATCACACCCTCCGCAATGATATCGCAACGCATAATTCCCCCAAAGATATTCACGAGAATAGCTTTTAGCTTTTGGTTTTTCAGCATCAGTTTAAATGCTTCAGTTACTTTTTCAGTCGTTGCACCACCACCAACATCGAGAAAATTAGCCGGCTCACCGCCGAATAATTTAATTGCATCCATAGTCGCCATCGCTAGGCCGGCGCCGTTGACTAAACAGCCAATATTACCGTCAAGAGAGATATACGCGAGATCGAACTTTGATGCCTCGATTTCCGAGGGATCTTCTTCGTCGAAGTCACGATATGTAACAATCTCCGGGTGACGGAATAGCGCATTCGGATCAAAGCTAAACTTCGCATCTAGAGCAATGACCTTGCTATCACCGCTCAAGATTAAAGGATTGATTTCAACTAGTGATGCGTCTGTCTCCCAAAACGTCTTATACAAAGCCTGTAAATTTGAGCGAGCTTGCTTGAGTGATGTACTCGGCACGCCGATTTTTTTAGCAATGTCGTCTGATTTTTCATCCTGTAAGCCCTTAGTTGGATCAACCGTAACCCTATGAATTAGATCGGGTGTCTTCAAAGCTACTTCCTCAATATCTACCCCTCCTCTGCTAGAGGCTATTAGCATAACCCTCTGTAAAGTACGATCGACGACGAAGCTAATATACAGTTCCTTTTTAATCTCTATGCTTTCTTCAATTAATAACCGATTAACTTTTTGGCCTTCAGGGCTAGTCTGGTTAGTCTTAAGTTGCATACCCAGAATCTGGTTCGAATACGCATACACCTGATCTAGCGATCTGGCGACTTTAATGCCACCGCCTTTCCCGCGGCCACCAGCATGGATCTGAGCCTTCACTACCCAAACCCGGCCGCCAAGTTCCTCAGCTACGTTAACGGCTTCATCTGCTGAAAAAGCCGGTTTACCCATAGGCACTGCGACCCCAAATTTCCTCAGGATCTCTTTACTCTGGTACTCGTGAATCTTCATGCGCGGTTCTCTTTAGTCTGAGAGTTAGAATGAGTAACGCTGAGATTGGCGTAGCTTCGTTCCTGGCAAGGGGGGCTAGACTTAGTGCGGTGATAGCCTTCTCGTGCAGGGTATGAACCTGCGTGTTTGCGATTAAGCAGAGGCTGCTCGGATTCGCAAGCAATGCTGACATTCTACACACGTCTGTTTACAATACCCCATAGAGGTAAACTTTAATAATTGCCCTAGTAATAATACGTGGAGATCACTTAGATCTATACTTTTTACCACTAAACTGCTTAGCAGTTGCATGCCGGGGCTATATCGTAGGTCAATGCTAATCAATACGAAACAGCTTAGATTGGTATTTTTAACACCTCAAGATAAGAGATTTATTCTGACAATAACCTCATATTGACGGTCTTTATTCGACGCTTAATCGATACACGTATCCGAAATTTGTAGATAGCCCCTCCAGGCTAATACTCCTGATCTAATCGGTTAGAACTACTCCCAGTTCGATAAAAGGTTTTTCGCACTTAAACGCTCGTATATTGTTAATAGCACAGCGATAATGAGTGAGGAAAGGGAAATAGCATATAAAAAAGTAATGAAAATGTATGCTCGCCAAGTTAAATATACAGATTAATCAGATTGATGGTGGCCCTATTCACCCTAAAATGCACTACTGCTTAAGTAGCACATCGGTAGCAGCGCGTAATACGCTAAGTAGGTAAAGTAATTTACGAAAACACCCCCCAAATTTCTTAGATTACCCCATCTATTCCTCTAACACATTAATTTATAAATAGTCTGTATATCGATAAAGCGGTAAAAATATAGACGATGCACACTGTTTCAGCAGGCTAAAACACCCCTAGAATATCAAGATTATCCATCAATAACGACCCCATAGGCCGGCATTGTTACGACACCGAGCGACTCGCGGACCCGATTTTCTATTTCTCGCGCAAGATTTATATTTTCACGCAGGAATTCTCGCGCATTATCCCTACCCTGCCCAATCTTCTCGCCGTTGTAGCTATACCACGCACCGGCCTTGTCAATAATCTTTGCTTGTACACCAAGATCGATAATCTCACCTTGTCGTGAAATCCCCTCACCATATAAAATATCAAAAATTGCTTCGCGGAATGGTGGAGATACTTTATTTTTAACGACCTTAACCCGCGTTTCATTGCCAATAATTGCGTCGTTCTTCTTGATAGATCCAATCCGGCGGATATCAAGTCGAACTGAAGCGTAGAATTTCAGCGCATTACCACCAGTAGTAGTTTCTGGGTTGCCAAATATTATGCCGATCTTCATGCGGATCTGATTAATAAAAATGACCAGGCAATTAGCCCGCTTGATCGTTCCAGTCAGCTTACGCAGCGCCTGCGACATTAGCCTCGCCTGTAGGCCGGGCAGTGTATCACCCATTTCACCCTCGATTTCAGCTTTTGGAACAAGCGCTGCGACCGAGTCAATAACGATCATATCAATTGATCCAGAACGCACAAGTGCATCGGCGATTTCTAGCGCTTGCTCACCGGTATCAGGCTGAGAAATTAGCAATTCTGGCACGCTGATACCAAGCTTAGATGCATAATGAATATCGAGTGCATGTTCTGCATCAATGAACGCACAGATTCCACCGATTTTCTGCATTTCTGCGATCACCTGTAGAGTTAGCGTAGTCTTACCGGATGATTCCGGTCCGTAGATCTCGACAACGCGTCCACGAGGTAGTCCACCGACGCCTAGGGCTACATCCAAGCCTAGTGAACCTGTTGATACTACCTGAATATCTTCGGCTACCTCACCATCACCCAGCCGCATGATTGACCCTTTTCCGAACTGCTTCTCGATCTGCAATAGCGCGGCAGCTAGTGCCTTGCTCTTCTCCGCAGCTAATCCAGCTGAGGCTTTCTTTTTTTCTTCCATGGATCGTCCTTTGCTATGATGAGCGACAGTCCATTACTTGTACGGCATTAGGTTGCATGTGTCTATTCCGGCTATCCTTGAATGACACTGCTGTCTCCGCCCGACTTTCTATGCCGTATAAAAGAATAATGTTATTTGCAAGCATGCAATACATAAACCTTTCTCACAGCTAGAATGCCTAATTCCGCGCGCACTTCTTGAGACTTGTGGAAGAGATCAGCGTAAATTGTGCCCTAGATACTAGGTGTTGTTGCATTATATTTGGGATAATGGAACCCTATAAAAAATGCGATAGACTTGTACTGCTCTTACCGGAACACGTCTATGCTTATACTTGCTCGATGACTAAGTACAATTAGTCTACTATTCGAGCTTTCTGTGGTCGTCTATCTTAAATAAGACCAAGGATAACTTTATATTGTTGATAAAATTATTCGACTTATCGAGTGTTAATCATGTACTGTCCTATGTGTAGAATTGGCAGATTGTCTGTACTATTGCATAGTGTGATTTTGATTCACTTAGTTTAATCTAAATTGCCATTAATAGTAGTCGAGAAGTAAATTTAGAGACCTAAAGTTGTCATTATGCGACTTGTATAGATAGTTAAATAGGTATTGTACGCCCACTGACGCAGTGTAGGCGGTGACTATACTAACTAAACAGCTCGCTATTATTTACTTAGATTGACTAAAACTATCTAAATTAGATAATTTATCTATTCGTGGGGGATCGGCTTACTAAAAAGCTTACCGCAGTAGATAGGAAGTCTTATATCTAAAGAATAACTCATCTATAACTTCTGATAAGGGAGTTAGGACGTAAATAACAATGCAGTCGATGATATACATAGCAGTTGTATAAGAAGCTTAGGTGAGCTATCACGCAGATAATAATAATGCACGGTATTAAGCTTGGAAACTAATCTAGACATACGTCTTTTCTAGCGGTTCTGCAACGCTAAAAAATCAAGAGCGCTATATATTGCTAAGCATAATTAGCGCGTAGTACCCGTTACACAACTGAATCTTATTTAGTCATTACTTATCACAGGACTGTGTAATGTTTCAAAGCCTACCCATATCGGCTCACATTACTATGAATTGTGCGCATACAATAACTCTTATGCTGTAAATACTATATATTGGTCCAACTAACGCAGCGATAAATATCGACATCCATCTGCATCTATTTGCGGAATAAAGTCAATTTCAGTGCTGATAACTAAACTATGAAAACTAGACTAGATGGTAAACTCTTTAAATCAAGCTTTCAGATGCCGAACATAGATTATGGGTGGAATGTTATCTTTACATAGCTTAATTACTCTGTTGATTTATCTGTTCTATACATTCTTTTTGGGCTGAAGACTGGGTAAACTTTGCAGCTAGAATAGAATTTTCAGAGATTATCTAAAGTATGACTTAACTATTGCTATACATGCGTTACTCAATAACAAAATCGGCCCTATTTATCAAAATTAAGCTCGCATAAAGTCTAGAAGACAACTGCGCTAGATCTGCGCTTTTTCATCACTATACTGTAGTAAGCGTTCAAAATTAGAGCCCTAGGCACTAGGATTAGCACGTACTGCTCTATACATCGCTCACCCTGAGCGGTATATCAGGGTAAATTTTGCTGTGGTTGAATAAATCACTAGTATTGCTTTTTACTCAGCAAAATTAAGCCTTCAAAGTTACTGCTTACGAAAGTATTAAGGCATGGAATAAGCTAAAATTATTCGTTTCTGTATTAATCGAAATAACTATTTAATAGAAACAGTATCTGAGCATATCGCCCAATTTTAAGTGGGAACTTACCACAAATAGAAAATTAATACTCTACCCCCCCTATTTTCTCCCCGGCTTTTTGGAAGCATCCGCTTGTTATATTTTAAGAGCTTTCTATCAATTCAATCTATTTTTTAATGTAAATTATTATGACAGCTTAACTAAGCTATTTCTGTTTAGTAAAAAATGACCCTATGATGATTAATTCGAACTTATAAGTCAAATTCAGTGGAATTACCTGTTTCTAATGGACCTAGCACAGATTTATTTTACTGATGAGTACGTTACTATTCTAATAGTCTAACCTGCCCACGCGACGACGATCTATGGTTAAGCTAGGGATATTTTTATATAAAAAAATATTATAGATTAGATGTCTTAATTCTATTATATTTTTAATATGAACGTAGTATATTATATAATATATAAGATACTACGCATCTACTTAGGCGTGCGGCATCTTGTTATTACCCGCTTTCACTTTCACACAAAGACTCGGGATATGAGTATTAAAGAACAAGATAGAAAGTGTAAAAATATCGAGATAGTTTATTGAACCGGCCAATAACTAGAAAAGCGGAGACAGTTGACAATACATTTTTATATGCCCATAATTCACTTCATTTTGGCGAATTAGCTCAGCCGGTTAGAGCAGCGGAATCATAATCCGAAGGTCCGGGGTTCAAGTCCCTGATTCGCTACCATTTTCGCTACCTTTCTTATTTTTCTTGGCTGACTAGGCGCTATATACCCTTTCTTCTTCATGCATCTGTACGTTGTTCTATCACGGGGATATCTTTGCTAGATTTCTCCAATCATGCCCCTACATTCATGGGGAGAGCTGATTACATATATTTCTTAATTTACTCTGTGCTATATATTTTCTTGAAATATGAATATTTACGTGATTATTCATCTGGAAATGTATAATAGCTAATATATACTAGAACATATAAAAACACAGCCCTATAATTTCATTTTTAGTTCTCTATATCATTTGAGTTTGAATTTATGTTCCATTATTAGAAAACCTATGTTCTAAGTTTTTTCGATAAAAACAATGAGTTTTATTGAGGAAAAGAAACTTAGCCGAGCATATTTCTATATGCTTAAATCTGATTTAAACCATTTCGATTAATGCTACGAAGTTATTCAACTTGTTCGAAACACGATCAAAAACTAGTAAAAGCGTCTCTATACGAATAAGATACTTTCCGTTAGAGTAATATTCAATTCGTTGCTGATGTTGTGGTAACGATAAAATTTAACTTACCTAATTTATCATGCATTTTAGCGTAGGCAAGCTGTTCTACTAAGTTATATTAGAATGTCGATTAAGCTAATCTATAATCTGAAGCTATTTCGAGCAGCGCGGTACCCAGTTACTTAATAGTATTGACTTGATTGGTTAAATATAAAATATTTATCTTACCAATGAAATATTTTTCATTCTAGGCTTATCAATGATAAGCATTTTTAATTTTTTGATCTCGGCCGTCTCGGGGCTCGACCCCAGAGGGAATAGTACTATCATAGTCGGCTTCTATTGAAATCTATACTAAAAAGATAGCTATAGATTAGCAAAGACTGTTCTATTAATAGTAAAGAGATATATACTAATTGCGTAATATGCTATATAGAAAACGGCTAGCTGTCTGATAAGCGAGCATATAAGCTATTTAATATGCTGCCGATTGAGCAATCAATGTCAAACTAAGAAGTCCTCTATAGGAAGTTAAGAAGCTATTCTCTGTGCCTATCGATTAGCATTCCTATACGATGCTATATTCATGGGGTTGGTCTAAATCAAAGACTAGGCATTATCTTTGTTATCACATGCTGATATTTTCTTTGGGCATTGCGACAGTCTGACCCCCCCTTCTATCTCTTGGCCTCTACCACATGGTTCGAGACTGATGCGCATTCCACGCCGGGCGGGCCGGTAATGATGTCACCTAATATGTCATTTTATTATCTTGGCTTATCTGAACCTTTAGTACGCGCAGTCAATAAACTCAGTTATACGACACTAACGCCGATCCAGCAGAAAGCTATTCCAGCTGTACTTAGCGGCGGTGACCTGTTGGCCAGTGCACAAACTGGCACTATCAAAACTACGAGCTTTATGCCTCCAATCCTGTATTAATTTATCGTTAATCCAGCAACCTAGTTATCCGATTCGGAGTATGCTATCATGCAAACTCTGTCGTGCAGTCTTTCAACTACAAACAAGTAAATCAGAAAAACTACTGTCTTAGATAATTACTAAGACACGATCTGAACAAACATGTAAGTCTGTGTCGACACACACCGAAAAACTAGGCCGCACTATCAAGTAGTAAATACAGACAGCTCATACAGGTCTCCCTGTAATGTCAGCGCGAAGCGCTTATGTACTGTTTAATGCTACATCGGGTAGCTTATTACGGGAGAAAATGATAGGTATTCGTATGCCTAACAGATTGTTAATAATTATTTTATAAGTATAAGCGGGAATAATTAACGAAAGAATATATGTCGAGCGATCTTAACTAGTGGATACTGCAGAACGGTTTGTATATTAGAAGGTAGATCGAGTGGCTTAAGTAGCATTTTCACACACATATCTATTGATATGTGTGTGCGCATCAGTTTATTCACGCGTGCTATTTTCTCGCGCATATAGGTTTTATTATAAACCTGTGCGGGATATCTAACTAAGAACACATGTCTTAGCGCGATTTCCGAGTCTTCATTCTTGATCTCCATCGCACGGCGTATTAATGCACTTAATACAGAAAAGCGACTATTGCCCTCAATCTGGTTGTACTTCTTAAAAAATTTAAGAAAGTATTTATAATGCCGCACCTCGTCATTACGGATATTATCAGTGATCGTCTTTAGAACTGGCTCGTCTGAATACTCGTTAATAGCGCGATATAATGTAGCTGTACCAGTCTCTACAACACAACGCGCGACCATCTCCAGAGCCCAGGTCTTTTCAAAAGCTTCCAAAGAGCATATTTTTGAATACTCATCTAAAAAATTCTTAAATCCTAGACCCCAATCAAAGTCTGGCCAGACATTATTGATATAAGCTTTCAGAGCACGACCGTGTTGCAACTCCTCATTTTCCCAATGCTGGTTCAACCAGCCGAACACTTCTGGATCGCTTTCAAAAAATGCGCTGAGATTGCTAGTATACAAATCTGAGCCGCTTTCAATAAACGACGCCGCACATAACAGAAGCAGCAAATCCTCATTCACGGCAGCACGCAAACGAACAATCTGTGACAAATCGATATCCTCGATACGCCACGATAATATGGTTTGAGTATCGGCTTCCATTTTTCCTCCGAAGCGCGCGTACCCGGTTATCACCGCGCTATGCGCAAAGTAGTAAGTCCGAGTATAGGTTTAAGGCTTCTGTTAAACTACGTAGCATCAATTGCAGTTTAACGTGCCGCGTCTAATGCTACTTATCCCGAATAAGACCAGACATTTGATAGGGAGTTCTAATATACTAAGCAAAAACATTCGCTACAAATTATTATTTAGATCTTGATAATACACATAGACCCGGCCCGCTTTGCGACTCTTCTTGATAAGAAGATACTCAAGACCTTCGATAATATTGAATACATGCCAGCAAAAATCACTAAATTGTGTTTATCAAAAAAGTTCTGTATTGTATCGCGCTTTGCGACACGTTTTCATATCGTGCTCTAGACAATCTAATGGGATACAAACTAGCCCAGAAAAATTAATTAGCTGCATTCCACTATGTGTGGATTATTTTTCCTATTATCTTGAAAACGTACCATATAACACCCGACAGCATCCTCCTTATAAGAGGCGACGTATTACCGCACTTGTAAGCTAAGCGTAATAAAAATGACTTAAACGTTACAGCGATCATGAGGAAGTATGTTAAGGGCGAGATTCTTGTCATCTACTGGAGGCATCATTACCGTCGAGACTAAAGCAGGGTTGACAAAATGCAGATCAATTATATTCCTCAATATAAGATTGATCTGTACTAATTGACGTATGAAGTATTGAATTAGACGGCACGTTGCGCAATTGTAGAACGCGCAATATTCGAATCCTAGCGGTCTGCTACTCAAAGTTTGGACTCTCTTTTCTAGTTCACCTTGTTCATTGAACTAGGTGATGCCATATTCACCAACTACCAATGCCAGACGTCCGGCGAGATGCAGACTAGCTGAACTTAGCGAGATGCACTATAAGTGCTTTACGCTTATATAACCACTATCTACTGGTCTACTTTCAATGACTTTTATTGTTGCGCCTCAAATTCTAATACTGTAGCTTCAACTAGAATGCAATCCGCTAGACCCCTACTTATCTTAGTATTTACAGCCACCCGATAAGCGGGAGTTTGTCAGACTTAGTCCTACTCTCATTTGAGCATTAATATTACTAAACGCGCACAGAAAGAGTGTGAAGCTTGCACAGCAGCGCCGTTATATTCGGAGGAATAAAGTGGAGGAGATAGATCACTACGATCTATCTGGTCAGGGGTGGTGGAATCAATGGCGCGAGCATTGCTAGAGAAGCGACAGGCCGCGGCCTGAGAGTGCTGCTATGTGAGCAAGACGATCTTGCGGCCCATACCCCTTCAGCTAGTACAAAATTGATTCATAGTGGTCTGCGCTATCTCGAATACTATAAGCTTGGTCTAGTTAGAAAAGCTCTGCAGGAGAGAGGTCCTTCTGCGTATTGCCCTGCATATCATTCGCCCGATAAATTTCGTAATGCCGCATATGCCTCACCTACGGCCAGCATAGCTAATCCGCGCCGGTTTATTTCTATATTATTACCTCGCTAGGCGAGAGATACTATCAGGCTCAAAAGCGTCGATCTACGCACTCATCCAGGCGGCGAACCGCTGATAGACTTAATCATACGCGGCTCCATCTATTCGGATTGCTGCGTCGACGATGCACGATTAGTGGTTCTTAACGCACTCGATGCGAAGATTCGCGGCGCATCCATTCTAACGCGCACAGGTCTAATGAACGCGCAGCGCTGTAGCACATGGTGGAACGCAAAACTACGCTTATACAATGGACGGTTGAAACAGATACGCGCATGTGCTATCGTCAATGCCACTGGTCCGTAGGACGGTTAGTTGCTAACTGATATATTAAAGCTAGGCGCACAGCATCGCGTTCGTCTTGTTAGGGTAGTCGTGTTGCTACTAGAAAGTTATTCGATCGTAATTTCGCCTATATCTTCTAGAATGCAGACAAACGAATCATCTTCGCGATTCCCTACCAGAAAGACTTTACGCTAATTAGAACGACTAACGTTGAATACCATAACAATACCTCGCATGTGCAGATCAATGAAAGCAAAATCACATATTTATGCGAATCTGTAAACCGCTATTTCAAGATCTCAATCTCACATAATTGCGTCGTATGGACATACGACGGTGTACGCCCTCTCCTAGAGGGCAATAAGGGCAGCGATGCCCCTGGGGTCGCGTACGATTATCGATTAGATCTAAATATATCTCTAGGGTAAGCGCCAACCCTATCTGTACTTGATGGAAAGATTACAACTTTCCGAAAGCTTGCGGAAGAAGCAATAGATCGCCTTCACAGGACCCTAGCAATCACACGATCGACCTGGACCCGCGATACGCCATTATCTGATGGCGATATTCCTGGCTCGAATTTTACAGCGTTTTCTAAACAATTCTCAGAGCGTTATCGGTGGCTGCCTAATACGCTTGCATTGAGCTACGCACACACATATGGCACGCGTGTTGAACGGTTTTTGCACGGTGCGAAAGAGTTATCCGACCTAAGCATGGAAATTGCGCCTGGGTTATACGAAGTTGAATTGTCCTATTTACACGAAAAAGAATGGGCATATAGTGCGGACGATACGCTATAGCGTCGCCCTAATATTGGTCTACGACTTAGCGCCCAGGAAGTAACTAAAGTTCGCTCCTAGTTCGAGCGAGTTGGCAACTATTCTTATGCGATCATTCCTACCACTAGATCTATAGCGCCTTTAACCGAACAATGCATGTGATAACCCAACTAATCATCTAATGGAAGATACAAGAATCTCTATATTTTTATTCTTAACTGGGCGATTATAGGCTTGCCTGAGCTATAGGCGAATCAGGCCTGGCCTTGCTTCTGAAGGACTATAGTCTAATCTAAATTGGAGTTGATAGTTCATTGATATCTACAATGAGAATTAGACTCAGCGCAGCCTATAAATATTGATGTGCGCGCAACTTGGCTATTTAATTTGTACTAAACACGATTGAGTATCGCTATAACACGACTACTTTCGGTCACGGCTATGTGTGCCGTTAATTTTCTACTAGATGGTTTTAGTCAAACTTTAACCGACATAAAGAACGTCAGCGGCATTAAGCTAAAATGCTGGTTTCAGCTTATTCTTATAATAAATAGTTGCAAGAGATATTACCTTACCAAAAGTCTACATTAAGATCTAAGGCTTCCATATACAAAGTAGGGTGATAAAATTGATTAAAGTCACTGAAGATCTCTCTGGACCTAACTTACTACTATTAATTTTAAAAATTTACGCTGACCCTTTATTCGCCATGTAACCATGTATTGGCTATTACTATCGTAATTAGGATAGTCTAATGGCTGCATAGTATTAAAGCCTATCGAATTTCTGTTGTCACAGAAGGTTACGGCAAGTTGTAGCTATTATAATAGTAAACTACATACGAGGCAAAAAAGAATCTTGCTATGTTATATGACTGCATAAACTTGCTTAATTTGAATAAAATAACAAAAATGTTTGGATACTGAATGATCAAGATCGCGTGGAATTTATGCGAGCTGTATTATCTTTTCCTCATTCTAAGTAGGGTACAAAACATCAGCCCTGAGCAGATTCCGATATTCGTGACATGTATTAGTTTTGGGTCGCGGTCGGTAATTACTGACGATACTATCAAGTTTGATATACCTCGATGCGACTACAGTTATTGTACAACGCGTACAACATTGCGCTAAGGCATGTCATATACGCTAATGCAGTATATATCCTACCTAGTGGGATAAATTTGGTATGAATACACCCCGTTTTCCGAAGCTTACGCTCAGCGTGCAGTTCCAGGCTAAGATGTTCGATACCCATAAGCTATTGTTACCGCGCGCTAGGATCTCTAGTTGGGTCCGCAGCGCGCTCTTAGCACATGCCGTGTTGACAATCCGTTTCGTCGATGAGCAAGAAAGCCGCTTGCTAAATTATAGCTACCGAGGCAAAAATTACCCGACTAACGTGCTTACATTCTCATATGGAAGATTGCACAATAAAGCAATCAGCGGGGATCTGATAATTTGTTGTCCGGTAGTTGAAAGAGAGGCATATGAACAGTATAAACAACTAGATGCCCATTACGCACATCTAATCGTGCACGGTGTGCTGCACGCACAAGGTTTCGATCATAAGAATGACAAGCTAGCTCATGAGATGGAGTCAATTGAGAAAAATATTCTCGCTAAGCTGGGTTATTTAGATCCATATATGCAACCAGGCTAAACAGGCTGAAACTACAGAGAATATGCTGACCGCGTGGCGTGCTAGATGAGTTAGCATTTCTTCTGCCGGCGTAGTTCTATGTTTAATTCCTTCACACTGTGAACCTTGTCTAGTCATGAAAAGATGCAGAATTAGCGCATCGGTTCTACATGTACTAGCGTCGCGCTCTTGTATGAGCAGCTTATGACCTGCCGGTTATATTTAATCATCAGCCCAATAATATCCGCATTATGCATAGTGCACGCATTAGGTCCATCACACACATCTATAGTCGTATGTAGACAGTAGAACCCTTGAACTCCCTAGCTCGGTACTTATGCTAAAAACACTAAAGTGACCCCCTTAGGGAGAGCGTTCTGAATCTATGAATACAACAGAATAAAGTTTCAGAGATGTAATTTATATATACATTATAAAAAAGCGTGCTTATACCGGCTGTATTACGGAAATGTACGCGTATTGTGCTCGAGACTCTGCACGAGAACGGAGACCTCCGATATTATTTATAATGATTAAACTAGGTTGCCCGTCTAGCAAAACCGTGCAACGTGAAGATATATATGCCATTTAGTGTATCCTTGATTATCCTTATCGCGCGCCCGGTCTCGCAGGACGCTTGAAAATGAACGACCCGTATCCTACCCGGAAAAGTCACCCGAAACATCCAGATAAACCGCGCTCATTACTTGAGCGCTTGACTGATCTTATTTCGCCCGAGCCGGAATCTCGTGCGCAGTTACTCGCAATTCTGCAGGATGCACATACACGAAACTTGATTGATGCCGACTCGCTATCGATGATTGAGGGTGTATTTCAGGTCGCTGACTTATGTGCGCGCGATGTAATGGTACCTCGGGCCCAGATGGATGCGATTAATATCGCTGATAAACCTGATCAGTTCATTCCATTCGTGCTAGAGAAAGCGCACTCGCGCTACCCAGTATATGATGGAAACCGCGACAATGTGATTGGCATCATGCTCGCGAAAGACCTTTTGCGCTACTACGCAGAAGAGGAATTTGACGTGCGCGGCATGTTACGTCCTGCTGTGTTTATTCCTGAATCAAAGCGTCTGAACGTGCTCTTGCACGACTTTCGTGAGAACCATAACCATATTGCTATCGTCGTAGATGAATACGGTGGTGTCGCCGGATTGATAACCATCGAGGATGTACTCGAGCAAATTGTTGGTGATATCGAGGACGAATATGATTTCGACGAAGAGGAGGGTAATATTATCGCAACACCAGATGGTAGCTACCGGGTACGTGCACTCACTGAAATCGAACAGTTTAATGAGACATTTAGTACGCGATACTGCGATGACGAGGCTGATACGATCGGTGGCTTAGTCACACATCGTTTAGGTCGCGTACCCCACCGTGGCGAAAAGGTGCGGATCGATGATTTCGTATTCGTGATTTTACGAAGCGATGCGCGACAGGTTCATATGCTGCTCGCTAAGCGCATACTATCTGGTGTAATCACACGTCGAGATTGTGATGATCATTAAATATAAAGCAGTGCACATGCGCGCTTCATTATATCGATAGATGCTTAAGAAGCGAATCTCCGATTTTGTGCGGTGGGCTTCCTTGCCTAATTCTACGTTGTTAAAGCACGCTGCACGCAAATACCATTCTATGTGGCTGCACTTAACATTAGCAGGCATACTAGGCGGACTAAATACACTTGCATTTGCGCCCGCACAATATGGAAGCTGGCTAGAGTTAATAATCTTTCCCTGTATGTTCTGGCTGCTCTCACAAACCAGTACACTGCGCAGTGCAATACTAGTGGGTGGTACATTTGGTTTCGGGCAGTTTGTCAGCGGGGTATGGTGGTTATACGTGAGTATGCACTTCTATGGCAATACGCCTGCGCTTATAGCTGCTATCATAGTTGTTCTGTTTTCACTCTATCTAGCACTTTATACCGCGCTTTCGGCGGGACTATGTTATATATGCTGTGCACCGAGTAGAAGGTGGGCGACATTTATGCCTAGTTGGCATGCAAGCATAGCATTTGCCTGTTCGTGGACACTAGGAGAGTGGTTACGCGGGACCCTCTTTACCGGATTTCCCTGGCTCGCCAGTGGGTATGCGCAGGTTAACGGTCCGCTAGCCGGGTTTGCTCCACTCTTTGGCGTTTACGGAGTTGGCTGGATCCTCGCTTTTTTCAGCGCATTGATTATACAGACAACCACACGTATTCTCAGTGGAGCTGACGTAGCTACGTGGTTCCTGCCCGCTAGTGCTGCAGCCGCGCTGCTCTTTGGGGGCGCACTACTCTTGCACGTGATATGGACCCAGCCGTGCGGGCCTGTGCTTTCAGTGCGTTTGCTTCAAGGCAATATCGAGCAGCATTCGAAATTTGAGATGCTTAGTATGTGTCACGCTATTTCGCTGTATCAGAGGCTTATAACAGAAAAGCCGGCCGATTTGATCATAACACCTGAAACTAGCATTCCATTTCCGCCGTATGAAGTATCACCCGAATTCTGCAGAGCGATACAGAACTTCGCAGACACTACGCACACATCGGTTTTATTCGGTGCAGTTGGGATAAAAACAGGCTTAAACGAGTCAATAAATTTCACAAATATACTGTACGGTATTATACCCGGATCATCGATCCCGTACCAGTATGAGAAACATCATTTAGTACCGTTCGGTGAGTTTGTTCCGTATGGCTTTCAATGGTTTGTAAATATGATGAAGATTCCATTAGGCAACTGCTCACGGGGCGATTCAATACAATTGCCATTTATTGTTCACGGGCAGTCAATCTCGCCGAACATCTGCTACGAGAATATCTTTGGCGAAGAGATCGCTCTCATGCTACGCAGAAATCCGTACCAAGCTAATCTGCTAGTTAATTCAACAAATCTTGGTTGGTTTGGTAATACGATTGCGCAGGAACATCACCTACAGATTGCACAAATGCGGGCGCTGGAAACTGGCCGGCCGATGTTGTGCGCTACTAATACCGGCGTGACCGCGATGATTGATACAAACGGTTCGGTAATAGCCCAGTTACACCGCTTCACTGTAGGTGCGCTCGATGTGCGCATACAGGGCCGCAGTGGTACAACACCCTATATCGTTACTGGCAATATAACTATATTAATAGCATCATTAGTCGGACTACCGATCGCATTTTGGACAGAAATCAGAGTGAGAGACTCCCGTACACGAACAAGCAATAATATTTTATCCATACAAGAATAATTTGAATTTCAAGTTGTTCCCTCCCCTTTTTATAAAAATTTTTTGTAACTTAATAAGTTAAATTCACTTAATTTATTCCCGCAAGAGAGATAGGAGACTACAGTAAAATTTCGAAGCTTTTTAAACACCAAACCAGGTTAACATAAATCCTGATCTAGCATTACCTGTACCCTATTACGTAAAGCAATTTTGTGCTGAGTTACACTGCTGGAAAGTGCATAATCTTTTCGAGGCATAAAATAAAGCAATGAGGATTCTACTCTGTGCAGAAGCTATGCCGTAGCCCTTGATAGTATCAAAGTCCTGTATACCCCATACGCCGATACAGGTTAGTTAGAAAGAGTCTAATAATACTCTTTCGGAAAACAAAAATTTTTATAAAATACAATATTATTATATTATTTGAGAATCAAGCATAAGCTTAATTATATTCGTTACTATCGCACTTTTATACTATTTGTCTACAAGAATACACTTAAAACCCCCTTGAACTCACCCTTCTGTAAGCGAAGTTATAAACCTAAGTAGCCTAGGTGAATTATTCTAGAGGTTGTTATTTAAGCTCCGATATGGGGTATATCGGGTTATGTAAAACGCTTATCATCAATTACAGTCTATTGACTGATCCCTCAGAAGGAAAGGAATTGCCTATATTACTCAGATCGGCAAAACCTTTCTCTAAAATAATATCGGGCAATAGTCGGCTTACAAGGCCTTCCACTTCTTAACTCTCAGCATCATCTGACCTGGATAAAACGATAAAAAAACTGTAAGACAATAAGAAAAGTTTAAACAGATGATACGCGCAGTATAATTTTTCCTAATTGTGAAGTCGTTTATTTTTCGAGCCATTCTTAGTAGGGTTGACCTGATTTTACTCGATCAACCTATGTGCTATATACACTGAACTACAGGGTGTGGCTGGCGCATTAATTGATTAAGTGCTTTCTGGCAATTCACTTCAGGTGACCACCACGTTTCACTAGCATCAATAGCAAACCCTGTTATGCACAAACATGGCTCGATTTTATGATTTTTCCGATAAAATTTGCCCCTTTAGTGCTTTTTACTTTGGAGCAGCGGCGTGTGTTAGTGCATATATATCCACTCGCTTTCTCTGAAGGTAATTTCGTGCTCACGTTCCAGAAAATCATTTTGATATTACAGTCCTATTGGAATAAACAAGGCTGTGTGCTCCTACAGCCGTACGATATGGAAGTCGGTGCAGGAACGTCGCATACCGCTACATTCCTGCGAGCGATTGGCCCTGAGCCATGGCGAGCCTCTTATGTGCAGCCCTCCCGGCGCCCAAAAGATGGACGCTACGGTGAGAATCCTAATCGAATACAACACTACTACCAGTACCAGGTAGTATTTAAACCAGCTCCAGAAGATATCCTGGACCTGTACTTAGGCTCGCTCCAAGCACTTGGACTCAACCTGAAACAGAACGACGTACGCTTTGTTGAAGATGACTGGGAAAACCCAACTCTAGGTGCTTGGGGACTTGGATGGGAAGTATGGCTTAACGGGATGGAGATCACGCAGTTCACTTACTTCCAGCAAGTTGGCGGGCTCGACTGTAAGCCAGTGCTTAGCGAAATAACTTATGGTGTCGAGCGCCTAGCTATGTATGTTCAGCAAGTCGAGAATGTTTTTGATTTAGTATGGTCCGAATGGGAAGAAAATCATCCAACCGGCAAAATTCTACACAGGCTAACCTATGGAGACGTGTTTCGACAAAACGAAGTCGAACAATCGATATACAACTTTGAGCAATCGAACGCCGAGCTGCTGTTTACGCTCTTTAATGCCTATGAGAGAGAAGCCCGACGCATTGTTGAAAAACGCCTTTCGATACCAGCCTACGAATTAGTCCTAAAAATCGCACATATCTTTAACTTGCTTGAGGCACGTGGGGCGATTTCTGTAACTGAGCGCACTACATATATTGGCCGAATTCGTGCATTGTCGAGACTAGTTGCGCAAGCATACTATTTTTCACGGAAAGCACTTGGATTCCCGATGCTAGGTAAGGGGTCTCGTTTGCATGAACACGATACTATCGCTTCTTAGCAGAACGCCGCTTACTCGATTGAGTAGATACCATAAAGGTTTAGACATAAGCTTAAGGACAACACTTAAAACAATAGAAGAGACGCTATCCTGATGAGTCAATCACACACTCTACTCGTTGAACTACTAACTGAAGAGCTTCCGCCGAAAACCCTTGCTCGCTTATCCAGTGTCTTTTCTGAAGGTCTTGTTACAGGACTTACTGCACGCGACCTGATCGATATCCCCAACAGCGGGTCACCTTCGTTTGAGCCGTTTAGCACGCCACGTCGGCTAGCGGTTGCAATCCACAATGTACGAACAGTAGGGGTGAAACAGCAGGTGCATAAAAGAGTATTACCAGTTTCTGTAGCGCTCGACGCCAATGGGCGGCCAAGTGCTCAACTAATAAAAAAGCTCGCAGCTCTTGGCTTCCCAAATATGCCACTCAAGAGACTAGAGCGCATAATGGATGGCAAGATCGAAGCGTTTTTTTTAAAGTATGTTGCGCCGGGTATAACCCTAAAAGATGGGCTACAGGCCACACTGGACGAAACTCTTACTAACCTTCCCACTCAGAAGGTATTAAGATATCAGCGAGCAGATGGTACGAACGTTCAGTTCGTACGCCCAATACACCGAATTGTTGCACTACACGCGAATTGTATTGTTCCGATTACAGCACTTGGGCTAGATGCTAGTGGTATCACGCTTGGGCATAGGTTTCTGTCTGAGGGTCATATCGTCCTGCATGCAGACAGCTATAGTCACACGCTTAAGAATCGGGGTAAGGTTATTGCGAGTATGCGGGAACGTAAAGAGACGATTCGCATGCAATTGCTTGAGCGTGCAGGTATGGACTATGTACTAATGCCTGAAGCACTACTTAACGAAGTGAATGCATTGGTTGAGTGGCCGATTGTCTATGAGTGCCATTTTGATCAAGCATTTTTGCAAATCCCCCAAGAATGCTTAATTCTAACAATGCAAACAAACCATAAACATTTTATGCTGACTGATGCTTTCGGTAAATTAAAATCACGCTTTTTAGTTGTCTCGAATTTACAGACAGACACGCCACAGCAGATCATAATGGGAAATGAACGCGTTGTGCACTCACGACTAACAGATGCACAGTTTTTCTTCGAACAGGATAAGAAAAAGACACTTGAGCAACGCGTGCCGTTACTAGCTAACGTCGTATACCACAATAAACTCGGCTCCCAACTACAGCGTGTTGAGCGCCTCGAGGCGCTATCAGTACTCATCGCACTTATCGTCGGCGTAGATGCGAAGCTAACTGCACGCGCTGCGAGGCTAGCTAAGGCAGACTTACTTACAAGTATGGTGACCGAGTTCCCAGAATTACAGGGTACGATAGGCGCCTATTACGCTCGATATAATGGTGAGCCCGAAGATGTTGCGATCGGGTGCTTGGAGCACTATCAGCCCCGCTTTTCAGGCGACACACTACCATCTACCGAAATTAGTACCGTGGTCGCAGTTGCCGACAAGATTGAAATGCTAGTAGGAATTTGGGGTATTGGCTTACAGCCCACAGGGGAGAAAGACCCCTACGCACTTCGACGACATGCACTCGGCCTGTTACGTATCATTCTTGAAAAGAAACTACCTCTAGACCTGATAGACTTGCTGCGATATGCCTATGCCCAATTTTCGACTCAGATACAAATTACCGATCCTACTAGTGCACTATACGACTTCTTTATCGAACGCCTACGCGGTTTATTATATGAGTACGGCTACAATGCGAAAGAGGTAGAGGCAGTACTAAGCCAAAATCCGACCCGTATTGATGACATCATTAGTCGACTCGATGCAGTACGCAAATTTTCTGCTCTACCTGCAGCGGTATCTCTAGCAGTAGCTAACAAGCGAATCATAAATTTTTTAAAAAAAACGGGAAGCACACCCCGGCACATCGAGACAAAACTATTAGTAGAGTTAGAAGAGCGTATGCTGTTCGAACGGCTACGGAGCATTACGCCAATTGTGCAGGAGCGATTAAGCTTACGCGACTACACAGGCGCTTTGTTAGCGCTTGCGTCAATGCGTGATGCAGTCGATATATTTTTCAATAACGTGTTGGTCAATGATAGTAATAGCGCGTTGCGAGAGAATCGACTGAGCTTATTAATGCAGTTGCATATTCAGATGAACTGCGTAGCTGATATTTCTAAGCTTGCATCATGAGTGAGGGCTTCATTTTTTCTAGTAGACCACGCAAATTAACCACGCCCAAAAAACTTGTGATCCTTGATCGTGACGGTGTTATTAATTACGACTCCGACGCATTTATAAAGTCACCTGATGAGTGGGTCCCAATCCCAGGTAGCCTAGAGGCAATCGTACGGCTGAATCAGTCAGGTTACCATGTTGTAGTTGCGAGCAACCAGTCGGCTATCGGTCGTGGCTTATTTAACATGGCTACACTCAATGAAATACATAAGAAGATGAATCATGAGTTAGCAGCACTGGGTGGGCAAGTCGCCGCTATCTTTTTTTGTCCACATACTCCAGCCGACCATTGTGATTGCCGCAAACCGAAACTCGGCTTATTTATACAGATCATCCAGCGCTTTCAGATCGATTCTGCTAGTACACCGATGGTAGGTGATTCTCAACACGATTTACAAGCTGCTTTGGCTCTAGGACTCAGACGGAACCTAGTGCTAACCGGAAAAGGCTCTAAAACACTAGGTACAGGTAATTTGCCAGTAGGTACAACAGTCTATTCAGATTTGCATGCGTTCGTACTCGACTTTTGTACTACCGTAGGCAATTGAGTTAACGACTCCAGTACTATTTAAAGATTTATATAGCACTATCATGCACGTGATTCGCTCAATACTATTTTTTATTTATCTAATTATCTATACAGTCCCGTATGCATGCGTATGCTGCATTTGTTTCCCGTTCTTAAACGCATACCGGCGCTACCAAATGGCTATTGGTTGGTGCTACTCGACACTATGGGTGCTGCGTTACCTAGTTGGTATAGGTTGGCGAATTGAAGGCTTAAGCAATCTTCCTAAAGGCCCGGCAGTACTTCTTCCAAAGCACCAGTCTGCCTGGGAAACGCTAGCGCTCCCGGTAATTATACCCCATCCGTTGTGTTATATCTTCAAGCGTGAGTTACTGTATATTCCATTTTTTGGATGGGTCCTCAAAGGGCTAAAGATGTTGCACATTGACCGCAACAAAGGGTATAGCTCATTTAGATCAGTCATTCGGCAAGGTAAAGAGCGGGTAGCCGAAGGCTTATGGGTGGTCATATTTCCAGAGGGAACACGAATGCCAGTGGGCGAGCGCGGCACGTATAAAACCGGTGGAACACGATTTGCGGTATCTGCTGGAGTACCTGTAGTTCCAATTGCGCACAATGCTGGATACGTGTGGCCGCGCAACTCTTTTCTAAAATATTCGGGGATAATTACGGTCTCAATTGGTAAACAAATTAATACTTTTAATCTGAATGCTGATGAGGTTATGATGCGCGTTGAAGAGTGGATTGAAACTGAGATGTGTCGTATTTCTACGCATGCATATCTATCACAATCGTAAACGTTTAATGCATGCCGAAATTCGATGTAGTCATTTGAGGCAATCTCAGTAAGCTCTAATTGAATTATTAGACTATAGAGCGGCCTCTTGAATAAACAAAGATATTCCTATGTCTAATGTCAGATATCTATTTCATATCGATTGATATGAAATCGTAGTTCATCTAATTTATATATTCATAAGAGCGCGTTAAGATAAACCGTTAGTCACAGCACGCCGTAGGCAGTAACGTACTAATAGATCTGAGATCTAACCTTCTAGCCTGAGGTCCAGAATTATCTTTAAGCTGCTGTGCCAGCGCAACATATTCGAGCAGCGGTACATCCTCGGCGCGACGTGTAAGATCAAAGCCAAGCGCTTCAAAATTGACTTGACTACCATAAGCTGCAAGCGCATTTCGTAATATCTTACGCCGCTTTGAAAAAGCGGCCGTCACAATTTCACTCAGGCGGTAAATATTAACTGACGGTACGTCGCCAGTCGTGCGTGGAATCATCCGTACTACTGACGAAGCCACCTTTGGCGATGGCCTGAATGATTCAGGAGATACCTCAATTAATTTATTGATCGTATATCGATACTGTAACATTACAGTGAGGCGGCTGTAGTTTCTACCGCCCGGTTTAGCAATCATCCGATTTACTACTTCATCTTGAAGCATGAAGTGTTGATCAATTATCTTATCAGAAAATAATGCTAGATGGAATAATAGCGGGCTTGAAATGTTATACGGCAGATTCCCAACCACCCGGAGCGATGCACCAATATGTGCTAAATTAGCTAGTGAAGAAAAATTAAACGCTAGAGTATCGCCTGCATACAAAACAAGTCTACTACTAAAACGCTGCCGTAGACGCGTGATTAGATCGTTATCTAGTTCAATCGCGTGCAATATTTTCACGTAGTTGAGGAGTGGAGCGGTCAATGCGCCTAGGCCTGGACCGATTTCAACGATCCGATCTTCGGGTTGCGGACGGATTATTTCCACGATTTTGTCAATCACGTTTATATCGGTAAGGAAATGCTGGCCAAATCGCTTTCGTGCCAAGTGGCCTTGGTACTTATTATGATTCATAAAGTCACTCATTAAGAATCAGGTACAGTGAGATGCATGACCGCCTATAGCAAAAGCCATTGAAATAGCGGCCTCAATCGCGGCTATTAAACTACCACAATCGGCACGTCCAGTACCCGCTAAGTCGAGTGCCGTGCCATGATCAACGGAGGTTCGTACGATAGGCAATCCTAGTGTAATATTGATACTCTTACCAAATGTAGAAAACTTAAGCACTGGTAAACCTTGATCATGATACATTACTAATACACATTCAGCATCGCGTAAGTAGCGTGGATGAAAGAGTGTATCGGCTGGATACGGCCCGCGCACCTGGATACCGGATGCGTATGAGCGCTGCACCGCCGGTGTGATTACCTCAATTTCTTCGCGACCTAGATAGCCATTTTCACCTGCATGGGGATTTAGGCCTGTAACAAGAATGCGAGGCGATGCAATACAAAAACGTGTACGTAAGTCCCTATCAATAATAGCTAAAGTGTCTACTAGACCGTCAATACTTAATGCGTCAGGCACATCTCGAAGTGACAAATGTGTAGTTGCAAGAGCCACTCGCAGTGGCTGCTTACCGGTTCCAGATAGCATCATCACAACACGCGACGCACCAGTACGCTGAGCCAGATATTCGGTATGGCCAGTAAATAGCATGCCAGCGTCGTTAATAATACTTTTTTGAAGCGGCGCAGTTACGATGGCGTGGAACATACCATCGAGCGCGCCATCAATAGCCGCATCTAACATTGTGAGCACATAGCGTCCGTTTGCCGCGTCTAACACACCAGCTACACTCGGCACACTGAGGGGCACATCGCGCAGTACGATATTCCTCCCCACTCCCGTTGACCATATGGTAGAGTCTACACCTATCTGTTCCGCGCGCTCGATCAGCAGCCGTCGGTCTCCGAAAACTGTGAAACAAATTTCATGGTGCCAGCGGCTAGTCCCGCATGCAAATACCTCTGCAGTCAGTTCCGGACCGATACCGGCAGGTTCACCAGTCGTGATGGCAATGCTAATAGGTATTGTCATGCTCCGTGCCGACAGTCGTCTTAGGTTGGTTCATCTAAGTTATATCGTACATATGAGCTATCGCACAGCCGAAGAAGCCAGTCTGTATAGACCTGTTCTGCTTTACGCTGGCCAATTATCTGATATACAATTTCCTCTTGTTTCGAAATGAAGCCTTGTGCCACTCGACGTTCAATTACTTGAACTAGGTGATAACCATAGTTACTATGGATCGGCTGGCTTATTTTGTTATCCTCTAGGTTGTTCATCGCTTGCTCAAATTCCGGTACAGTCTCACCCGGGTTAATCCATCCTAAGTCCCCCCCCTGAGACGCCGAACTATCCTGCGAGTAGATACGGGCGAAATTTGCGAAGTCGCCACCTGCCTCAATCTGAGATCGCAGTTTCAGTAGTTTCTGCTGTACCGAAAGCTCCGACTGCTTCTCGTTAACTCGGATGAGAATATGCCGAGCATGTGTTTGCACGAGCTTCGGCATGTCTATGTGGGTATTGCTTGACATCCGGCGATCTATAAGCCGAACGATCTCGAAGCCTTCTGCAGTGCGTAATACCTCTGGATTAACCTGTCCCGGCCGCAGCTGAAACGCAGCCTGCGTCATCACTTTAGGTAACGAAGAAACTGGACGGAAGCCAAGATTCCCTCCTTGTAAAGCATCAGGCGCCTGCGAATTAGCTTTTGCGAGCTGCTCGAAGTCTTTGTTAGACAGTGCGTACTTTAGAAGATCGAGTGCTTTTTCCTGAGCGGCTCTAATTTCAGTTGGCGACGCGTCCGGCCGGACTTTAATTAGAATATGCTCAAAGCACAAGTCCTGGTCCTGCTGTATACGCCCCATCATTCCATTCTGGCTAGCGATATAATCGTGCACTTCTGCATCTGATACTATGATTCTGCTGTTAACTTCTTGATTGTGAAGCTTCGAAAGCATTAACTCATTACGCACATCGGTACTAAATGCCGACCAGGTAATACCCTTACTCTCTAGTTGCGCACGGTACTGGGCGAGCGACATATTGTTCACCTGAGCGAGTTGTATTAGTGTGTTTTGTAGCGTCGCATTATCAACCACGATGCCGTTATCCCTTGCTTGCTGTAATTGGATATACCCAAGAACCATCTGATTCAGTACCCGTAGTCGCATCTGATGTGGTGCTGGTAATGGCGCATTCTGATTTTTCAGGCGCCGTGTAATTAACTCCATCTGTAAATCAAGCTCATGGCTCGTTATTACGTCATTATTTACGACTGCAACAATATGATCTATCTTCTGCGAAATTTGATGCGACGGCAGTGCTTGTGCGTATACGCTGTTAATAAGTAAAAACGTGCATTGAAACAGTGCCGAACGTATCGGCCTTATCATTTCTATTGTTACTCCGTTCAATTAAAAACTGGCGCGCGTGAAATATAGTTTCCTACTAATTAAAGTTTTATTGATAGTCGATAAATCGGCTCTGAGGAGCAGATAGAGACGGCGCTGGCTCGTAACCTGGTATATTCGTCCGAAATTGTGACTCTAGCTTGTTCTCTATTGTTGAAAAACCCTTGAGTTGCAGTTGTGCAAGTATCCGTACTCCGGGAAACGCCTGATTCGAAATATTTGTGCTGTTTATGCATTTCTGCAATCCAATACCTAATGACCAGCACTTCGCGTCGTACTTGAATCCAGTCAACGCGTCAATTAGGCGGTTCTGGATAATGTCATAATTCACCCGAGCAACTCCGTACAGACGGTTTGTAAACGGCCACTGCGCCGAGACTACTAACTGGTTGATCGGTTCGTAAGACAGCTGTGTATTCGAGCGCGTATACCAGTACCTCGCGTTCAGCACGCGACGCTCCGCTGGTTTCCATGAAAACCCGAGGGTCGTTTGCATGAGTCGATTGGTACTCTGACTATACTGGAAGGACTGTTCAGTCGAAAAACTGTCGCCGATCTTAAATGAGGAGCCAACAATCACATCGGAGTGCGGGGTCTGCGCTGCTAAACGAGATGGCGTGAATACTACGCGTTGGTTTCTGAAAAAATATTGCTGTGCGATCACGAAGCATGCCCGTTTCTCTCCAGATTCCGCATCTATAAAACATGATGTGAGTGCTGCAGTCAGCCGATTTGCATCGGCAATGCGATCATTGCCGATGAAACCCCGCTCTGTAAAAATCTGAGTCAGACTAAAATCTGCCTCGGCGGTATCAAAAAATGGTACAAACTGCTGATTTCGGTACGGTGTATACACATAGTACAGGCGCGGTTCTAAAGTCTGAATGTAGTCCCGGCTAAAGAGGCGAAGGCTGCGATTTAATATTAAGCCAGAGTCGAGGCTTAGTGTCGGTATATTGATATTGAAACTCTTTAACTGGCTACTATCTGTGTTAACGTCTGTCGTAGACAAATCATATAATGCAAAATGCCACTGTATTTTAGGTGTAAAAAAGTAGCCGGGTCGCACAATTGGATATAAAACGTAAGGGTTAAGAACAAAGCGAGCACCCTCCGCTGCACCAGTTGTGTTAACTAAAAAACAAGTTGCGTCAACTTCAGCGCCGAAGTCTAGTCCACCAATGTTATAGCGACTGTACTTCATATTTATCTGTGGTACACGGCCATATGGTGCTATCGATGATCGAAACGTCTGCCAGTTCTGCCAGCGTAGAAATGTAGACCATGGTCCGCTGTTGTAAGTTAAACCAACCTCCTGCTGATATAAAATCTGAGCGCGCAATAGGAACGAATTGCTCAACGCAAGATCCTCTAGATAGGTCTTATCGGACACTCGGTTATAATAAATATACCCACCAAAACCATTGCCAAAGTTCTGGATATGGTTGAAAAACACATTGTAACGACTAGTGTTCATGATATAGTCATGCGGCAGATACTCGACGAGGAAATTACTCGAGTAGGCTGGGGATGAGTAGTGAAAATTAGATGCAATTAGTACACCACGCTGCGACATAATACAGGGCGTAAGCACCAGATCATAATCAGGTGTAATATTGAAAGAATACGGCATCGATATCATGATGCCAGCTCTCGAATTTATCGAGACATGCGGTATCGTGAAACCGCTGTGGCGGTTTTTAGAGAGCGAAAACAACAGCCAAGGACTAGCAAAAATAGGAACACCTTGGAAGAACAACACACTATTGCGTGCAATACACAGATCCGTCTTGATATCTATGCTAAATCGCGTAGCCTTCACATACCAATCTGGATCACTGTCGCACGGGCATGCTGTATAGGTACCATGGTGCACTACCAGATGTGTATCGTCAATTATGTCGATCTTGTCGGCTGAACCAGAGCCACCAGTTAGATAAAAATAGTACTTTGGCTTCATGATATAGCCAGTAGAGGATCCTATTTTTAAGTGGGCATCCGATCCAGAGAATTCATTATCATTGTTGATAATATGCACATTCCCAAATGCCTCAGCGAGATCGGCCTCTGCGTTGTAATAGATTGAATCAGCTTTTATAACTGACATATAGCGCCGCAATTCAGCATTACCCTCGAGTAATGAGTCATGACCCACTGTGCCTCTAGCCATCTCACTCAACCCGAACATTGTGGGTAGTGCACCTGATGGCAAAGTATGCTTTTCAAGCTGAGGTGCGATACGCAGTTCCCGGGGAACATCCAACTGAGTCGGCGGTGTGCTTATATTTATCAATTGGGCATGAGAGAGCGCTGAAAAAAATCCCGGCACCGCGAGCAACGCAGCGGTGCGTATCAGGCGAGGTACATGTCTTAAATTAAGGACTGATGACAAATTCTTTTGATCGAGCTATGTTGGTCTGCATAGATGCAATAGACAGAGCCGACACTATATCGGCATAAACGGCCGGCTTAGTAATTTCTTGGAAGCTATCTACTCCACCCAAAATCCTTACCCTGTGTCAGGCAGTCGCATCAGAAAGTCGTAAATTATTATACGGTAAAACCCTTTCGCATCATCATAACTCGCATGATTTGATCCAACTCTTTCACTCCTTCTACTCTCTAGCTGGGCTTGCTTCATTACTGGCTCTATTTGATTAGAGCGGCTTAAGATATTAGGGTCTGCTTGCTTTTATTATCGGCACAGAAAACTGAGATTAAGGCGACACGTATTAGATTGCTACTTAATATACAGTACAAAGTTAGTGGTGCGAGTTCTGGCACAAAGAGTATTTTAATGATATGAGCGCTAGCTACTCCTAATGCATACTTCTATATGTATAAAACTATTTACTAGATTGATATAAATGTGCGTGATTATAGTAACTAAGACTATTACAAGGTAAAGTCTATCCTGGCCGTCTAAAATTAGAACATCGCCCTACGGTTTAGACGGCAGTCCTTCCCAGGGGGATATACTGCTGCCCATAAACTTGCTTTTTCAGAAATAAGCGTACTAAAAGATTAGTGCGGGACTAAGGTTAGCTTAATGTCCCAATATCGGTGGCGGGATATATGAATATGCACAGATGAATGAGCACTATAGTAGTGTACTACCCTCTAAATCAGAGCTAATGACCCGAAAATATTCGGGCTCTTGTTGACGATATTGGAACCCTAATACACTAGATGTTGTCGGGAAGATAGCTCTCAACAGAACAAATAATACTTTATTCAAGCATGATACGGTATGAATGCGCCTCCAAATGAGGAGGCGCGATAAGATTATGATATGGCATTGTGGGCGCTGACTAACTGGACTGCACTTGCTAGTTTATTCACACGCTGCAGGCGCACCTACGCATTGCGTTAATCGGTAAGCACAAACAGGATTCAGCGCTAGACGATTCGCGTATTCTTGCGTTGTCGCATGGTAGACTCATGCTACTCGAACCGCTTGTTTAGCCAGTCGAAACAACGATAATCAGGCATATCTATATGTCGCACAGAGGTTACTTCGGCCGCACTATAATCGATTGTGTTAAGCAGGGTATACAGCATTCGACTACGCAGTTCACTAAGGCATATCGTATATGCTTGCACTACTACTTCTTGGTAACACAGCAGACAAACTATGTGCTCGTCTAGTGTTACAATCCAGCGCAAGCTGCACAGGTATGCTACTATCCGATGTCCAATAGCTAGACGAGTTACTATGTATATTTAGCAACAGTTTACCAATGTACGCGCTGCATACCAAGCACATTGCCTAGGTACACTCACGGTCTTTCCGGCAGAAAATATATTCTAAAGTCGAATAAATACAATAGATTCGATCTACGAACAACTAGCCTGGATTAGTTACGCCCCGCAACATCCAAAAGACGCAATTAGAGCGTCTATCTTGAACAAGCAATCTCGGACACATGATATGCTTTCGCTACTGACCAATTATTTGCATGAGCGAGCATAATATTAAACAATGTATTCGCGCTAGTCTCGGCACATATTTCTGTGATCTGGATAGATCCCGATCACACGATATCCATCAAATAGAGATATTCCGTTTCTAGAAACCTATGCTAGAAATCGTTCTAGAATAGTCGCTAGGCGAGCAGTCTCTAGAGACTAAGTCTTCGATATTAATCGAGACACGATTTGTAAAAAGCTGAAAGGGTATGGCCTGTCATAGCACAGTGTCCGCCTTTTCGAATATTTTTATTCTCGCGTGAGCGTAGATTTAAGGTTTTTTCAACATGATTAAGCACGCTCTGATTTCTGTTTCTGATAAAACAGGTATTGTTGATTTCGCTAAAAACTTATGTCAACTTGGCGTTATCTTATTGTCTACAGGGGGAACATCAAAGCTGTTTGCTAGTGTGGGCTTGCCATTTACTGAGGTAGCCGACTATACGGGATTCCCCGAAATACTCGATGGCCGCGTTAAAACACTACACCCTAAGGTTCATGGTGGCATTCTTGCAAGACGCAATATACCTGCCCATATAGCTACACTTGATCAGCATGGGATTCTAACGATCGATATGCTTGTAGTTAATCTCTATCCGTTTTCGGAAACCGTCTCGCGAGAAAAATGCTCATTAGATGAAGCCATTGAAAACATCGACATCGGTGGCTCAACTATGCTTCGCTCAGCTGCGAAAAACCACCGTGATGTAACGGTAATCACTGATCCAGCCGACTATGCAGTGATTCTTGATGAAATGCGAGAGCATGGAAATGCAGTCAGCTACATAACCAATTTCCGGCTAGCGACTAAGGTCTTTACATACACCGCTCAATATGACGGCGCAATTACGAACTACCTAACTAGCCTCAACGAGGATCTGCAGCATGCAACACGTAGTACATATCCAACTACGCTGAATCTTTCCTTCACGAAAGTGCAGGACCTGCGCTATGGGGAAAACCCGCATGAAAGTGCAGCGTTCTATCGCGACCCGCAATCGGCTAAAAGCTCTCTAGCGAACTATCGGCAACTGCAAGGTAAAGCACTGTCCTACAATAATATTGCTGATGCCGACACTGCATGGGAATGCGTTAAGGCATTTGATATCCCAACATGCGTGATTATCAAGCATATGAACCCGTGCGGGGTCGGCGTAGCGATGACGCCATACGACGCCTACGCTAAAGCGTGTCAGACTGATCCAACTTCTGCATTCGGCGGCGTTATAGCGTTTAATCGAGAAATTGACGAGGCAACAGCGCGGGAGGTTTCCAGTCAATTTGTTGAAGTTCTACTTGCGCCCTCTTTGACAGATTCAGCACGCCAAGTATTTACCGAAAATCGGAACTTACGCATTCTTCAGATACCGCTAAGTAATACAGCTAACGCGTATGACTTAAAGCGTGTCGGAGGTGGCTTATTAGTGCAGTCACCGGATATAAAGAATGTGCAGCCGCATGAGTTACGCGTAGTCACGAAACGGCATCCAATTTCTAAAGAAATGGATGACCTGTTATTCGCCTGGCGTGTCGCAAAGTTTGTTAAGTCTAATGCGATAGTATTTTGCGCGAATGGTATGACTCTGGGTATTGGTGCGGGTCAAATGAGTCGCGTTGATTCAGCTCGCATTGCTGGCATTAAGGCGAAAAGTGCAAATCTCTCATTGAGAGGCTCAGCGGTTGCCTCTGATGCATTTTTTCCATTTCGAGATGGGCTTGATGTCGTCGTTTCAGCTGGCGCGACCTGTGTTATTCAACCTGGCGGCTCGATGCGCGATAATCAGATAATTGCAGCAGCTAATGAGTATAATATTGCGATGGTTATTACTGGCATACGACATTTCCGTCACTGACGCCGAGTAAGTTTTACGATGCAAGCTGCATTTAGATAATGCTAATCAATTATAGTGGTAGTATGAGAATAATTGGAATTGATCCGGGATTACGCATCACTGGATTTGGTATTATCGACAAGCATAAAGACATACTTACCTATGTAACTAGCGGGGTTATTCGCACTACGAATGCTGACCTACCGAGTCGGTTAGGTACCATATTCGATGGTGTTGTAACACTAATTCATGAGCATTGCCCTGACCAGGCCGCGATCGAAAAAATATTCGTCAATGTTAATCCTCAGTCGACGCTTTTGCTGGGTCAGGCACGTGGTGCGGCAATTTGCGGACTTGTAGCTGGCCGTATGCCGATAGCTGAATATACTGCGTTACAGCTTAAGCAAGCAGTAGTTGGTTACGGACGTGCGACCAAAGACCAGGTACAGAAGATGGTAGCTCGGTTGTTGAACTTGATCGGCTTGCCCGGTACCGATGCTGCTGACGCTCTCGGTATAGCAATTTGCCACGCACATAGTGGAAAGTTAATAAATACACTCAGCGCGTTTTCATCCATATTAACAAAGAAAAGTTGTCGGATACGCCTGGGGCGATTTATAGAATAATCTGGAACACTTTTCATTCTACTATGCACTATACTTGCACACTAACTTTATATTGATTTGCTATGATCGGGCGTATTACAGGCATCTTGCTTGAGAAAACCCCACCTCATCTATTAGCTGATTGCAGTGGTATCGGATACGAGATTGACGTGCCGATGAGCACGTTTTATAACCTACCCGGAATTGGCAGTAAAGTTACGTTATTTACTCAACTAATTGTACGTGAGGACGCGCACCTATTGTATGGTTTTCTCACGCAACAGGAGCGCCATCTCTTTCGAGAACTACTAAAAATTAGTGGCATTGGAGCTCGCATAGCGCTCGCGGTGCTCTCTGGGATGAGTGTAGTTGATCTTTCGCATACGGTTGCATCGCAAGATACTGCCCGCCTAACACGGGTGCCGGGTATTGGCAAGAAAATCGCCGAGCGACTATTGCTCGAGTTGAAGGGAAAATTGACCAACGATATCAGTATAGTTACCTCGGGTGTATCATCAATCAACTATACGCCGGACATTTTACACGCCCTTATTTCTCTTGGCTATTCTGAGAAAGAGTCGCTTTCCGCAGTCAAGAATATACCAATTAGCATTGATATATCGGACGGTATCAAACTCGCTTTAAAAGTTTTATCGAAAACATGAACTTTATTCTAGGTGAGTATAACTACAGCACACTAGCATAAATAATGGCTGTATGCAGTACAATCGATACATGATCGAAACTGATAAAATTGTCTCAAAGCGCCTGATTTCAGAAATCCCTGCGTCGCCTAACGAAGAAATATTCGAACGAGCTTTACGCCCGCAGCTCTTAGCTGAATATATTGGGCAAGAAAAAGTTTGCATGCAGCTCGAGATTTTTATCGAAGCGGCAAAGCGTCGCTCAGAAGCGCTTGATCATGTACTACTATTTGCTCCACCAGGGCTAGGAAAGACTACACTTGCACATATAATAGCTCGAGAAATGGGCGTCAACCTACGCCAGACATCAGGGCCAATACTTGAACGAGCCGGCGACTTAGCTGCGCTATTGACCCATCTTGAGATGAACGATATATTGTTTATTGACGAGATCCACCGGTTGTCGCCAGTCGTTGAAGAAATCTTGTATCCAGCGCTTGAAGACTATCAAATCGATATTATGATCGGAGAAGGGCCGACAGCACGCAGCGTCAAATTAGACCTGAAGCCATTTACACTAGTAGGGGCTACTACGCGTGCTGGCATGCTTACTAATCCGCTGCGGGATCGCTTTGGTATTAGTGCTCGACTTGAGTTTTATACTGCGAGCGAGTTAGCGCGAATCGTCGAGCGATCGGCTTACCTACTGGGTACGAAAATTGAGCCCGAGGGCGCGCTAGAAATCGCACAGCGTTCGCGTGGTACACCACGTATTGCAAACCGGCTATTGCGTCGTGTACGAGATTATGCTGAAGTCAAGTCTAATGGCTGCATCACAGCACTAACAGCTGATGCCGGATTGACGATGCTTGATGTTGATCCGGTTGGTTTCGATTTAATGGATCGTAAGTTGCTGGACTCGATCCTTCATAAGTTTGATGGCGGACCAGTGGGTTTAGATAACTTGGCTGCCGCCATTGGTGAAGAACGCGACACGATTGAAGATATGGTTGAACCTTATCTGATTCAGCAGGGCTATCTTCAACGTACGCCACGAGGACGGGTTGCAACATTACTTGCCTATCGTTATTTCGGCCTAGCGAACTAGACGCACATAAGATACATCCATAACTTACAGGCCTTACGAACTATCAGACTCTAGTTAGAGAGTGGTAAGCAATATATAGACTGCTTTAAAAATTTGAACAGTAAGATATCGATTATTAGCTACTGGTTAACAGTGTAACTGATGATGCCTCAATAGTCAGTATTGCCTCTCTTCTTACGAAGTAAGAATGCTATCAAAACTTGCAAGTATTTAGTCTCTAGTCGTATATAACTAGCCATGCATACTCTGCTACGCTTAATATTATTAAGCTTTGTGTAATCTGCTATATATACTGCCCCAGTAGATTATTTATCTTATTTCAAGTTATTATGTTCTTCGAAAATGCGCACTAGGTGCATAGGATTACACGCATAAAACGTCGCTTTCCGACCTGAATGATATATATGCCCGCCCCAAGCTTTAGCCCTTTGTCAATAATCGTAGTGCCATTTATTTTTACACCAGACTGTTCTATATTTCGAAATGCTTCACTGATAGATAAAACTAGACCAGTTTTTTTGAGTAAATGTCCGATCAGTAAGGGTGCACCACTCAACTTTATTTCCGAAATATCGTCGGGTATCCCCCCCTTTGCACGAAGATTAAAGTCTTCTAGAGCACGCTGTGCAGCAGCTTGAGAGTGGAAACGAGCAACAATTTCTTGCGCGAACAGAACCTTTAGTATGCGCGGGTTATAACCAGATCGTACCTTGTTCTGGAGGTCTACAATCTCATCAAGACTGCGAAATGAAAGAAGCTTAATATAACGCCACATTAGCGCATCTGAGATACTCATTAGCTTTCCAAATATCTCAGATGGTTTCTCATTAATACCGATATAGTTGTTCTTAGATTTAGACATTTTATTGACACCGTCTAGCCCCTCGAGCAGCGGCATCGTCATAATACATTGTGGCTCCTGCCCATACTGCCTCTGCAATTCTCGGCCCATTAATAGATTAAACTTCTGATCGGTACCGCCTATCTCAAGGTCTGACTGTAGCACAACTGAATCATACCCCTGCATCAGAGGATATAAAAATTCATGGATAGAAATTGGCACTCCGCTTTTAAAGCGCTTAGTAAAATCCTCACGTTCTAGCATACGCGCTACAGTATAGCGAGATGCAAGCTTAATCATACCATTAGCGCCTAGTGGCATTGACCATTCACTATTATAGCGAATCTCTGTTTTTTCAGAATCTAGAACTCGCACAGCTTGTTCTAGATAAGTTTTAGCATTGATCTCAATTTGTTCACAAGTGAGTGGCGGACGCGTCTGATTGCGCCCGGATGGATCACCAATTAACGAAGTGAAGTCACCAATTAGGAAGATAATAGTATGACCAAGATCCTGAAACTGTCGCAGCTTGTTAAGCACTACAGTGTGTCCGATATGGATATCTGGTGCAGTTGGATCGAGTCCAAGCTTGATGCGCAACGGCCTTCCCGTTTGGACACTCTTTGCTAGTTTCCATGCAAATTCATCCTTAATAAGGAGCTCTTCGCAGCCATGTTGTGCCACGGCTAGCATAGCGCGAATTTCATCGGGAATAGATAGGTATGGAACAGAAATATTGGTCTCGGCACTCATTACATACATAATATAACGTACAGAGTCGCGTCACCTATCGCACCTCGCAACCCCGTCTCTCATAATTTTTAAGGGTATTATCGTATAGAAACTAAATTCTACGTGATGTAGCACCGCTTTTGGTAGGTTCTTATACTTACGTGCAACAGTATTGCATTTGCAACTCTACTTCACTTCATAGCACTATTAAATAATTTTTAACTTAAATATCCCCGCATCCGTGAGCTTAAACACAATAATCCCATATTTTTTCGCCGCGGCATCTACGCTATCGATACCCGCGTATACGGTATATACGTCGGCTTACTCAATAGCTATGCCAGCTCAAGTTAACAGTAGCATGTTATGTAATATTAGCAAACATAGTGCAGCACCAAGCTTGTATTATGATTACACACTCGCCAAACTAACTTTCCCGACTAAACAGATTTTATCTGGCGTACTTGATAGTCGGTTTGCTAGCGTGATGAGGCAAGCTGGCGTTTTAAGTAGCTCGATCGACGCTGCGATTGACGCACTGCCAAACATACGTACACTAGCTGGACCCTTTCGCGGGCAGCACTATCGCGTACTAGTTGGTGCGGTAGCCGGTGAACCACCTTATCATCGACGCATCCTCGTTCTTGAGGCCAAGGCAATTAACGGCCCGCCTATCCGCGCTATTTGGTACTGCCTACCGAACAAGTGTGACGGCAGTTTTTATAGTACTAATGGGCACTCATTGCAGCGAGCACTCAATCCCTGCCCTGTTGCGAAGGCGAGATTGTCATCGCGCTTCGGCGAGCGCATGCATCCAATTTCTGGACGCCACGCATTTCACAGTGGTGTTGATTGGGCTGCGCCAAGTGGTACACCAGTACGGGCAAGCGGATCTGGAATCGTTACATTTTTAGGGTGGCGACATGGTTATGGTAAGACAGTTGTCATACGCCATATTCAACAATACGAGACTATGTATGCCCATCTATCTCGAACTCCTCTAAATCTAAAAGCTGGCAAGAAGATTGCTCGTGGTGATGTGATTGGCTACGTTGGCAATACTGGCCGCGCAACTGGCCCGCATCTACATTATGAGGTACGGCATCAAGGCCATCGCTTGAACCCGCTCTCAGCATCAGTTGGTAAACCTGCAGCATTGAGAGGTACTACATTACATGCATTTAAGCGATATTTAGCTAATCTTTTATCTGATAGCAATATCCTATCACGGTCGCATATTACACCAGAATGCTCACAGTCTTAATGTCTAGCAGAATTGAAGGGCATTAGATATTAGCACAGCATCTTGCGCGAACTTGAATTCACTAGATTAGTTCTAAAGCCTTTTTTCTTAAAAAACTAAGTAAAACTTTTAGCACTAGGAGATAATGGACAGTGCCCCCAAATAAGACTTGGGGGCACTCACGCTATATATTATGTAGCTAAAGACGTTACTTGATAAACTTTTCTATACAATACGTGTTCTTGACCAAATTAAAACATTAAGGATAATTTAACTTTGGTGTATACATCTTTTTTACCGAAATAGCCCGACTGACTTATTGCTGTAAAGCAGGTATATCATACTGAGAACGATGAACCACAACCACAAGTAGTGATCGCATTTGGGTTCTTAATTATAAATTGAGCTCCGTTTAAGTCGTCTTTATAATCGATTTCGGCACCTATCAAGTACTGATAACTCATCGAGTCAATTAACAGTTGAACACCGTTTTTATCTATTACAGTATCATCCTCGTTAACCTGCTCGTCGAATGTAAAACCGTATTGAAACCCAGAACAGCCACCACCTCGAACAAATACTCGAAGCTTTAGTTCTGGGTTAGCTTCTTCATCAATTAACTGTTTTACTTTATCGGCGGCTGCATCTGTAAAAAAAAGTGGGACTGGTATCTCAATTACGGGGATATCAGTCATAGCTTTCATTAACTCTTCCTCCAATGTCTTAATGCTGTTCTAGTCTAGAGCTGTTATATAACAGCGATTTAGACTATAAAACCAGCAGTTTTTACGCGACGCCAGAATTTTGCGTGCGATTTATTATGGCACGCGTACTTACTTAGCGCTTAGAAAACTGCTTACGACGCCGCGCTTTATGCAAACCTACTTTTTTACGTTCGACTTCACGCGCATCTCGGGTCACAAAGCCGGCTTTTGACAAAATTGGCTTTAGCGTCTCGTCGTAATCGATTAATGCCCGGGTAATACCATGGCGCACAGCGCCAGCCTGGCCGGTTTCACCACCACCAATGACGTTGACTTTAATATCAAAAGTATTTATATAGTTTACAAGATTTAGTGGTTGACATACGATCATTAACGATGTCTCTCGTGAGAAATAATCAGCAATAAGCTGGCCGTTAACAACGATATCACCTTTACCCGACTTAATAAACACGCGAGCCACCGCGCTTTTTCTGCGGCCGGTACCGTAGTTCCAATTTCCGATCATCTGACCTTGGCTCCTTAGATCTCGAGTGCTTGCGGTTGTTGCGCGGTATGTGGGTGCGTCACGTCTGCGTAGACCTTTAATTTTTTAATCATTGCGTATCCAAGTGGACCTCTCGGTAGCATACCCTTGACAGCTTTTTCCAGTGCTCTGCCCGGAAAACGCTCTTGCATCTTGCTAAAAACTGTTTCATAGATGCCACCCGGATAGCCAGAGTGGCAGTAGTACTTCTTGCTAGTCATTTTTTTGCCAGTAACTTTTATCTTTCTAGCATTAACGACGACAATAAAATCACCGGTATCAACGTGCGGCGTGAACTCAGGCTTATGCTTGCCACGAAGGCGATGTGCTACCTTACTAGCAATACGGCCGAGTACCTTATCCGTCGCGTCAATCACGTACCATTCACGCTTTACCTCATGGGCTTTGGCGGAAAACGTTTTCATGATCGTTCCAAATTAGATGCTTTGCTTTTCTTTAGTCCTACTGATAGATGCGCATTATGGCATGGCTCAGGTTTTCTATAATTTTCCCCATGGGAATTTAGGGAAAAGTTCTATAAAGGAAATTGAAAGTTATTTGCTACCCCAGCTATAATCTTTCTTAGAAAATAAAAGAGGGCCTTAACGCTTTCGTTGGATTTACCAAAGGTAAAAACTTTAGGTTAACTAATATTAGACATTATAGAACCTACGCTAAGCAGTCGCAAGAAAAACTATATTTCGACTTGCTGATATCACGCGTAATATTAGAGTATTACTCTAAAAATATAATGTTTTATCTTTAATTAACCACCTAATAATTCCACTCAATAGAGCGGCCCTAAGTAAAGCTTTTCTCTAAAAATTTCAAACTCTAATAGTAGAGCGGCATCTTTTTTTAAAGAGCCTAGCTTATAGCAACTATAATAAAAATTTGTTCTTTATTACTAAGAATTATAAAGTACGTAAATAAAGCACAAAATGCGTGATAAAATAAGTAACTAATGCCTCCTAAATGGAAGCAAATAACAGATATTCGCTTTTTTAAAAGCGCCTATAAATTAATTAAGAGATGGAAATAGTTCAACCAAAGTGCTAGGGTTAAATAACGTACGACATTATTAATTTCAAAAAGCCATTAGATTTTAGCGTTTGTAATATCATAGTTAGGGCCATGTATCCCATACTTACATCTAACAATCACGAAGTACACTATCAACTTCTCTTATATAAGAGAAGTATAATTTCACGCTGAAAGCAAAGTTTAGTTTTTATGAAGACGGCACTTTTTTAAAAGACACAAAGCAGACCGGTAAGCCGGATTCTGTGCGCGCACCAGTAATATTCCAATGCGCGTGACAGCCATTCCTCTAGGCGCCTCATTACTGAGGCGCTCAAGCTTCCTACCCACAGACTAGAATAGGGCCTATTCTTGCGCTTTGCTGTAGCGCGCACCTGCTTATTTGGAATTGCTCCAGGTGGAGGTTACACTGCCGAAATGCGTTGCCGCAGCCGCGGTGCGCTTTTACCGCACCGTTTCACCCTTACCTGATCCTAACCTGCTAGGCCATCGGCGGTTTGCTTTCTGTTGCCCTATTCCGCGTGTTGCCACGGATGGCTGTTAGCCATCACCCTGCCCTATGGAGTCCGGACTTTCCTCGTCTTCACTTGATGCGTGGAAGACGCGACTGTCTAGCCTACTTTGCAAGCCTCCATTTTAACACAGATAGGATAAGTTAGCCCTAGCTGATGAAAAATATCTTAACAGCTAAGCAGAACTGCGAATTTAAGTCTAGCGCGGCAGAAGTAGTCAAATGCGACATATCGGACTTTAGAGTACATCTACATGGTACCCACATTGCCACAGGGGGATTATTCCGGCTTTTATCTCGTATATTCTAGTAATAATAAGCTGATCTATGAATATTAGGCATTTTTCCGGAGAAGCCTCTATGCTATCTTAGACAACTTAAACTATAGTCTTGACATAGATTTTTCTATATATTGCATAGCAATAACTAACCAACATACTTATTATCGCAACTTCCAGCTGAGATCTTTACCGGGCTTAAACACCACCACGCCAAGGCTATCTGCGTCGACATCTTCGGGCAATACCCAACTCGTACGCTCAAGAGTTACTGTATCCGTAGAGCGTGGTAATCCATAAAAGTCGGAGCCATAAAAGCTTGCAAAACCCTCTAAGCGACGTAAGGCACCAGCTTTATCAAAGGCTTGTGCGTATAGCTCAAGCGCGTGTGGTGCTGTATAACAACCAGCACAGCCACATGGGTTTTCCTTCAGGCTCTGCGGGTGTGGCGCGCTGTCAGTTCCAAGGAAAAATCTCGGATGACCCGAAATAGCCGCCTCGACGAGTGCTAAGCGGTGCGTTTCTCTCTTAAAGACGGGAAGACAGTAATAATGTGGTCGAATACCACCGACTAGTATTGCATTGCGATTTAGTAGTAAGTGATGAGCGGTTATAGTTGCGCCTAGCATGCCCGGTTCTGCATCTGCGTCGCGCACATACTCCACTGCGCTGCGTGTCGTAATATGTTCAAATACTACTTTAAGCGCAGGAAAATCACGCCGCAATGGCTCAAGTACTTGGTCTATAAACACCTCTTCACGATCAAACACGTCGATTGACGGGTCCGTCACCTCACCATGAATTAGTAAAGGTAGACTATTTTGCTGCATTGCCTCTAGTGTCACTACACAGTGTCGTAAGTCTGTGACACCGGCATTTGAATTAGTTGTTGTGCCAGCCGGATAGAGCTTTACGCCATGCACGAAGCCACTTTCGCAAGCTCGCCGCACTTCATCCGGCGACATATTATCAGTCAGATATAGCGTCATCAGAGGTTCGAACGCAACACCAGGTCCTTGCGCGGGACGCGCAGCAAGGATCCTCTGCCGATAAGAGGCAGCCTGCGCAGTCGTAGTAACTGGCGGATTTAGATTCGGCATGATAATCGCTCGGCCGAACTGCCGAGCAGTGTGGGGTAGCACTGTCTCAAGCAGCGCGCCATCACGCACATGTACATGCCAATCATCAGGACGGGCGAGATTTAACACAGACATGCCCGAGGAGCTGAAACTAGCTTTGATGGATTGGTCTAGGCTATTCATATCGATCTGCAATTGAGCGTGCTAAGGCCCGCTTTTGCTCATGCAACATATACTGCCACCCTAGCTTAGGCTCCTTAAATTGAGTATTGTCGGCGCTTTACAAGACGTAACTTTAGCAGGTCTTAAGTTTTTCGGCATTATGTTTTAAGGATTGAGCATCTTTGTAGAATCTTCATGGACTTGCAGGTGTTAGAGACCTTTCGGGTTGACAAATAAAATGGAAGCACGCATATTTCATGGCTACTAAGAATTTAGTTAGAGCTTTACTACACTATTATCTGTTTTAGCTTGATCTATTAAGCCAAGGAATTATATTCCGGACACAAATGTGATCTATAGAGTATGTGTCAGAACTTTTCTATATGTACTTGTTAATCGGCATGCAATACAAATATTAAACACGCGCTTTATATACAGATTCTGCAGCACCTAAGAAAGAGTTTTATCATCCTAATAAACTATAAAAAAGTCGTTTGAGACATTTCAAACATCTTATACGCTCTATTTCTTATCGCAGCATATTTAACTTCTCGATGTTAAAGTAGTAGATATTTCAAATGATTAAATTACCTCATATATAGCGGCTTATTTAATAGAGTATTTAGACTAGAAGATCGATACTACTATATGACATAAAGTAAATAGTATTTACCAGCCTAGTAGACAAGCTCAGAGAGCTGCCGAACAAACAGTGCTACTAAAGTAGCGAAATACCAGGAACGAGAGTTCATCACTAAAGACACGATCCTAATAGTACGCCCTTAGGGTTATAGATTTTGCGTGGTATGACACTGTTTTAAAATTACTGATAAAAACTCCTTAGAGGATATCAGCGCTGTCGGATTTATACGTTGTTAGAAGCAGATGCGTCTCTACTCGTTTTTTATATTTTCAAGTAATATCAGCACTATATAAAATTTTCCTATTTTTACGCACGGTTCAGCATCGCCCCACATTACATCAAGTGGAAACTTGACTAAAACAATGGTTTTAATTTAGAACAGCTTAAGAAGACTGAGGAATAACACAGACATAAGTTTTATTCAGAAAATTAGATCAATACAAATATTCGCTTAAGAATACTCCACCTAATTTCTCTTTAGTAAAATAGAAGTGGGGGGGTGACGGTATACTAAAATCGACATAGGATTATCTTTAATAAAGGTCCTATAGCGTGCATTTAAACGGACGAACAGCTATTACTTCATTTAGATGAAGTAATGCAACAGTAGTTTGTGTTCCGTACACTATACTAAATTCAGAAAATTAGGAAAATTTGTCATCAGTATGCCAAGACTCATTAGCTAGTTATCACCTGTTAATTGCATCATATTCAGCTCATTAATGCTTGACCTGAATACACATAAGATATAACAATTAATTTAGGATCTTAGCTAGAAAACTTTTCGCGCGAGCTGATTTAGGATGTGCAAAAAAGTCTTCTTTACGATTATCCTCAACAATCATCCCTTGATCCATAAAAATAACTCGATGCGCAACCTTTTTTGCGAAGGCCATTTCGTGTGTTACGCATATCATTGTCATTCCCTCTTGCGCTAGTTCGACTATCACATCCAGGACTTCATTGATTATCTCTGTATAAAGAGCCGAGGTCGGTTCATCGAACAACATTGCGATCGGGTCCATCGATAAAGCACGTGCGATCGCTACGCGCTGCTGCTGACCACCCGATAATTTCCCGGGATATTTGTTAGCATGCATCTTTAGACCAACGCGATCGAGCAACTTTAGTCCTTTAGAGATCGCTTTGTCTTTCGATCGACCAAGCACCTTAATCTGAGCAAGCACAAGATTTTCGGTGATTGATAGGTGCGGGAACAGTTCAAAATTCTGGAATACCATCCCGATTTTTGTGCGTAGCCTTGATAGGCTTATCTTAGAATCACTAACTGATTGCTCATTGATTCTAATCTCGCCTCTCTGAAAAGGTTCTAGTCCATTAAATGTCTTAATTAACGTCGATTTTCCTGATCCTGACGGGCCACACACAACAATCACCTCTCCTTTCTTGATCTCAGCCGAGCAATTTTTTAGTACCTGGAAAGTGCTATACCATTTTGAAACATTCTTAATCGAAATCATCTATTGATCTTTTATGTAACCCCCGATTTCACCATGAAAATCACAAAATATCAGCATTATCTTGACGATAATACTTATTATGATGCTCATAATTTTCAGAAGCTCGAAAAATCTATAGCGTCAATCATATAAGACAGAAAAACACCTTCAACATGTCAAGCATCAGTAAAGGAGGCGCTATCGAGCACGAGGCATACTAGGCTGAGCAAACATCACTTTCTTTTATACTATATATCTTAGCAATAAGCTGGATATTTTCAGTCATGCTTTATCTCGACCTATGAAGTGGTAACTATCGTCGATATAAGATAAATATTAATGTTAGAAACATATTTAGCATTTTCCGAAATAGCAGATCCAAAAATCAATAGTTAACGCTATATTTGAATGATGAATAAATTTTTAAAATTTGAGGGTCTGTAGCAAGGTAAAATACCTACCGCTAAGCGTACGTCGCGCGACGCGCCCAGATTTACTTAGGCTGCCATATAATCCCCGGTTAGCCATTTGTTCATGCAGACGTCTATTAACATCAAATAAAAGACGAGATTACTCACACAGATAAATAACACTACAATCGTATTCCTAGTCTTATGTTAGCTAGTCTAGATAAATTTATTAACTTATCAATTAGAATTAGATTATAGAAATATGCAAATTACGATGGTAACGCTATCATCTGACCGAACCTTCATAGAAAAAACAGAAGACATGCCTAGAGATAGGATGTCTTCTGTTTTAGTTTAAATATTAGAAAATAACTAGAAACAAATAAAAGGATCTAAGTTATTAATCTGAAACTCTTATATTCCTTAGTTTCACCAATTACTTGTACCATTTTATACGGTGCTATACCGCTACGTTTGCCTTTAATGACAGCAGTAAAGTAAAAATTAGTCAATCACGGATATAAGCCGCGCATCTCACACGTTAGCAAGATGCGTTTACATGCGATGATATAAGCTGCAGTTCGAATGGATACATTATTTTCCTGTGCAACCTGCCAGACACTAGAAAATGCTTCACGCATTACACACTCTAGTCGCTTATTTATCTTATCCTCGGTCCAAAAGAAATTAGAGAAATTCTGAACCCATTCAAAGTAAGAGACTGTAACACCACCAGCATTAGCGACTACGTCAGGGATGACTAGTACATTATTCTCGCGAAGGATATCGTCAGCAATAGGCGTTGTCGGGCCATTCGCTCCTTCTATTACAATCTTTGTTCGAATGCGCGATGCATTCTTCTCGTTGATTTGACTCTCGAGCGCTGCAGGAATTAAGATATCGCTTTCAATACCCCAGAAATCATCATCGGCAATCGACTCCGCGCCGGCGAAGCCAGTTACACCACCTTTTTCCGTGACATGCTCGAGCAACGCATACGCATCGATTCCGGATGGCTTATAGAGCGTACCAGTATGATCCTGGACGGCAACTACTTTTGCACCCGCCTCGACGAATAGCTTTGCAGCGATCCCGCCGACGTTACCGAATCCTTGCACCGCGGTGCGTGCCGATTTTATATTTAATCCGATACGCCGTGCTGCCTCGCAACCAACGGTGAATACTCCCCGCCCCGTCGCTTCGCGACGGCCTAGTGAGCCACCCAATGAGACTGGCTTACCGGTTACAACACCTGTTGTTATTTGGCCAATATTCATTGAGTACGTATCCATCATCCATGCCATCACCTGCTCATCGGTGTTAACGTCGGTTGCTGGAATATCAGTATTTGGACCAATGATAATGCCAATTTCGCTTGTATACCGGCGCGTAACTCGCTCTAGTTCACTGCGAGAGAGTTTACGTGGATTAACGCGGATACCACCTTTCGCGCCGCCATACGGCACGTTAACCGCAGCATTCTTAATCGACATCCACGCGGAGAGCGCCATCACTTCGGATAGCGTCACATCCTCGTGATATCGAACTCCACCTTTTCCGGGGCCACGCGCTGTATTGTGCTGGACTCGATATCCCTCAAAATGAGATGTCGTACCGTCATCCATCTTAATTGGTACATCAACGATCAATATACGCTTAGGTCGCTTAAGTGTCTCGATCCATCGAGACAGTGAACCTAGATAAGGCGCTACACGATCAATTTGCTGTAAGTAAGAGTTCCATGGGCCCAACGAATCAGTATGTAAATACGAAGGTAAAGTATGCTTATAAAGCACTGATAAATCGTTTAAAGCGGTTTGCTGCGCGGACATGAATGGTCCTCTTCGATTAAGAAGGCCGCCATTGTAAGAAAGCGGCAAGATTTTAATGCCGAATTATTATGCTCTATTTTTTTCTTGCAATAATATGCAGCGGCGTATTATTCTAGGCGTGACACACTATAATGTGTCCTCCCGCTAGCTGCGTACTGTATCCCTGTACAGCGCGCTAGCTTACTGTAATTTAACCAGCTCTCTATCGAGGCGTCAACTAGTCAGCTATCGCACCTCGCGGTAATCGGTCGAACTGCGTGGGTCGCTTAGCCAACACTATATTATCTAGCAGGAACTCGCTGTTGCACCTAGTAAGCATTATCGCTTTGATCCCATCATCCATTTCGGTTTATATACTTGTTTAGATAAATAACTGGCTATACCCTTGTGCTTCGTAGTGTGAAGCGCATATGGTTGTGACGTGCTAGCTAATTAGGTTGACTCTTGGAATAGGTATTCCATAAGAATATAAGATTGAATATAACAGCGATAGCTTACCATGAGGTCGTACTATTCTACACTAGTAACAGTACTGTATCTCACACAGATCGTGCATAGTTCATATAGTGTAAAATTTTATCCTCGCAGCCGCCGGTCGCTTGGAGTGATGTAACACGGCAGGGTAACACGGCAGGCGCCTCAATAAAAGCGGCTATCGTGATTAATTGTCGCTTACTTATGAACATTTGTCTGATTAGCATAAATCCTATTGAGCATGTTAGGTACACGATCGCAGAAATATAAAATAACTTTTTATTTTAGTTGCATCGCGCGACTCCATTATAGCCATACTCGGGACGCATACCGCGCCGTATTTATTATACGGTTTAGTAGAAATTATGTCGCCTCACTCACATTCGAACCGACGATATATCGTAACTATAGTTTAGAGCTATCTTAAGTAATGTGAATGCATGTAGTTTATTGTGCTTCGGCGTCGACAGTTGTTCTAGTATATGTAAAATTATTAGTAGTGTAATCCGGCATCTCCCTTTAAAAGGGGGACAATTTTTAGTACATCTGACTTAGGTATATAGTAAAGTCAGCATATTGGCATATTCTAGATCACTTTCTAGTAGAAAGTGATCTATTTTAGAAAATAGCTTGTAAGCTACCCTAGCTTAGCATCAACAACAGTCACGGCCGATCGATTTGTCAGCTTTCCTAGCAATAAATATTAAAAAACCAATTAAACTACCTCTGCGACTAATGCTCCGCACTAAATAAATAGCGTTTACACCATGACACAGCAGCCCAATAGAAATTTTTTTTATGTTATTATGACGACTGTGTTATGCGCTAGAACGAGATTACTATTCGGATAGTACTATCCTATTGAGTATAGTAAGTATATCATCAAGCTTTTTATCAAAGTGGTGTGGATACACTATTCGCTGTCTAGCGGGTAGTGTGCCAGTAGTTAGCGATCTGCATAGCGCAATATCTTTATTACGTTAGCAAGATTCACGTACTTAGGCGGTCTAGTCTGCGTAGACTGAAAATACACTAAAGTTCTTGCAACATATCATCTTAAGGTTACGAAAATAGTAAAGTATTAAGCAACAGATATAGCGTAGAGCCCCGCAAAGTATTAGGGGGGGGATAGAACGTTATAAATACATAGCACAGATAACGTATAGATGCGCAGTGCTATAGCCAGCAGCATATGTTTAGGTACTATAGGGAGATAGACCTATAATTTTTATATTAATCCTTCTTTATTTATCCTATGCGCTAAGCCTAATATTGTACTCTTCTGGTCTAGGATAGATGTGGATATTATAGGCAGTGCTAGAGGTAAACAGCTGCTATTGCCGATAATAATACTCTTTCTAGCTGAAGAGCGCTAACTCAGATGTTAATACAGATACGCATTTAAATATAAAATCAATTATGATGTCAGTAAATTTAGTTTACTATTATATATCTGTAAACTCGAAGTGAGTAAAATAATAAGATCTACTTTCCAGTAGAAGTGCCACTAGCATTTAACTAGATCTTGAACATATCTGCATGATACATGTGTACATACACATTTTATGTGATGCCCAGCTGCTAATGCACTGATACTAAAATACGAGTACCGATAGTGAGCTAGACAACCACACGTATCGATGACTATAAAACGCTACCGCATACCCAGCAGGGTAAATGTATTGCGTATAATTAGTAATACTCATGCATTACAACCTGCTATGCGACTTATATTCGGTAGCCGGTTAGAGGTATTATTGAGCATTATATAACCCTATTGATTAGATAGGGCATGTTGAGTGAATGGGTGCTAGTTTATAAGGTTGATAAAAAGAAATAAGCAGCTTATTTCTTTTTATCAACCTTTTACTCTTTTATCGAAAGAGTAAAGCTGACTCTAAATAGAGTACAATAAACATCATGCAATTCCAAGCCAGAACTCAGGCAAAAGTATAGCATTTAATGCTAAAGCATACTATACGCGTACCAGTTTTTTCGCTGGAAACCCATATTAGCTCGCAGCTCAGCTACATGCGAACGCTTCCTCTCTTATAGAGAAAAAGTGTCGGCACCACGTAGAAAATATTCTTGTAGAACGAGATCTTATTTTCAAGCGTACAAATTTTCCTTGTGCAGCCGAATAAAGCTTGAACATATACGCTACTAAGTAGTATTTAGTTTACCTGGTAGTAAGTCTCCCGGGTAACTGTAGGATCGCATCCCTATTCGATTGGGAAAAACAACGCGCCGCCGCGTCTCGATAGGGCAGCCACGCATATGAGACATGCTCGAATGGTGACAGCGTGATATTGATATCTTCCGGTACGCAGAAGCTAAACCAGTGCTCAGTATTACGCCTGACGTCAGGCGCATAGCGATGGCGCCATTGTGGGTAGATTTCATACTCGACAGAATGCCGCCAATCAAGTAGTGTATCCGGCATCTGAGCCGTATTAACTACGATACCCGTCTCCTCAAAAACTTCTCGTCCTACAGCTAGTAGAAGCGGTTCATCAGAGATATCGATTGAACCAGTCACAGATTGCCAAAAACAAGGGAAATCCGCACGCTTGATAAGCAATACGTCAAGCGTAACAGTATGAATCACCACCAACACTGATTCCGGTATCTTAAACGGGCAAGACATCAGAGATATTTAAATCTTCGGCGCGCGTCATACTATACATTTTCTAGCTCGGTGTTCCGAAACCGAATATGCAAATCATGCAACTGATGCTCATCTACTTGGCTTGGTGCCTGCGTGAGCAGGCACTGCGCGCGTTGCGTCTTCGGAAATGCAATCACGTCTCGAATAGAATCTACACCAGCCATGATCGTAACGATCCGATCTAGGCCGAAGGCAATACCACCGTGTGGTGGCGCTCCATATTGCAATGCATCAAGAAAAAATCCAAATTTCGCATGCGCTTCTTCAGAACTGATCTTCATCGCTCTGAATACTCGGCTCTGTACGTCTTCACGATGTATTCGTACTGAACCACCACCAATTTCCCAGCCGTTAAGGACTATATCGTACGCCTTTGCAAGGCAACGACCTGGGTCGATCTCCAGATATTTGAGGTATTCATCTTTCGGACTAGTAAACGGATGATGCGTGGCAACCCAGCGATTTTCCTCCTCGTTATACTCGAACATTGGAAAATCTTTGATCCAAATCGGTTCCCAACCCTCTTTGAAAAGTCCAACAGTGCGCCCAAACTCTGAATGACCAATTTTCAACCGCAGAGCGCTAAGACTATCGTTAACAACCTTAGCACGGCCCGCGCCGAAGAAAATAATATCGCCGTCTTTCGCACCAGTACGCTCAAGGATCGTAGCAATACACGTGTTATGCAGGTTTTTTATAATGGTGCTTTGCAAGCCTTCGCGTCCTTTAGCAACTTCGTTAACGATAATCCACGCAAGCCCTTTTGCGCCATAGATGCCTACGAAATTTGTATAGTTATCAATATCTCGACGTGTTAATTCTACTCCGTGTGGCACGCGTAGCGCAGCCACACGGCCGTCTTTCATATTTGCCGGTACACTAAATACTTTAAAATTGACGTCCCTCATAGCATCAGTCAGCTCAGTAAGTTCTAGCTTCACACGCAGGTCAGGTTTATCTGAGCCGAATCGGCATAGCGCTTCCGCGTGCTGCATAACCGGAAATGGATCGGCAAGTTGGACTTTAATCGTTGCCCTAAATACATGGCGAATCATCGCCTCGAATAGATCACGGATCTCCTGTTCATCTAAAAATGACGTCTCACAGTCAATTTGTGTGAATTCTGGCTGCCGGTCCGCGCGCAAATCTTCGTCTCGAAAGCACTTCGTAATTTGATAATACCGATCAAAATTTGCTACCATCAGCAGCTGTTTAAACAGCTGCGGTGACTGCGGCAATGCAAAGAACATCCCGGCATTCACGCGCGACGGTACCAGATAATCGCGCGCTCCCTCTGGTGTGCTCTTTGTGAGCATCGGTGTCTCAATGTCAATGAACCCCTGCTCATCTAAGTACTTACGCGATTCCATTGCAACATGATAACGCAGGCGTAGATTATGCTGCATTTGCGGCCGGCGTAAGTCTAGTACACGATGTATCAAACGCGCACTCTCAGACGGGTTATCATCGTCTAGTTGTACTGGTGGCGTAATTGATGTATTAAGCACGGATAACTCGTGGCAGAGAACCTCAATTTGCCCATTTGTTAGATGCGTATTAAAGGCGTTTTCTGGACGTGCTAGTACAACGCCAACCACGCGTACACAAAACTCATTCCGCACTCCTTCGGCGGTTTTAAACATATCTGGATAATCGGGGTCGCACACTACCTGAACAAACCCTTCTCGATCGCGAAGGTCGATAAAGATGACACCACCATGATCGCGGCGGCGATGCACCCAGCCACATAGCGATACTAACTGACCTAGCAGTTTTTCAGTCACTAGACCGCAATACTCAGATCTCATGGACATGATATTTATCTTTTATTCCTAATGATAAGCGTGGGATGCATTCGTATAATTAGATTAGCAGCTGCAACAAGCTAGCTTTATTAAGGTTATTAAATAGTAGGCGCATACCACACCTTACTACCATGATCTATTTGCTTATGACACGCACCATCATAGCTAAAGTTATTGGGTCACTTTTCGGTCCTATTTAAATGGTAGCCCCTAGGCTAAGTTAAGTTTGGCATACATATAGATGCTTATTTCATTTTGAATTCAACGATAGAAGACATCGCCGCTCAGAACCTCAAACGGGAAATCAATGACACATGCATCACATGTGCGGATATTTAATCTAAAAATTTAATAGAACACATAACCACTCGATAACGGTTCCATGCTAGAAGATGCTTTTTCTATTGACTCTGGTGTAACCAGTATCAGTACCTAGGATATAATCTAGCAGATTTTCCTATAGGTTGACGAGAATCTACTTCTAACTATATTCTAGTCAATATACCGATCATAAACGCATATTTAAGGATCAATACATCTAGATAGTGTATAAACACTCGTTTTATCAGTTATCGAACTTTATTTATCACATACCGTCGATAACTCACCAAATGCATCTGTATAAAGTAGAAATTAGGAACAAGAACATTTACTTTCTTTGTTATCATAATTTTTATGAATTGACGCTCAATAAAATCTCTACCTATTAGTTTTTCCGTATCGCTCACTTTAGATCTATTTTGTCACCCATGTTACTAGCCTAGAAAACTATTATAAACTAGCCTCATGGATCTTCAATTAAGACCCTAATTTTAGCAACTTTCTAAAATATATCTTACAGCTACATTGTAAATGTAGACACGTCGCAGTGTTATTAATCTTTCAATGCATCTTTCTCAACAAAAGAAGAACTTTAATAAAATATACAAATTGTTATTTCTTTGTCATCTATAAAGAGTTTTATGTAATTAAGGCTTGGAATAATTTCGTCTTCTTATGACCTATACCAATACTATGCTTATTTAGAATGTATGCTCGTCAATCTAGTAAACTAAATAATAAAACTTCACAAGAAATGCCATAAGCTGTACTCAGTCGCTCTTTAGACTCGGAACGCTAGTTATAATATGGCATGTCTCCTTATCGACCAGATCCTTCAGTACATATTACATGTTCTATTGAAATCTTCTTATGCATGACTCGATATTGCCTGGGGGCTCGAGTCCAAAGTGAGCTAAAACGCACCAGAAAATACTACCCCGAATACTAATAATCCCTGTATAAAATAGTTAGTCCTGCACTGCTCAGCTAGTATTTGAAGCATTATGTCTGCAGTTATATGTGACGAATCATCATAATTTTTAGAAAATATATGATGAATCAGGTATGGTACTTGCGGTAGTATCTTTCTCTATTGAGAAGTTTCTATTTTTAGTCAATCCACCTAACCTCTCTAGCTGATCTGATCATTTATCCAGTGCTCAAGATACAGCTTAGCTGTTTTCCACAGATCAAGTTCCAGATTAAGAGCACAGCCCAGCCCCCCCGACATTAAGCATCGTCTTTTGAGGCAGTACCAATTGCGGTTGAATTTCAACGCTAAAGCGCTGCAACGTTGCAAAACAGTCGTGTCAGAACTTCGCAAAGCGAAATATCCTTTAGAGCGCGTCTAAAGTATAGCTGATACACTGCTCAGATAGGATCCGTGAGATCAAGTCGATGATTGGAGACATCCCTGGGTGTGGAACCTTGATGGCTATAAGCTGACCGGCGTGTGTACCACTCTTTAGCACTTACAAAGTACACCTATGCGATCGAAGCAGTGGCCACCGGTACTTGCTCAAACTCTTTGATAACACATCAACTAGCTGGCCTAGCGAGTGTTTAATCAACGCAATTTCTACTGCAGAATCAAATAGTAGGACCTGATTCCTGCGGCTTGACAGGTCGATTGTAATATCCATCGGCAACAAGTCGTGTCGAGTGGATAGGGCTTTCCAGAACTTCACAAAATCGGCTCCAGGCATTCCAATGCCACTAGGCAAAGCCATTGCGTGCGAGGAATTAGCATCGAGCGGCAGAACGTCATCACGTATACCAGCAGTTTCATACACTAGTCAGCAATATAGCTCAGCCTGACCTCTTAAGGGGCGAAGCGATAGACAGTTCATAATATTTTGAATAGGCGCAGGACTCTCATGGGCGACCGGATTAGTGCTATCGTCAGTTGCGCAGAAGAGTGCTCTCGTGGACAATATAACTGTACTCCGGTATCTGTAATGACATATGCAATATGCTGCTCTATCCTAAAAAGCGTGTCGCATACACCTGCGAGTTCACTACTGAATCGATTAAATCGTGTGCGGTGAACTAGTTGTAGATTTTTATCCAGAAAATATTCAATTAATGACCCGATAAGCCCGATCTAGCACCGCACACGCAGACCAATAAACGCACCACCAACGCAATATGGTGAGCGGGCACGTCACTGCGGTGATATGAAAGATTATTCTCCAGATTCTAGCGCAAATACTTTGTAAGCTTCGCAAGCGTCGCTTCGAATTCTGCGTCAGCATAGATCCGAATGTATTTAAGAATCGCTGATATTGATACTGTAATCAGTACATCAGCTGTTAAAGGCACTGTGGCCTGTAGTATCTCACTCGCATCGTGCAAGGGAAAACGCAACTAATATCGCCGTAGCAGGACCAATAGGTTAAAGCGAGCGGCTAGCTCATCTAGCGTACCATCGGCGCACACAGTCAACCTCGAGCACAGCCCGGAAATAACACTAGGCGTACAGTTTCTCCAGTGTACGGAAGTAAACACTGGCGCACCCACACTTTACGGATCAACAAACGGTCGACGAAGATAATAAAATATTTAGCAGCAATAGTCATCGGGGGTGGAAAGAAATATTTTCGAAAACGATACTTACGCGTCGGTTATATTGCAATACCTATTGCAGAATCGCCCTTACAGCCTGATGCCTAGTCGTCAGGATAGTTACTGAATACCGGCCAGTACCCAGATTTTACGCTGCGCGTATTACGACTTAAATTCCATATTTCAGTTACTGGCTCAGCCGCGCCATCCTGAACTTCGTGTAGCAAACTATGGAATCGTACCGACGCAGCATACTCATTATCACCACGGTCTTCTATACCCATTAAATCAGCGTTCAGCTGTACTACATCAGTATGATTTACGCTATTTCTGGCATCAAGACTAGTTTAATCTTAGCGAACATTCAGGTGTCGTAAACTCGAAAATGTCACTAAGATTGCCGGCGTCTCAAGCGGCTTGCGGCCGCAGGAATACTACCTTTGCTTCTCGCGTAAATGCATCGATGTTAAAGTTAGCGGGCATCTCAGTAATATCGAGGATTCTCGAATCTGCGCCATGGCATACCTTTCTATCGGGTTCGATGTTTGCCTGATCAATGCTCTCTGCATAGAACTGCACTGGCGTCTTATATTGATCTAGCGATATACTAGAAACTAGATCGAGATTACTATATGCATAAGCCTCAGTAGGTTACGTATTGCGATTCGAAAAGCTTAAGTACTATCAAGCGATTCGACCGTAACGGGCCGCGATGCTAGATTAGACTAGAGTACTATGTAACGTGTGCTACCCATCACCCCCCCCTACGAAATCATACTTACATAGATACCTTAGGATAGATAGTCGATATCCTTCTTGATTTGACACGTTTTTATTGATCTAAAGCCCTGCTTTTGATCGCTGATTAGCTTGACGGCCCCTTCTATAGTCTTAATATCTCTACAGCAATATGTGAGATTTCTAAATACCCTCGCTATTCTTGATTCTGGCGATGTGATATCTGTATAACTTGTCCCGAGTCTTTATCTAAAATGTCATCTGCTAACACTATTGCATCTAACTCCTTATAAGATTCTATCCAGATCGATCCTCCTCCCACTGTACAAGACTATTAGGCGTAGCTCTACACGATATCACCTCTTTCTTTGACATTCGCATGATATTACTGTCCACTCTCAATCTATCGGACCATGCTAGATCTACAGGGAATATATACCCAGCCAGTGCGGCGTTTTATATAAACTTGCACGTCACGAAGTTTTTCTAAAAGATTATTGAAGACCCTGCTTAATACGTCTAGCAGCTCGTTATCTCGATTGAGCTAAGCCTCCCTGGAGATATTCTCAGTGTTGAAAACTACTGAAAATATAAACAGATATAATACGCCATCGGACACATTAGTTACGCAGAAGAACTTATTAGCAAATATAGTTCTCAGGGAGCCCGACTATCGAAACTATCCTAGTCCGTCTTCAGGCTCACACAGATCGCATGCTGATATATGCTAACTTCATTGACTCAATTATTTAGCAGATTGGTTAGCATTGCTTGGGGCTTCGAATTATCAAAGAGGTTATTCTTCAGGTACAGAATAGAACCTCTTTGTGTAGTGTTGAAAAGCGGATCGTTTTTTCAGTTTTACAACCCCACGATTTTTTATAAGTATCGTATATAGATCGTGTTACAAGCTACTTTTTTGAGCTCCTATATCTTTTCCGGGCCATCAAAGCCAGGTTTGTCGCAGGCTATGTAAACCTCTAACCCCGGGGTTTACAGGTTTTCTGTACAGAGGCGGGGTACGAAAGGTAATCATTTAGAATGGAATATCATCATCCATCTCCTCAAATCCACTGGTGACAGTCGAGCCAGGCCGGCCTCTGTCAACGTTCACGCCTTGGTGCGCGCTACCTCCCCGAGAGGAAGAGGCCACACTCCCGCTCTGGGGAGGCCCACTCGAAGTAACACCACTTAGTTTATCCCCTCCCCGGCTACCCAACAACTGCATATTATCCGCAATAATTTCCGTCGAGTAACGATCTTGCCCACTCTGATCCTGCCATTTTCGGGTTCGGATACGTCCCTCAACGTAGACGGATGAGCCCTTCTTTAAATATTCGGCAGCAACCTCCGCCAAACGGCCAAAAAAAACTACACGGTGCCACTCGGTTAGCTCCTTGAATTCACCGGATGCCTTGTCTTTATACCGCTCTGTTGTTGCTAGACGAATATTAGTCATAGCATCTCCGCTTGACAGATAGCGCGTTTCTGGGTCAGCGCCGAGATTGCCGAGGATAATTATTTTGTTAACGGATGCCATATTATACTTTTCTCCAGTTTCATTCGAAACCTGTTATACAAGATATCGGATACACGATTAATACGCTACGCTATGGCTACTTTTTTAGTGGCACTTTTATCGGGAAGGTAATTATAAGCCATACAAATTCTAGAATAGAACAAGCGGAGAATACCGCTATATCGCCATACAGCTTGAATGGACAACCACCTATTAGATTAGGCTACCTAGCACCAGCCTAAAAGCTTGCATTGTATTATAGACACCCGTCGCAGCGCCCTGGCTCGTACTTAGTACGAGCTTTAACAGAATTGACGATTGCAATACCTCTAGGAGATTAAATCCAGTAAAGTAGATAAACAATGTAATAGCCACAGCTATCATTGTATGAACGACCTTAGATAGCGCAAAAGGCTGATCAAGAGAGCGACGATGCTCCCAAGCACCATAGTCTTCCCTTCATACAACCTTGCTGCTCGGCAGCAATAATCGTCGACATCATTAATGTGAACGCTAATACTATGACCGGCACATCAATCTTCCAGTGCGCTGCGACCGGCAATCCCGCACTGACTGGGATCTGTGGCACAACAACAAACAATGCGCTTTGTGTCGTATGTAGCGCGAACACACTGAAGTTTATTCCTAGCAGTTCTCAATGATGTAAAACCTCAAAGAAAAATGCTTTAACGGGGCTGGCGGTGACACGGGATTGGGTATAATCCCACCCCCCCCACAACCGCAATTATTAACACCGATAGTACCCCGTATGCGGCAAAAATTCCTCTCATTCCGATGACAACATATTGCAATGGAGCGACGATCATAGCTACCCCAAGGGGGGGCTCCTAATGCTACCGCTAATCATCATCATTTCTTTTGTTCGATGATACAGTCAGATCGCCAATGCGGAAACGATCACTGGCTTATGCCCAATACGATCCGATAACTATCCGTAGAAAATATACAACGACGACTGCGCAAGACCATAGATGCTCAACGCAACCTTGACAAACACTTCGTTGTCGCTCCTTGGTATCGTACGGGCATAGATCGAGAATACAGGAATAATTATAAATAAACCGAGCCTACATAAGGAAAAAACTGGGGCAAGTGAAGCGGTTGTGCGCAGCAACAGGTGGCATAGACTAATCAGGATGATTATAGTATCGGATTTGGCGGGCTGCTTGCAGAGCTGGCGCCATTGCTCAATGGAAAAACTATATCCGTAAAGCGCGTACCTATAATCTAAAAAACGTTGGCCTTAATCGGATTTAACCAAATATGTCACTAGATTATTGGGTTCTAACAAGTCGTCGCTTGTCTTCATATACGCGGAAAAACCAGTGACACTATGTCGAAAGCCTATCTACGTATGCTTGATAGTTCCTACAATTGACGGAAAAGTCTGATATTGATCTAATTGAGGGTCTGTCACCAACTATTTCGATCGAGCAAAAGAAGCATCCCATAGTCTGACCTTCACGGTTAGTGCTGTCACAGAAATGTACGATTTCTGCGATTATAGATGCGCCATACTGCCTAAGTTACTACATCTCTTTGCAAGCACAAAGCATATTTGAAATGGTCAGCACCGCGCTAGCACTGCTTAAGAACATAAGGTTGATAATTTTCTTGCCGGCTGTGACTAACCGTAGGGGCGAAAACGCTGAGCAGTTCGACTAGATACGGGCGAAAATCTTTATCCGATTTCGCGTGCAATCCGGAATTGGTACTATGCATAAAAGCGCAGCTCAAATCTATGAAGTCGGCACGCTATCTAAAAATAATGACAAACATACGGTCAAGATCGGCGTGGCTTAGCTCAAGGTGTGCTCAAAAATGAAGTAGCGTTTTACGGAGTAGTTTGAGATCACGATGCAGCTTGGCCGCCGGTCGAATGATCTTTCTAGAGATAGATAGCAACTCAGAGCATCTCTTTAGTGCTAAGTTCGCATGCCCAGTTTGTTTGTATTCACTATAAGAACTCAAGCTGTGCTCGTTCTCATTCAATAATCTGATAGGTGCATGTAAAAAATGCGATAGCCTAGAATAGATCACTTTTTTGACCCGAAGCTAGTGATTCGAACCCACTATTATTAGCTTCTAGTACGGTGAAATATAAAAATCATCTCTATTTTTAGAGATTGGAGAAAACCTAGCAGCATTCTATAAATTGATATCGAAACAGCTTTTGAGGGTCTACTTGATCCAGTACGTAAATCCATACTGGATAGCCCTGACAAACAAGTGATTAAATTCACATATATAAATCAGTATGACAGTGCAGCAGCGCGAGAATATGCATTCGAAGGTATGATTCGCAACTTAGAGCGCCACTACCTAGAGACCGATTCAGGGGTAGTGATAGTACTAGCTAAGTACTAAAATACCTGAGTGTACTCCGCATGCGGGGGTGCCCGACTATGGCGCGAGGCGCTATATGGAGATTGACTGCGATGGCAATGCGTGGGTAATCTTCGAGGTAGGCAGCTGACTTCTGCGTAATGCACTAAATTATTTCTAGGCGCTTAGGCTAGATTGCACCAAGCGCGAAATTACTAATATAGTAATTAAAAAATTATCGCATGCTTTATGTTTATAAAAAATGTTAGACTTAATTGCCTATCATTAGATCGTGGCATGAATACGCTGTTTGTGGAGAAGCGCAGAAAATCTGCCTTGCGTCATAGATAGGCTCGGAGCTAATCGGTGTGGTATACCCTAGATAAGTTATCACTCGGATTGCATAAACACAGCAATGACCAGTTAATCGAGACACTAAAGCGCGTGCACGATCTAGGTAGCTCGGTGGGCGTCGGGGAGTACAACGTTATCATGATAAAAGTAGTCGAGTACATCGTGGATATAGCCCGGGCGCTAACGAACCACGGTGGTATAGTAGTTGCGCAGAGCATATTACAACAGATTTCGGATAGTATTGCTGCGAGCATTAGACAGTACTATATAGCGTGGAGCAGATTGTGGTACTACGACAGCGTCATGTACGAAATGTGAGCTGTCCGAGAATCATGAAAGCCTATAGCGATAACCTAAAGAACAACGTTAGGTCTACCGGTTGGTCTACCCATTGCACTCGGTGTGTCCGGCTCAGGAAGGGCTTGCTGATTAAGGAGACTTATCATACAGCTTAGCGGTCGAACCCATTCCGCATGATGCCGTTGATGTACCCTTAACAAGGTAATAAATGTTAACTATTCTCCTATCAGCTATACCCCTCGTTCAAACTCTACTCCCTACACTGGTCTGTTCACTCCAATTCAGAACTTGTTCTATAGTATGCCACGACTAAAAAGCATAGCTATGATCCGGGACGATTTTCGTTCAATATCAAGACTAGAAACTAATAGCTTTACTAAATGGCAGTACTCTCAAGGTAGAGGTGTACTGTACATAATATTTACGGGCCATGCGATCATGCTATATCAATCAATACAATCAGAAAGCGCCTGAAATTCACTACAAAGTCAGAAACGTAAAGGAAGTTCTTGACATGACAGTTGAACACACATATCAGTTTTTTTCAAATGATATAAATAATTGCGCACAAACCCAAAACGCTACCCGATGTGGGACTCAACTACATCCAGCTGGGCTGGTTCTCAACCATATTATTTGGTGGCGAAGCTTAATGAATCTAGCTTTCACTGGAACTAAACAAGTGCGATACCGATCATACGCTCATATATTTAGTTAAGCTAACGACAGGCCTATACTTCCACGATAGCGCTCTTCCTCTAGAGGTCATTTACTGCTTGCGCGATTATAGAAATATGATTGTTATTGTCGAGCACAGTCTCGATGTAATCAAGACGGTAGGTTGGATTATGGTCCTTGGATTAAAGGGTAGCGTCAGGGGTGGTTAGATTGTTGCGCAAGGCACATCCGAATACGTAGCACAATCTCAGGTAAGCTTTACCGAAGAAAACCTGGCGCCTCGGGCTTGATACACAGCAGACGCAGGCCTGACGCACGCGTTATGCAGCTGCCAACGCGTATGCAGACAAATAGGATTGGGGATGGCAACAGAATATGAAACGAAGCACTTAAGCAATGATCAAGACAATTCACTGCACGAGCGTTCAGTAGGGCTACTTCCAGCGAAAAATGTAAATTCATTGGGCTTTCCGTTACATAAAGTTGCTGTAGTAGATATTGTTAGCCACCTGTTCATGATCGCAGCAATGCTATTGATCATTAAGCTAAAACTGCTTGGTGCGCTGCTTTCTGGGCTACTTGTCTATCAGGTTGTTCTTCAGATCTCACCAAGCCTAGAGCGTCACCTATCTAGCCAGCGCTCTCGGTGGTTCGCAGTCGTCTTCGTCGCCTGCGCTGTAGTTGCTAGCTTCACTGGTATCTCACTGGGAATCTCTCAGCATCTCGAAAAAAATATTACTTGCCTTCGGAGCATGTTCGAGCATGCAGTATGGTTTTTCGAGAAGAGTCGTGCGCGATTTCCGGCCTGGATGTTGACATATCTACCGAGCAATGCTTCTGAAATAGAATCGAAAATTGCTGTCTTGCTGTACTCTCATGCAACGCAGCTACAGGAGAGTGGTAAGACCGCGATGAGGGGTATTGTACATGTTCTAGTCGGTATGGTTCTTGGCGCGATCGTAGCCGTTGGAACACAGCATAATGCGCCTCGTGCACCGCTACCCGAGGCTCTAGTCACGAGAGTGTCGCGTTTCTCTGATGCGTTTCGGCGAATTGTGTTCGCACAAGCTAAGGTTTCAGCGCTCAATACTATCTTTACCGGTCTTTACCTGCTTGTTGTATTACCTCTATTTCATTCGAGGTTGCCTCTATCTAAGACGTTAGTTATTTTCACATTCCTAGTCGGATTATTACCGGTTGTTGGCAACTTAATCTCGAATACTGTGATTGTGATGATCTCTTTAGCCTCCGGGATCGGAATCGCGATTTCTTCACTCGCGTTCCTGATTCTAATCCACAAGCTAGAATACTTCTTAAGCGCGCGCATCGTTGGTAGCGAGATTGAGGCTAATGCATGGGAACTGCTGATTGCAATGCTAGTAATGGAAGCAGCGTTTGGGCTGTTTGGAGTAATTGCCGCACCGATCTTCTATGCCTACATCAAACGTGAGTTAGTACTCTCTAACCTCATCTAAATGCTCTCGTGTTCTGTAGGTAATATATGTTAAATACACGTTTTCTATGCCCTAAATATGATAGTAGAAATCGATGAAAATAGAGCGTTGCGACTAGCTCGGCACGTACTTGATATCGAAGCACATGCTATCCGCAGCTTAAGTACGCGTCTAGACTGCGAGTTTGTTGTTGCCGTGGAAATGTTACTAGCTTGTAAAGGGCGTGTAGTAGTCTCCGGTATTGGTAAGTCAGGGCATATTGCACGTAAACTAGCAGCTACGCTGGCGAGCACTGGTACACCTGCGTTCTTTGTACATCCAGCCGAAGCGAGTCATGGTGATCTGGGCATGGTTACAGCTGACGACGTATTTATCGGCTTGTCTAATTCTGGAGAATCAGAGGAACTAGTTACGATTTTGCCTCTAATTAAGAGGATTGGCGCAAAATTGATCGCGGTAACAGGACAGCCAGAGTCAAGTCTGGCTAAGTTGGCCGACGCGCACTTAAATGCACATGTGGATAAAGAAGCCTGTCCACTGAATCTAGCGCCAACAGCTAGCACTACAGCTAAACTCGCGCTTAGTGACGCGTTAGCTATAGCAGTGCTCGATGCACGCGGCTTCTCCGGAGATGATTTTGCACGCTCGCATCCCGGTGGGAGATTAGGCCGGCGTTTGCTCACTTATGTAAGCGACATAATGCGCACTGGCGACCAGGTACCGAGCGTGCCACTATCTGCGACGGTAAGGGACGCGCTGTTTGAGATCACGGAAAAACGGCTAGGTATGACAGCAATCGTGGACGAAAATTCACGGATTTTAGGCATTTTTACCGATGGTGATTTACGGCGTGTGTTAGCGAATACAAGTGATATTTGTAATTTGCCAATTACTGATACGATGACACATAATCCACGCACAATCAGCGTCGAACGGCTAGCTGTGGAGGCCGTAGAACTGATGGAGCGATTTCATATTAGCCAGATTTTAGTTGCCGCTACCGATGACACTCTAATCGGAGCGCTAAATATGCACGATCTTTTCTCGGCTAAAGTTATCTAATTCTACTATCAGTCTTCACTGGGATTAAATGCATTACTCGTATCAAACTTATAATCTTCGATGTAATCGGACGACATGTTAACTGACTAAATCTTGTGATTTTCGAAAAAAGAAAAAGTTTTAACTTGATCGATAGCTATAAGTTAAAAGCATTCGAATAGGACGCCAGCGAGGCTGTAATTATTAGCTCTCGCAGCAAAAAATCGTGAAATGACGAATACGTAAGATCCACGTATCATATATTAAAGAATGCTAGAGATACGCAACTATACCTGGTTTTCACTTGTACTAATGGGATTTCTTACCGCCGGTACGTACTGGCTTCTACAAAATACGCTATTGCGATCGCCACAGGCAATATCCGCTAATAAGGCGCATGCGCCAGATTACTTTGCTAAGCAGTTCTCAATCTCGATACTAGATGAAAGTGGCATAACGCAGTACCGAATTTCAGCTACATCAGCGGTCCATTATGAGAACGATGCGGAAACGCATGCGACACTACTCTCAATACGAGCGTTCTCGCCAGGCCAGCCAGTTGTTACCACCACTGGCAAGTATGCGCTGATCAATGCAGATAGTTTGATTTTAGATCTATATAACGACGCATGTATTATGCGCGAAGCGAGTCAGACTGATCCTCCAATACAAGCTAACTCTCAACATTTCCGTGTACTTATGCATGATAATATTATTAAAACAGACAAGTTAGTTAAACTGCAGCGGGGCCCATTAAAAATGAGAGCCTATGGCATGATCTACGACAACGTAAGTCAGAAAATACGTCTACTCAATAAAGTACACGGTATGATTTCCGCATCTAACTTATCGGCTACTAAACCGCTTCAATTAGTGAGTGGGGTTTTTTTCTCGCGCGACATGCATGAATCTGATTTTTAATCAACCGATCCTTACGCATACACTATACCCCAAGAAATTCGCCACGATGAGCTGTACCAGCTCTGTAAGTAAATCGATTATAAGAGCGCTGATTAGCTTGCTACTACTTACAACAGTGCCGCTAATTGCGCACGCGGAACATATAGATCGTGATAAGACGATTAATATCGAAGCGGACTATATGACATATGATGATCTAAAGCATCTAGCAGTTTTCACTGGCCATGTTGTCGCGACTAAGGGTTCGATTTTAATTCGCGCAGATCGAATAGATGTTCGGCAAGATCCAAAAGGCAACCAGAATGCTACTGGTACCAGTAACGGCAACATACTGTCATATTTCCGCAAAAAGCGTGACGATATAGATGAATATATTGAGGGTACTGCAGTACGCATCAACTATGATAGCAATAAAAACCTAACGACGCTAACCACGCGCGCCACTGTGCGACGCTTACATAGATTATCTGAAGTCCTTGATGAAGTACACGGCAGTATAATAACCTATAATTGCCAGACGAATTTTTATACCGCCCAATCAGGCAGGGATGTCGTAGGGCCAGGAAATTTAAGTGGCCGTGTACGCGCCATGCTTACGCCTAAAACGGGGAGACAGCATGCCAATATACCTGGCTAGTACATAGCGCTTATGCCTATACCCAGACTCCACAAGAAACATAAACGCATATGAATACATCAGTTCCATCGGGATCTGATAAGACTATAGTAAGCACGCTGTCGGTACGAAACTTGCGCAAACGTTACGGCGCTCGCACCGTCGTCAAGGACGTTTCGCTTAATGTAAAAAGTGGCGAAGTAGTCGGGCTACTTGGACCAAACGGTGCAGGTAAGACAACCTCATTTTATATGATAGTTGGTCTGGTGCCGATCGATGCTGGTGAAATTATGCTAAACGACCAATCAATTAGCTTTCTACCGATCCATAAGCGTGCCCGACTGGGATTGTCTTATTTACCTCAAGAAGCGTCAGTATTTCGTAAACTGTCTGTCAACGACAACATCCGCGCTATTTTAGAGTTTCAATTAGACGAAAATAAAAAATTACTGTCTAACCAAGAAGTATCGATGCGCACTACCGCGTTGCTTGAAGAGCTACAAATCAGCCACTTGCGCGACAATTCTGCTGTTTCGCTATCGGGTGGCGAGCGACGTCGTGTCGAGATTGCACGCGCTCTCGCCACCCGCCCAACTTTTATCCTGTTAGACGAACCTTTTGCTGGCGTAGACCCTATAGCTGTTCTAGAAATCCAGAAGATAGTGAGCTTTTTGAAAGAGCGCGGCATTGGCGTATTAATTACAGATCATAATGTGCGCGAGACACTCGGCATCTGTAATCACGCGTACATCATCAGTGACGGTAGTGTGCTTGCGGCCGGCGCGCCCAAGGAGATTATTACGAATGAAAGTGTACGCCGTGTTTACTTGGGTGAAAATTTTCATATGTAATCTATTTCTAGACCTGACTCCTTCTTTAAAAAGAATCAGCCTAGCAACACACCATCTCGGTGGCTAGGGGTGAATGCCGTATCCTAATTCGCTCGAAGAAGTAAAAAGAGTAAAAAATAAAAACGCCTGCTCGGAAAGCTAAACTGATATAGAAAACTGCCCGTAATAAACGGCATTGGCAGAATATTCTTCTGAAGCAATAATTAGTTTATAAGGCGATTGTGTTACAGGTAAGCATCAGGCCCACTTTAGGCATTTACTTAGTTGTCTTGTACAACAAAATCTACCTGATAGCATCGTTTTTTAGGTCGCAAGATGGTCGGCAGTCTAAATTTCTGATATTCCCGCCTTCGCTAGAGAAGTCCTGTAAGAACATCTCTAAATTCTATCTAGCACTATTGTTGTTATTAAAGTTATCCTATACGTACAAATCTAACTTCAGGGTACAAACCCTGGTGCGCTACATTTAATTCTCACCTAGTAAACCCTGACCTCTAAAACTCTTACGTTTTATACAACAAATTTAATTATATACGTAATCACAATAAGCAGAACTAGATTAAACAACCCTAAAAACATGTATACGTCCAACTCTTCAATAAATACCACCCCTACTAAGCTAAGTCATCTTACGGGTCATCAGGGCTGAGAGGTTGTGTTGTGTTTCGATGGAAATCGCTAAAATGTAACTTCCAGAACTGATCTGGCCGGTTATTTAGAATCCAATCTATCTAACCGGGATCTAGGATTTCCCCGGGATTGAGGTCAATTGCCATCAGCTGCAAATCGATGAGGTTCACCCGAACGTTCCTTGTTGTAGAAGAGGTACATCTTCATTGCTAGAATTAGCACTTTATTATAGTAATCGACAACTCTCGATTATATATGTTACCCATCCATGCGCTGCATATGATACTATATAGTGTGTTCCTAGATATCCTTATCATAGAAGTACTGCTGATAAGCGACTCAAGGCTTATCAAGAGCGAGCTATAGCTAAAGCTAATGAGTCTCGAACCTAGTCTAGAATTTTAAAAGACCGCTACCCCCCGCTACCACAAAATCTATAGAAGTACGCAGTCTTAGGCTGCTTAATATCAAAACGATATTCTGTGGAGCCGAGGTATGCCAATAAAACAAGGCTTAAGCTAATTGTATAGCTAGTACGCTGCCCCGATACTGAATTTTAGAGTCACTTTAAGATGCTTCGCTTTTCGATCAGTAGGGTCGCGATCTGGGTTACAGCTGGATAAAACCCAGATCGTGCTAGATAAAGATACTATTTCTGAAATGGTACGATACTGATGCGCTACACGATTTTATGAGACGTTGGCAATGAATTATACAGGGCAGAATCTAGGCGGATACCTTCTAAGTAAGCTGCCCGAATCAGACTAAAGCACTACTGTAGCATGAAATGCATAAAAAAACGAGGGCAAATCAGTGTTGCTATTAATGTGCGATCAGAAACCGTCATCTAGATGTAATACTAAAAATTAGTAATGAATAGTGGTAGCTACACCATTCGCGTGCATTTCTTAAATATAAGCAGGCAATCTCTGATACAACACCCTTCCGAGACGCGCTGTAAGCACCTATATCTGCGTTAATATTTAGCTAACATGCTCAATGACACGAGGGCTTTGTTAGCCGATGCAATCTAAACATAAACGGAAAATAGGCTGCGTGCCTAGTTTAGGCTGTTTATAGGCATGAGCAAAACTAGTCTTACGCTTATGTTCCAATAAGCCAGCTTCAAATGCGGTATTCCGCTAGATGCCGATAGCATTTGATATATGGATTTGCTTAATCCTTATTAGGATAAGCAGCTTTATTTACTAACTGGGCTCGACTAGACGGCGTTGACTTTCTTGCTGCTACGCCACTAGTCGGCGTGATGATGAACAATACTTCTGAATATCTAGCTAAGTAGTTGCCGTATTTCCAAGATGACAATCGCGCTTACTTAAGCATATCAATCATGTGTATTGTCAGATAGAATCGATCATTTATATCACCAAGGTGCTTAGTGCCCGCTTCGCGCGTGAGGCAGATGTGCTGCTATGCCATCTCAATATTTTTGGCCTGTATAGCTGTGAAGTATCGCTTTTAGAAAATTTTATCGAACGGTTTAGTAACAAAACGAGAAATGTAACCAAGCATTTCTCCTGATTCGATTTCGTGTGGTGTTGTAGTAGTCCGACACATATAATACCCGACTTTTCTATATGATTAGAAGGTATCTCTCCTACTCACCTGAATCGGAGCATTTCAGATCATTTAGTACCAAGCGAGTTATGCGTCACTTCCGGTTGTCTTATCAGGCTAAATTTAACAGACTAAACCCGATAAACAGACTGCAATAACTCGCTGTACGTATAATTATTATTTGACAACTGCCTTCGACTTCAGTACTCTTTCCTAGACTACAAATCATCGCTCCCCTATAATAAATAACTTAGTTCACGATATTCATCAAACTGTGCACGCTTGCTTAACAATCTAATCTGGGTATCTCTTTGGCTTGAACCCGGCTTAGTCAGACGTTCAAAATTAAGGTCGTACCACATGCTGCGGAACAAACTACCATGGTAGATTATGATAGAATTCTATTAAGAAGCTTTCGAACCGGCGCCGGCAAGCCATAGTTGCTAATAGCGTCAAGTCGTACCCATGCTGTATCGGCGTTAGCAATAGCGGGTGGTTTATTGGATAGTTTTGCAGACTGCACTTCAATCTCTAAGAGAAAATGTGTAAACGCGTGCGCTAACGAAGCAAGCGGCGATAGCACGACTGGCGCGCCTCCAAGTTGCTCGGCACGGGCAGCAAGCCTATTCACGTCATATGCCTCGGGCAAACTCCAGAGCCCGCCCCAGATACCAGACGGTGGTCGTTTTTCGAGTAGAACCTGATCAGCACTGCGCAATACTAGCAGCATTATACGACGTATTGGTATGGACTTCCTTGGCCTAGAAACCGGTAACTCGTGCTGCCGGTTCGTTAAATTAGCTATGCACACGTGTTCGAACGGGCAGCGAGCGCAAACTGGGCGAATACGTAGACATAGTATTGCCCCTAGATCCATAAGCCCTTGAGTATACGAAACGATAGGCTCAATCGGTGTATTATGGAATTTCTCTACCTCATTGAATACTCTCCTGGATACTTTATGAACTGTGGGCAGCAATGATTCGGCCAGCGCCCACATTTCAGTCTCCACGCGCTTATCTCCTGGAAAGCCATTAATCCCAAAAATCCGTGCAAGTACTCGTTTGACATTGCCGTCCAAAATAGGCGAGTATATGCCAAATGAGAATGCAGCAATCGCCGCTGCCGTTGATCGCCCGATTCCCGGTAGTAATGCAAGTTGCTCAACAGTCTTCGGAAACAAACCGCCATACTGTGGCTGAACAATTATCTGAGCGCAGTGGTGTAAGTTTCTCGCGCGTGCGTAGTAGCCTAGTCCACTCCATAGTGTCATCACGTCATCAGATGAGGCAGCCGCTAATACGTGAACATTCGGAAACCGGGTAAGGAACCTAGCATAATACGGAATCACTGTCGAGACCTGCGTTTGCTGCAACATTATCTCGGATAACCATACTTGATACGGATCTCGACTGCGTTGCCACGGCAGGTTATGCCGCCCATGTGCAAGCTGCCATGCAATTAGATGCGGTGCAAAGTTAGATGGTTCTATATTAGTCCCCTTAAATATATTTATTTAGTACTAGTAGACTCTATAATAATAGCAATAGTTCTACTTTGCCCGCGATATGCAAGCCCATGTAAATGAGGGATAAGATAAGAGGTTGGATATAAACAAAATAGATGAATTTAGAATAACTTCTCTCTCACTGTTTCCTCTATCTCGCTGCCCTTCCCTTTAAACGAAGGCGTAAACAGGCTATCTAATAGATGTTGTATCCATGAGGATATGATCTCATTGTTGTCATAAGCATTTTCTTTATCAATACCGTAATCTAGACAGCGCCGCACTTGAAAAAGCTTAACCCTAAGCCTGACCAGTACCTGATACTTAAGCTTACTACTCAATAAGCGCGGGTAGGAATTGCTAGCAAGTTACGAAGAAATCACGGCGGGCTGGATATCAACCAGTCTTTAAATTAATGCGTAATTAAGCTGTTTATCCTCGAGTGTGAGTAGTGAATATCCTCCGCATCCTTCTACTTTGGAGATTATGCTTAAGTTCGAGATTAAGTTGACTATTGACTTCTAATCACTCTACAGAAATCGAAGCTAAAAAACGTTAGCCTGCTAGGCATAGACAAGGTCGCAGAAATTGCTTTACTCTCGTAAATCTCTATTGCTGTGCAATGCAACACCTATTTGAAACAGTACATACTCGAGTCAAGCTATACAAAGTAATTCCTAACTATTTATTGTTCTGAAAGCGCTAAAATATAAACTTTCTATCTACTTAAATCAGAAATTTGCTAGGTCTTCCCCGAATTAAGCTACCCATCAAAAATTCTGATAACGTATAGTGCAGACTGCACTTCGGATTCGTATGTAAGTCAGAATTCATTAATCAGCTCTCACTAATTAAGCTTGATTAGAGAAAATTATTAAACTCGAGGTAAAGCTTACACAATAGCACCTCGCAACGGAAAAGCCTGGATAGAACTAAATCCAGGTTAAACATATCTCTATCTAGCATCGTATAAATTACGTTAGGGCCAAAATGTAACTAGAATGCAGGTTCTGCTGCAACCGAAGAGTCCGGTGGCTTATAGTAAGCTCGCGCATCCTCAAGCAAAAACTGGGTAATAATAGATCATGGAAGCATTATCATTGCCGTAGGACACTAATTTCGTAGTGAAAAGCACTATCTGGATTAAGGTGGATAAGGTTAACGCGTTGAACTGAATGTGTCGCGCATATAACTTTCAACTAAATTTGGAGATCAGGTCGCGTTTATACAAAGCACCGAGAGAGCGGCGATTAGAGCAAGCCACAGGCAGCATAGCAGCAATCACGAAGATTAAGTGAATATTGGTGTTACCTAAAAAAACTACAGCGATACCCCATCGACAACCTGTGAAAATAGTACTCTACTACTGACTAGTGTATGCCATCGATTGCTTATTATTTTGTCTATACAATGTACATTATGTATCGCTACTTACTAATAGCGGCTTGGGGTAGTTGATTGTCATGCGCTACTCGTGCGTTACGCTCAGTCTCAGTCTCATTGCGCTGCTAGCCTCATGCGCAACCCTACAACAATCTGCTCAGACAGTTTCCGATACAGGCGATGCGAAATCGAGGCAAACTGTGTATACGTATCATGGACGCTTCACGGTCAGATACCAGGATCAGAGTAGGAACTCGCGCACTGCCTATGGAAATTTTAATTGGTATGAAAACGATCAGACTATTACTCTGAAATTGCTAGACCCGTTCAATGAAGTATTAGCTATTGTTGTAGCTGGATCAGAACTAGCTTCTCTCGAGTTGCCTAATGAGAGGCCACAGATAGCGCCAAGCATATCGGAGCTAATGCGAAGTACGCTAGGCTTTTTACTGCCAGTTAAAGATCTTCGATATTGGTTACGGCCATTAGCGTCGCCAGATTCGCATGCATTAACGTCAACTGACAGCGCCAACCACCTAAGGCGTATTGATCAGGACGGTTGGAATATTAAATATTTAGCCTACACCGACGCGCCGGAAAACCGTATCAAAATTATACATCTGACGCAGAAAGCATTACGATTATCAATTAAGCTAGTACTCGACTAATAAATTGAATGTAGATCGATGTAGCGTAGACTCCTATGACTGAAACTGAAGAGACACTGCGAAACTGTGCAGCTCCAGCGAAACTTAATCTTTTCTTACATATAACTGGCCAGCGAGGCGATGGGTACCATGAATTGCAGACCGTATTCCAGTTGCTGGACTGGAGCGACGTGCTGCATTTCCGGCGCCGCAATGATGGGAAAGTTCACCATCTTCGACCACTGAACGGAATCCCTGAGCAGACTGACCTTAGTATTCGAGCAGCAAAGCTATTGCAACAGCATAGCGGTTGCCATTATGGTGTAGAGATCGACATTGATAAGTACTTGCCGATAGGAGCGGGAATTGGCGGAGGTAGTTCGGATGCGGCAACTACGCTGCTTGCGTTAAACCAGCTGTGGCGACTGTACTTACCGCGCACGACACTACAAGCTCTAGCACTAAAACTCGGTGCAGATGTTCCATTCTTTATATTTGGGCGAAATGCATTTGCACAAGGAATAGGTGAAAAACTACAATCAGTGCAGCTGCCGAAACGCACGTTCTTAGTAGTTAAACCGTCGGTGCATGTGCTAACCGCTGAAATTTTCCGCTCCGAAGCGTTGACAAGAAACACCAAACGCATAAAAATTATAGACTTTCTTGCGCAACAAAACACTGCTCATGCAAGTCAAGCACACAAAGGAAGTTGGCCAGATAATTTTGGCCAAAACGATATGCAGTCTGTTGTCTCTAAAAAATACGTAGAAGTAGCGCAAGTATTAGATTGGTTTTCAACAATCAGGCCAGCACGTATGACTGGATCAGGTTCCAGCGTGTTTACAGCATTTTCTAGCGGGGCTAAGATAATACAAGCAAAGCTTCCTACTAGCTGGGAGAGTATAATAGTATCAAGTCTGGACTGCCATCCGTTGTATGATTATACTTCATAGTCGATTAATAAAATGCCGTAAACACGCTGGAACCTGATAAAGATTTCACCGTATTAAGCTCAAGAGTTTTCGTAGCGAAAATAATGTGTATGTAGAGGGGAGTCGCCAAGTTGGTTAAGGCACCGGATTTTGATTCCGGCATTCGAAGGTTCGAATCCTTCCTCCCCTGCCAATAGCCACGCCTACCGAGTAGCGGATGTACGATGAATAGTGACGGCCTAATGGTATTTACTGGAAACGCAAATCCATCGCTTGCGCAGGAGGTTGTCAAAATCTTGGGTATTCCTCTTGGTAAAGCGATGATTAGTCGCTTCTCAGATGGAGAAATTCAAGTCGAGATACAAGAAAACGTTCGTGGCAAAGATGTATTTGTTTTGCAATCGACCTGTGCGCCGACGAACGATAATCTGATGGAGTTAATGATTATGGTCGATGCACTCAAGCGTGCATCGGCTGGACGGATCACGGCAGCTATTCCATATTTTGGTTATGCCCGACAAGATCGCCGACCACGCTCAGCTCGCGTTGCAATTTCTGCAAAAGTTATTGCTAATATGCTGGAAATCGCTGGTGTTGAACGAATCATCACTATGGATCTACATGCTGATCAGATTCAAGGTTTTTTCGATATTCCAGTCGATAATATTTATGCGACACCGATGCTGCTCGGCGATCTACGCAAGCAGGCATACGATGATCTTCTGGTCGTGTCACCAGATGTCGGCGGCGTAGTACGCGCGCGTGCTCTAGCAAAGCAGCTCGATACAGATCTAGCAATTATCGATAAACGCCGCCCCAAAGCAAATGTTGCTAAAGTGATGAACATCATCGGTGAGGTTGAGGGCCGCACGTGTGTGATTATGGACGATATGGTCGACACCGCCGGTACACTATGCAAAGCCGCTCAAGTACTGAAAGAACGTGGCACGAAGAAGGTCTTTGCATATGCGACGCATCCAGTGCTGTCTGGTAGCGCGATCGAGAGCATTGCTGACTCAGCACTCGATGAGCTAGTCGTTACAGATACAATCCCACTCAGCAGGCATGCGCTGGCGTGCTTACGGGTTCGTACCTTATCATGCGCTGGCCTACTTGCCGAAACTTTCTCACGAATTCGCCGGGGTGAGTCAGTAATGTCACTCTTTGCTGAGCACTAAACTTTATCAAGTAGGCCAGCGAGTTTGCTATTAAAGCCAATATATTCAATCCAGAGTATGTTGTTCTATCTATGTATTTTAGGGTGAATTAAGTTCGCTCTAGATTAAATAGCCTATTTTAATAACTCATGCAATTTGCCTGGACCTACTAAATAGTCTTAGGTAGTTATTGGAGAGATAACATGAAAGTAGTCGCTTTCGAGCGTAGTCAGCAGGGAACGAGCGCAAGCCGCCGTCTTCGAAATTCGGGAAAAATGCCGGGTGTTGTATATGGTGCGGGCACTGAACCGAAGTTAATTGAGTTAGATCATAATACGCTGTATTATGCAATGCATAAAGAAGCGTTTCATTCATCGATCCTTGATCTAGAAATTTCTGGTGTAACTGAAAAAGTTCTATTGCGAGATGTTCAGTATCATCCATTCCGTCGGCTAGTTCTCCATGTAGACTTCCAACGTGTTGACGAAAAGAAAAAAATTACAGTAAAAGTTCCGCTACATTATATAAACCAAGAAATATCACCAGCAGTAAGACTTGGTGGTGGCGTGATTATGCATGTGTTAAATGAAATTGAAGCAACATGCTTTCCAAGCAACCTGCCCGAGTTTATCGAGGTAGACTTAACCAACTTTGAGTTAAACCAATCGTTACATGCAAAAAATATTAAGCTACCATCTGGTGTCGAACTAACACCGCATTCTGAGCAGGAAAATCCGGTGATTGTATCCGCGACTCTGCCTGCCGATACAGTATCAGATAACGTAGGTGAGTCATTGAAAAGCAACATACCAGTCGCATAGTCTATGCATACTTCGTATTATATAAAGACTTAGTAGTAAGGCTTATCATATAAAAATTGATCTTTTAATCCGTTAGCGCAATGCGATTTATTTAATTAGTGATGCTAGGTGTTCCGTCTGATAGCTGCATGTAGTCAAAATATCTTGACAAAATTCATGAATATCAAAACCTAAAACCTTCATGATAAAATTGATTGTCGGAATTGGAAATCCAGGCGCCGAATATGTAACTACGCGGCATAATATAGGCTTCTGGTTTGTTGATCGGCTTGCACAAGAACTTAGCGCAGAGCTACATAATGATCATCGTTTTCATGGCAATTATGTAAAAATACGTCTGCACAGAAACGATGTTTATTTGTTAAAACCTAAAACATTTATGAACCGGTCTGGGCTATCTGTGATGGCGTTAGCAAAATTCTTCAAGATTTTGCCCCAATCTATTCTCATTGTTCATGATGAGTTAGATTTTCCGCCAGGCACTGCTAAATTAAAGTTAGGCGGTAGCAGTGGCGGCCATAATGGCTTGAAGAATATTGCTGCGCATCTATCAACTTGGCAATATTGGCGGCTACGTATCGGTATTGGCCATCCACGAGCTCTAATTCCAGATTCAGAAAACACACACGCAAGCTCTAAACTTGATGTAGTCGATTTCGTGCTAAAAGCACCTCGCTTAGAAGAAAAAAAACTTATCGACGCAGCTATTGACGATAGTCTTAAACTAATGCCATTAATCGTTAACGGAAAGTTAGAACGCTCGTGACGCACGCCATGCATCGCGCATAGTACAAAATAGAGAGGCCACATACATAGTATGTGCTTATGCGACTATAGTTTGTGGGGGCATTTCAATGCTTTTTGGCAGCTTACTCATTATCTGTAAGTAACGTGTAGTACTTTTCTAGTAGCTGATCGTTAGTTTCAATCCACTGTGGATTCTTTGGAATACATTCGACGGGACACACCTGAACACACTGTGGTTCATCGAAGTGACCAACACACTCAGTACATTTATTTGGATTAATAAAATAGATCTCTGGACCCATCGAAATAGCACTATTGGGGCATTCTAGCTCACAAACATCGCAATTGATGCATTCGTCGGTAATCATCAAAGCCATACAGTCACAAACTTTCTAGAAAAATACAAATGTTATTATTTTTCTGAGTGGCTTACAAAGCAGGTATGATAAATCTGTCTGTTTAAATAATCTGCGCGGGCATAGCGTTAAGAGGTAATAGTGATCTTAGGATGAGGGGCTGTGGTATGAGAAGCTTGAGTACATTTCTTTTTAAGCCACTTTTCAACTGAAGGAAATACAAACTTACTAACGTCTCCGCCTAATTGTGCGATTTCGCGCACAAGTGTACCCGAAATAAATTGGTATTGATCTGATGGCGTCATAAACATCATTTCAACGTCAGGCAGCAGATAGCGATTCATTCCCGCCATCTGGAACTCATACTCAAAGTCTGAAACAGCACGCAAGCCACGCACAATTACTCGGGCATTGTTAGAACGAACAAAGTCTTTAAGCAATCCAGAGAAACTCATTACTTTTACGTTTGTATGATGACCCAATACTTCCTGCGCGATCTCTAAACGCTCCCGCAACAAGAAAAATGGCCTCTTGTTTCGATTATCGGACACCCCAACCACTAACATGTCGAAAATGCTAGAAGCGCGGCGCACAAGATCTTCGTGACCACGGGTAAGCGGATCAAAAGTACCGGGATAGACGGCGACTATCATCAATATCTTCCTCTCCCCTAATAAACTAGTGTTATAATGTACGTGGTTACGCTAGCGTTTAACGGCAACACACAGGTATAAGCAAAACTAGAATAATGGTAACTAGCTAACATCTATATAAATATAGCTAACCTATTTTCGGGGAGATGGGCATTATTCACTATTTTTGCGCCGAAGCAAATGATAATGCACCGCGCCAGTATGTGCATAGTGTACGATGTGCCACCCCTGTGGGGGCGACCAGCTAAGCTTTGGCTGTGTTTGAGTGTTCCATACCTCCTCTAATGGGGCATTAGATTCGACGTAGATCGAACCGCGAGGTGTTATAAGCGGGAATATAAATGGTAGCGCGTGCCTAAGCAAATTGCTATCGAATGGTGGATCTAGGAATACAATGTCAAACTCGGCTGAGGGCAATCTGGCTAAGAACTGCAATGCGTCAGCATGTACAATTTCAATTGTCTGCGCATTCAATTTTTTTCGGATTGAGCTTATTTGTGTAATTATTTGCGTATGGTGTTCAACCATCACCACACGCTGTGCGCCCCGAGAGGCGGCTTCGAAGCCCAGAGCCCCAGTGCCAGCAAATAGATCTAAGCATACAAAACCCCTCAGCTGCTGACCTAGCCAGTTAAATAGGGTTTCACGCACGTGATTCGGCGTTGGCCTCAGTACCGCTAGATCAAGGACTGGAAGAGGCGTGCGCTTCCAGATACCGCCAATAATACGGACCTTCTGGGGCACATGACGCGTTATAGCAATACGACGTGATCCCGGAGAATCCAAAACGTGCTTATGCGGTGTGGGAGAAGCAGTAAAAGGTACACAACCGTGCATACGGAACATAGGGCTCTGGATTTATTACATTCTGCTGTTGTAGCTCTTAAGCATGTACTACCATCCTAGCATAAATTAAGTCACTATTTTCACGCCGTAGCGTTAAGAGGAGATAACTTTACCATCCTAGCATCAAGCCCAAAATTCTGGTGCTCTACTAAAATGCGTACTCTAGCCCTCTAGTGCTCTGCTTCTGGACTTGATATCTCTCACCTATACGTATACGTCCTATATTAAATATGTTTAGTTTTCTAAAACGTTTTAGAAAAAATAACACATCTACCGAACAGAAAGCTGTATCTACATCGCACTCTACTTCGATCTTTTGCACATCTGGAACGTTGGAACCTAAGCCCTCCTCCCTCAGATCAACGCCTCCAAATGTCTTATTAGAATCAGAGACGTTATCTAAATCTATAGCCGCACAAGCGCTTAACCCTACATCGCTACCAGCAGCCTCTACATCGTCATTAGACTCTTTAGCCTTTACCGATACCGTAGCACCTATCGCTTTACCTAATACTATAAACATAAAGTCTGTACTCTCAGTGCCTCTTATAGAAGGCTCGATCCAATCAACATCTAGTGTGGTACCGCAAGGCGCACACCTTAAAATATCCAACACTCCTGAGCAGCAACCTGTTAGCAGTATAAATGAAGATATCATTAAGATCGTTCCACCCCCCGCTACAGCATCATCTATGAAGCGATCGTGGTTTAAACGATTGAAATCGGGGCTGAATAAAACCAGCTCAAGCTTAAGCGGAATTTTTGTTGGTATAAAGTTTAATGAATCGTTATTCGAGGAGCTCGAAACCGCGTTATTGATAGCTGATACCGGTTTGGATGCTACTACCTACTTACTTAATGCGCTACGCCAGAAGGTTCGAATTGAGAAACTAACTGACGCACAACAAGTCAAAGAAGCATTGCGCCAACTGTTAATAGAATTGCTTATGCCACTTGAACTATCTATAGTTCTTGGCCGTGCACAACCACTAGTAATAATGATTGCTGGCGTCAATGGGGCTGGTAAGACTACGAGTATTGGAAAGCTCACTAAGCACCTACAGTTGTTTAACCAGTCAGTAATGCTAGCTGCTGGCGATACATTCCGTGCTGCTGCACGCGAACAGTTAGTAATCTGGGGTCAGCACAATCATGTCGCCGTGATCCATCAGGAAAGCGCTGACCCTGCTGCAGTCATCTTCGACGCAGTCCATGCTGCGCGTGCTCGCGGTATAGACGTACTGCTAGCGGATACCGCTGGACGCTTACCCACCCAGCCTCATCTGATGGGGGAACTTCGTAAAATTAAGCGAGTTATTGGAAATGCGATGGAGAATGCTCCTCATGAAATACTGCTAGTGCTCGATGCAAATACTGGTCAAAATACGCTAGCCCAAGTAAAAGCGTTCAATGAGTCACTGGGTTTGACCGGGCTTATTATCACGAAGTTAGACGGCACTGCTAAGGGTGGAATATTAGCTGCAATTGCTCGCCAATGCCCTATGCCGGTATATTTCATCGGCGTTGGCGAAAATCCAGAAGATCTGCAACCCTTCGTCGCCACCGAATTTGCTGAGGCACTGCTCGGGTAAGCGTGTAGCGCTAAAAATATAACTTTCTATTAATTATCTAAATTAAATATTAGTGTAGACTTATTTTTAATCCATTCGCAAATTTCTATAACTATCTTAACAACAGCGCTAGAAAACTTTATTGCAATACAGAGAAATAATACAGTGTACATCCTCTTATGAGGAATACTCTAAATCGAGGCTAAATCATAGAAATACTGAATATTATTCTAGCTGCATAAATGTATAGTGTGGAATTGGACTATAGCTAATCGCTAATTTATCCACACAGGGGCACTCTCGTAATTACATACTTATTATGCTAAACGTGCTCGCGCTTAGCAGAGGTACCGCGTATCTTTTGGATACATTAACTTTCATCATATTCTTTAGGTGCTGGGGGAGATATATATAGTACGAGAGGCGTACATAGACATAAGCAGCTCAGGCTAGACGATAAGAATGGAATTAATAGGTATTTTAATCACTATAGATTAGTTACACAACGCCCTAAGTTTCTTAGTATCAGCTTTTGCATGATGAACATATTATAACAAAAGCATCTATAGGCTATATATTCTTTATCAGACTACGCAAAGAGGAGCTTGTACTTATGACCGTACCTTAAATAATAACCACCAGAATTCTATATGCTTGGCAAGCAAAACCTGCTACACCCTTATTTATCTAACGGTTTAGCAACCCCGTGGCATTGAGTGTTAAAATGTCTGGAAGCCCCGTTTCTTAGCAGCATGAAAGCTGACCATACAAGGAATACACGAGTGAGCAACGAGATGACCCTACCGACAACCTCCGAAAGCCTAGTACCAGTGGGCCGAGCGCTTGCTACGCAGTCAATATTTCCGGGTGCATTAGGTAATTTGGACTCTTATATTCAGGCTGTCAACCGTATCTCGCTGCTATCTCAAGCTGATGAAACACGCCTTGCAAATGAATATCGTGAGAAAAACAATCTAGATAGTGCAAGTAAGCTTGTGTTATCACATCTACGTCTAGTTGTGTCAGTTGCGCGTAATTATATGGGTTACGGGTTGCCTCATGCGGACCTAATTCAAGAAGGCAATATTGGTCTGATGAAAGCTGTTAAACGTTTCGATCCGCGCCAAAACGTACGGCTGGTATCTTATGCGATTCATTGGATTAAAGCTGAGATCCACGAATATATTCTGCGTAACTGGCGCATAGTAAAAGTTGCAACGACGAAAGCACAACGCAAGCTATTCTTTAACCTGCGCAGCCATAAGCAAGGCACTCAACCATTCACACCGGACGAGATCACAGGACTTGCGAAAGAGCTGAACGTCAAACGTGAAGAAGTAACCGAAATGGAGGCGCGTCTGGCTGGTGGCGATATCGCTCTTGAAATTCAGTTCGAGAACAGTGAAGAATCATTCGCACCGATTGCTTATTTAGCTGACTCACGTACTGAGCCAACTACGGTGCTTGCCTCACGACATGGCGACTTACTACAAACTGAAGGTCTGTCTGATGCCCTGAAATCCCTTGATACACGTAGCCGTCGTATTATAGAGGCACGCTGGCTACATGTGAAGGACGACGGTTCAGGCGGAGCGACGCTACACGAGCTAGCTCATGAGTTCGGTGTCTCTGCTGAGCGTATCCGTCAAATTGAAGCAAGTGCGATGAAAAAGATGCGCAGTGCGCTGCAGCACTATGCATAAGCATTTTCCATGCTCTCTCTTTAGAATCAGCTTCAGCTAAGATTTTGTTTGCGCTGCAATAAGTTAAGAGAACAACAGTGCATGGGTGCCTAGCGTAATTTTGTAAAAATGCTGTAGTTTAACGCGTTAGAGTCACCACCTTTTGCTACCCTAGCTATAAAATAAGTTTCTTTAAAGTTGCGCTTGCCGAGCGGTCCGCGAGATACTATTCTCAGTCATGATATCCGTCATAATATTAATATCAATCATACCGCCCTTTCGCGGTGGCCTAGTGTGCTAACACGGATACAGCAACGTTACAGATTAGTTTGCGAGTTAACGGCGGTAGTAATAGCTAAATTCATCATTTTGCTCGCCTTCAAGTATACGTTGTTTGGTCATCCCCAGGCGCTTCATATGGAACTGCCGCCAGCCCAGGTCGCGCAAGCGCTGTTGTCTGTCTCAGCCTTACATCCGATAGCTTCAGGTAATTATCATGATAAGTAGTGAAGTCGTTGATCTTTCGCGGCTGCAGTTCGCTATTACTGCGCTGTACCATTTCCTTTTCGTTCCGCTAACGCTGGGTTTATCCTGGCTGTTAGTTATCATGGAAACTCTGTATGTAATGACCCAAAAACAAGTCTACAAAGACATGTCTCAGTTCTGGTCTAAACTGTTCGGCATTAACTTTGCGATGGGTGTAGTGACTGGTATCACATTAGAGTTTCAGTTCGGTACGAATTGGTCTTATTACTCGCACTATGTTGGAGATATTTTCGGAGTACCTCTCGCGGTAGAGGGTCTGATGGCTTTTTTCCTCGAATCGACTTTCGTTGGGCTAATGTTCTTTAGCTGGAACCGGTTGTCGCGCGTCGGACATCTGATTATCACTTTCCTCGTCGCACTGGGCTCGAACTTATCTGCATTGTGGATTCTAATCGCTAATGGTTGGATGAATAATCCAGTTGGTGCTGCCTTTAATTATGAGACCATGCGTATGGAACTAACTAGCCTATCTAAGGTAGTATTCAATCCAGTTGCTCAGGTTAAATTCGTTCATACCGTGTCTGCAGGCTATGTAACGGCAGCTATATTCGTGCTCGGCGTATCCTCGTGGTACCTGTTGAAAAAGCGTGATGTCAATTTTGCATTGCGCTCGTTTGCCGTCGCAGCTGGATTTGGCCTAGCTTCAACTCTGAGCGTGATTATGCTTGGTGATGAGTCGGGCTACACGATTGGCGAAGTGCAGCAAGCGAAGCTTGCTGCAATTGAATCTGAATGGACTACTGAGACGCCCCCAGCTACGCTTACTATATTTGGACTTCCAAACCAGGAAAAGCAATGCACGGATTACGCGCTGCGCATACCTTACGTTCTAGGATTAATTGCTACTCGCTCGCTCGATAAACCTGTTATTGGGCTTCGCGATGTGATATCTCAGAATGAAGAACGTATACGCGATGGCATCATCGCGTACCAGGCATTGAAAAAGATGAAACAAGGCGACACGTCTGATACAACACTTGCAGTGTTTAATGCCCATAAGAAAAATCTCGGCTACGGGCTGCTTGTCAGGCAATATGCGCCGGATGTACTAAATGCGACTAATGCACAAATTGCCGAGACGGCTAAGCATTCAATCCCTCTTGTAGCACCAGTATTCTGGTCATTCCGTCTGATGGTCGGTCTAGGAATCTTATTCCTTATAACATTTATACTTGCTTTTTGGTTTTGTGCTACGCGTAGCCTAGAGCAGAAGAACCGACGCTGGTTTCTACGCTGGTGTGTTTGGGCAATTCCGTTGCCATGGTTTGCCTCTGAGTTTGGGTGGATTGTAGCTGAAATGGGACGCCAGCCGTGGACGATTACTGGTGTACTACCCACTTTTTCATCAGCCTCTAGCCTAGCGCCTTTGGATCTATATCTTAGTATTAGCGGGTTCATCCTATTTTACACAGCATTATTTATTATTGAGATAATGCTAATGTTTAAGTATGCAAAGCTCGGACCATCAGCATTACATACTGGACGGTACTTCTACGAACAACCACACTAAACAGTTATCTTACATAGGTACAACAAAAATTATATAGTCATGGATCAAATTTTGTTACTAAAAAATAACTATGATTGATTATCCAACTTTGAAGATTATTTGGTGGGCGTTAATCGGCTTTTTGCTTCTTGGCTTTGCGCTCACCGATGGATTTGATATGGGTGTCGGCACACTACTACCTTTTATTGGCAAGACAGATACCGAACGTCGTGTAATTATTAATGCAATTGGTCCTACCTGGGAAGGCAACCAGGTGTGGCTGATTACAGCTGGCGCCGCAATGTTCGCTGCGTGGCCACTAGTATATGCCGCCTCTTTTTCGGGCTTCTATTTCGCAATGCTTCTAGTATTATTTGCCTTGTTTATGCGACCCGTCGGTTTTGAATATCGCGCTAAGCGCGATGATCCACGGTGGCGTGCGAGTTGGGACTGGGCTTTATTCTCTGGTAGCGCAATTCCGGCACTAGTGTTTGGTATCGCGTTTGGCAACCTGCTGCAAGGCGTACCATTTTATTTAGACGAAGAGATGCGTGCAAGTTATCAGGGCAATTTTTTTGGTCTCCTAAATCCGTTTGCATTGCTATGTGGGGCAACTAGCCTCGGTATGCTAGTCGCCCACGGCGCTGCATTTCTACGTATAAAAACTGATGGGGTAATAGCTGACCGTGCGGCGCATGTGTTATTTATAGCAGCACTAACTACGGTCATATTATTTATAATAGCTGGTATCCTCGTAGCTACTCAGATCACTGGCTTTAAGATTACCCAGGCAGCACCGCTAGACGCATTAGCTAACCCACTGCTTAAGCGCGTAGTTACTGCCCCTGGCTTATGGATGTCTAACTATATTGTATATCCGTGGACGATGCTCGCTCCCACGATTGGCATCGTAGCCGGAATTCTTGCATTGTTGCTTGCCTTGTCGTGCTTCACGATATTAAATTTTATTATGACGGGGCTACTAGTTATAGGTATAATTCTTACTGCAGGTATCTCGATGTTTCCGTTTATTATGCCATCCTCAATTAATCCAAATAGTAGCCTAACACTGTGGGATTCAACATCAAGCTACCGAACGCTAGGTATTATGCTATGTGTGGTAATTATATTCGTGCCACTAATCATCCTGTACACTAGCTGGGTCTATCGCGTAATGCGAGGAAAAATAACCGAACAAGGAGTAAAAACGAATACACACTTAATGTATTAACGTCCATTTAAACCGACTCATCTAATAAAAAATATGTGGTACTTTATCTGGATATTAGGCATTAATGTTGCACTTGCGTTTGGCATCATTAACGGGATGTGGTTTGAATCGTATTACGACGCAGAAAAACTAAGAGAGTCCAAAAAAGCAGAAGAGATGTCGCCTCATACTAACTAGTTATATCCGCTTGGGTAAGTTGTGCGGATTTAAATAGCTACTAGACTTTAGATATTATCACTCCTAAAAGTATACAGCACATGTATATTTAACGCTAGGTTGCTAGCGTTTTCATTCGGCGCTTAGGATATGACGTCAAGCTTCTCAGAAGCAATGCGAGATATTAAGCCCTTCTACGCTGTTATGATTCTAAAGAACTTCGCAAGTTACCCAATATCTTATAAAGAAAATTAATCTAATAGATATTCACTACTGAGGTGTACGGCGCTGTAGTGTCAAGAACCAGCTTGTGATCGACTGTTATTAGATGAGTATTGCACACGCTATGCGATCCAGATATAACCGATCAGTTACTAAGTAATCCGGTATATAATGCATGGTAATTACAAACGTTAGTAATCTAAAACCTATTTGGACAAGATTAGGGATGCTCATCTATCGTTTGAATATAATCTAGTAACTGTAATCTGTTTAGATACTTCGTAAGATTCTATCAGAGTCAATTGTATTTAAGTCTTCTGAGAGCTCGCTCTATCTTCCGAAGAGGTTATTATGTAATTTATTTACAAACTCGCTTATTCCTTTTTATAAGAGATTTATTTTATATAGTCATTTTTATTCTGAATTTTAATAATTGGCATATATACATATCTTTTATAGATGTAAAACTTATAAAATAGAGTCTGCAGATTACAGAGTAGAGATATACTCACTCAAAAAATCATCACTTTTTTATAAAAAATGATAATTCTATTTATTGAATATTCAATATAAGAAAAATTATTTTTCTGAAATATAGATTATAGATATTAGGAAAAAGTTTCCCGACCTTAATAAAAAAGTGTAATTTCATTTGAAATGAGAACATCTGATCTTTTCATTATTCCTCTTATATAGTCGCAATCTTATTTATAAGGCAGCTAGTAATTTTAATTTCTGAGATCGTTGTTTGCAGGTTACACTAATTAGTGTGATGGATGTTAGAATAGATTGAAATAGTCCAAGTAGAGTGATGTGGTTTTTTAATAAAACGCAGGTTTTGGGGCTTCTCGAAATTATGTATTCGCCTCCAAATTTAAGAGATAAAATGTATGAAATAGGAGTATAGAGGCATCATACAACGACAAAGATTGTCTAGTAGATGATTTGTATCTAGGTTGCAGAGGTCCTTAGTGCGATCTAGCTAATTTAGTAAATGGGGAAACAGCTAGTATTTACTAGATCGGCTCTGGCATGTTATTAATCCTTGCGTGCTAACTTCTCCTTGCTAGGTTCGTATCCATGTTTAAATAGTCACGCTCTAGCTATCTAATAACTCGGCCAAGAACCTTCTAATGCGATGCCAGGATTCTTAGAATTATACTACCTACCGAAGAGTACAATGCTGCAAAAGCACTTCTATATGAGGCTCTATATTTTATTCTTTGACACTCGGGCTAAGCATATGATTTATTTATCACTGCTCTTAGCACTAAGCTACTGATCTTTTTGGGTTATAAACTTTGGAATGAGTTATATTAGTATGCTTGAGGACAGTTACATCAGCTTATCATATCTGTGCATTCAATATATTCATAGCCTTCACCCCCCCCTATTATTAATCTTAAGCTGTTTCGCATTTTATCTCACAAGCATCTACGTCATTCTATTTGAGAATGCGTAAGTTGTTTATGTAGTACTTTCAGAGGGAATACAGTATTAGCTCTCGCCGCTTGTTCAAGCATCTCATACATCAGGAAGAGCTTACGTGTGGATTACGCAACTTATGGCCAATCTCGTTAATTCGAATGATGCTATAGCCTTCATGCGTCATGTTAGCTGCCGCTTTTCGTGCATAACCGTAGAGCACCTCAAAAGTGAGTGGTATTGTGCCGTCAGGCCGACGCTGCGCTTCTAGCGCATCGATTAGACGATAATATGTACCTCGTGAAATAGAATGGCATGATGTGTCGCTATATCGATTCTGCCTCGGCATTGTTCCCCATCGGCGCACATCCGCTAGCAAAGATTTTGGAGACGAATACATAATTATCAGTGTGTCTGCATCTATCACTGGAATTTCGAATCCGTTAGCAACTAGCATATCACCGTAGTCATGCATATCGACAAAGTTAAGCATATTTGGCGATTCTCTACCATCTGCAACTTCTCTTGCTTTACGTAACTCGCGCAGCGTATCAGGGCCAAGCGTAGAAAACATCATCATCCCGTCAGCTTTTAGTACCCGATTCCATTCTTGGAACACTAGATCAAGGCGCTCATTCCACTGCAGCGCTAGATTTGACCATAGTAAATCAAAGTATTCCGGTGCAAACGGGAGTTCGCCAAAGTCAGCCTGTACGAGGTCTCGTAGTTGAACGCGTCCCAGCGTAAAATAACGTAGTGGGGCTAGCAACAAACGACGCCATCTCGGGATATTACTGCAATCCGATACATGCCCTGCACCAAGAAGCATTGAGCGCGATAGATCTACTCCATAGATAGTTGCCTGAACGCAGCGCGTGCGTAGTACAGCTATATCTTCGCCCATGCCACACCCCGCGTCGAGTATCCGATTCAGTTGAGGGTTAATATATTGCAATCGTTCATGCATGCGATGTGCGATTTCGCGTGACAGAAACGCTACATCTGGGAATTGCGCTGCATGACGATCAAAAATCATCCTGAGCTGTCGCAACCTTAGGATGCGCTCCGCACACAAATCTGTATCTTGGTCTTCTGTATAGTCGTGATCGATTAACATAAAAAGGTTTGCAGGAAAAGTCACAGTCTACTCATACTATTGAGATGAGTAGTGTCCTTTCATCTTTAATGAGGTGAGCTGTTCATAGACTACTCTTATCTGCAATAATATATCTGATTAACAATCTAGCAACGCTTCGGGCAGCTATGCTGTACAGCCTGGCTCTGTTTACTGATGCAAGCTATGACTAAATTCAGGCTAATGACTAATAGGCGATAGCGAGTTTAATGGAGGTTCTTAAATTAAACGTAAACACAGCATAGACATTTGATCAAATAAGCTTTTCTATTTTAGAGTTAAATATTAATATTAAGAATGGAAGTGCCAGTCTAGAATATGCTTATAACTACCATAACTAATTTAAAATTCACAGCAGATTCTAGAGTACGAATTCCAGATTAACGGGATCATATTATGATACTTAGACCGTGAGCGTACTAATTATATCATGAGATATGGTATGCTAAACATATCAGAGCTATGCATGCTGCTACGCTTTGAATACTAGAGTGGCGCTTATGAGGCGTGTTTATGAAACTGCCTAGGTTAGTATTAGGCTTGCTAATCCGCAGTAAAGTCTTATGCTGCATAGACCTGACAGTTTGAGGCTAAATGTAAATCAATTATCGCTAAGATAGAACGTACGACTTTAAAATATTTTGAAGTCATAAATTATAAATACGAATACAATCATACGTAAAATGATTTCTTGCAGAGAAAACTGACCCGTAGATAATAGAACAAGATTTTGTTAACTACAACCTAGTAAGCAGTAGACTGTAAATTGTCTACACTGTGTTTACGTATAATTTAAGAACCCCTATTAAACTCGCTATCGCTTATTAGTCATTAGCCTGAGCTAGGTCCTGCTCATATAGCGCCTGAAAGTTTATTTCAGATAAATGGATCGGGGGAAAGCCGGCACGAGTAATCACATCAGCGATGTTTGCGCGTAAATATGGAAAAATAATCGTCGGACAAACGATGCCCATCAACGTATCAATTTGCTCATTTAGCATATTGCTTATGTCGAATATACCGGCTTGCTTAGCTTCGACCAGGAAGACTATCCTAGTGGATAGCTTTGCAGTAACAGTGCTTGTTAGAACTACCTCAAATATGCTCTCAGCAAGCCGCTCTACGCCTACGTCTACCTCAACTTCAACATCGGGTATTTCCTGTTCCAAGAAGATCGTTGGCGAATTCGGCTGCTCGAGTGATAAATCCTTCAAGTAAATACGCTGAATGTTAAAGTGCGATTGCTTGTTCTGTCGATCGGACATAAGCTTTCCTTTAGTGAAAAAGGCAATTATGCCCGATTCGGAGCTGCTACTGCTCATTATGCGAGTAGGGGGTATAGCTCGTAAAGGAGAGCGCGGGTATATATTACCCCCTACGGTGCTATAGAGTTATTAGCAAGGAGTGTCTAGTCTAAAAGAGGTGCAGGTTACCTCAAGCAGAAGCGTTAGCTTACCGATACGGTCGAGCTCAGCTAAGTCAGCATAGCCGCCGATATGGGTCGAACCTATAAAAATTTGCGGCACTGTACGTTGCCCAGTACGTTCTATCATTTCTATCCGGCGCTTAGGATCGAGATCTATTAGTACTTTCTCGACATGTATAACACCGTATGACTGTAATAACCGTACTGCCATCTGGCAGTACGGGCAGACTTGTGTGCTATACACTACCACTCTACTCATTTCGCCGCTCCTTGCTTGATGACTGGCATGTTAGAGTGCTGCCAGGTTTTGATACCGCCCTGCAAAGTGAACACTTCTGCGTAGCCAGTTTCTCTCATAATCTTCCGCGCCTGGGCAGAATGCTTGCCATCTTGGCAGACCAGAAGTACTGGTGTCTTCTTATTTTTGACCATCTGAGCAACTTTATTTTCCAATTCATGGAATAGTAGATGCCGCGCCTGCGGTAGATGGCCCCGCACGAATTCATCATCGTCTCGCAAGTCAATGATAATCGCATTACGACGATTAATAAGCTGTACAGCCTCTTGCGGCGGACATGCGCCGGTCGAGCCGAGTGATAACCAACACGGCCATAGTAATAGAATACCGGAGATAACAACGGTAGCGATCAATATAAGGTTAGCTGGTTCAGTAACAAACTTCACGGATAGAATTTATTAAAAGAAAAGAATTTATCTATTATAAAATACATTGTCTGCGTACGATGGCGGTTAACTAATTTCTTACTAGTCTGTCTATATTGCTATGTATAAGCTTATCTTTATCCGACATGGTCAATCGACATGGAACAACGAAAACCGCTTTACTGGCTGGGTCGACGTTGACCTTACTAACAAAGGCATAGCCGAAGCGCGACAAGCTGGTGTGTTGCTTAAGCGGGCCGGCTATACTTTTGATATTGCATATACCTCCGTACTCAAGCGCGCTATCCGTACGCTTTGGCATGTGCAGGACGAAATGGATCTGATGTATATTCCCGTTGTACATTCATGGCGCCTGAACGAACGGCACTATGGGGCGCTTTCCGGATTAAACAAAGCTGAAACGGCAGCCCAATACGGTGATAAACAGGTTTTAATATGGCGGCGTAGCTACGATACACCTCCACCAGCACTTGATCCGTCTGATCCGCGTACGTCGTACGATGACGTACGCTATGCTAATGTGTCACGCGAATTGTTGCCCCTCACAGAAAGTCTTAAAGACACAGTTGTGCGTGTACTACCGATCTGGAACAAATCTATTGCGCCAACGATCCGGGCTGGCCGCAACGTTTTAATCACTGCGCATGGAAACTCAATACGAGCACTGGTTAAGTACCTGAGTGAAATATCGGATATCAATATTATTGGGCTAAATATCCCAAACGGTATACCACTCATCTATAAGCTAGATGAAGCGCTTAAACCTATTAATCACTACTTACTATCTAGCTGATATATCGGAAAGTAGGTTTTTATTAACTATGCTGCCGGCAGCTTCTCTAAGAGACGGTTATACTTACACTAATTTGCTTACTAGCTAGGTTTTATAGCACATACCATTAATTGTTGCTTACTTTATGCGTAAGACTCTGAAAAACGCAGGGTTAATTGCTGCCGGTCTTATAATCGGCATGTTTATTATGCTCCAAATCTCTGCATCGGCAGAAATCAGCACGACCGCACTATTGCCGCTAGATCAGTTGAGGCTATTCGCTGCAGTATTCGAGCAGATTAAGCGCGAATATGTTGAACCGGTCGATGATAGAAAGCTGTGGATTCCAGCGATTAAAGGTATGGTGTCGAGCTTAGACCCACATTCATCGTACCTAGATAAAACTGACTATCAAGAACTACAGGAGCAGACTAAGGGGAAATTCATAGGGTTAGGCATTGAAGTCTCCCAAGAAGATGGCTTAATAAGAGTTATCTCGCCGATCGAGGATACACCAGCGTTTCGCGCTGGCATTCGTCCTGGCGACTTGATTACACAGATTAATGATAGGCCGGTACGTGGTATGACGCTTGATCGAGCAGTCAAATATATGCGCGGTGAGCTGGATAGCAAGGTCACGTTAACGCTTTATCGTAAAAGTGACGCGCGCATATTCCCAGTCACCATCACCCGGGCGATGATCAAAGTTCAAAGTGTGAAGGCTAAGATTGTGCAGCCTGGCTATGCATGGGTACGAATCACAAGCTTCCAAGAGCGCACGGTATCAGAGTTAGCGACCCAGCTTAAAAAAATTGCATTCCAGCAACCGCAGCTCAATGGTCTAATTCTTGACCTACGTAATAACGGTGGTGGCCTATTACAGAGCGCGATTGGCGTAGCTAGCGTTTTCTTGATTCCAAATTCGGTAATTGTGTCAACTAATGGACAGATAGCCGATGCTAAGCAGATCTATCATGCTACGTTTGAGAACTATCGATTATCAACTATCAGCGTTGACCCACTGAAGAATCTACCTAACATATATAAGACAGTGCCGTTAGTAGTATTGGTTAACGCATATTCAGCATCAGCCTCTGAAATTGTTGCTGGTGCACTACAAGACCAGCATCGTGCGCTGATTATGGGTAAAACTACGTTTGGAAAAGGCTCGGTACAGACTGTACGTCCGATGACTGCTGATACTGCACTCCGTCTAACGACTGCTTACTATTATACGCCGAGCGGGCGGTCGATCCAAAATAAGGGTATCTCTCCTGACATTCTAGTCGACCAGTTCAAAGATGGCGATCCGGACGATGCTCTAATCATGCGTGAGGTCGATTATGCGAATCACCTGGCTAATAAGCAGGATGCGAATGAAATAGCTGGGCAAGAAAAATACAAGCAGAACCGGCTCGATCAATTACGTCAGCTCGAGGAGCAGAATTTGAGGAAGTCGCACGAACAATGCGATAAAGGATGCAATCGCTTACCGATCGAATTCGGCACGAGCAATGATTTCATGCTTCATCAAGCAATACACCAGCTCAAAAATGAACCAGTTCAAGTCCCCAACTTACAGACCGAGCAAGAAGTGTCCGAAAATAAATCGACCGCCATTCCACGTCCAAGCTTGTCGAAGTGAAGACGCTATATGTAGAATTTGGAATATCTGTGCCACACCGGGCTCATATTATGAGTGGATACCGCTAACACGCCGCGGTGTAAACTGTGATAAACTCTATATTGAACGACGATCAACTGCTGCGCTATTCGCGCCATATTCTGCTTGATGAAATTGGCATTGAGGCACAACATCGCTTTCTAAATGCACATGTATTGATTGTCGGGGTTGGTGGACTAGGTTCTCCGGCAGCGATGTACTTGGCTGCGGCAGGCATTGGTACGCTAACCCTAGTCGATGCTGATACTGTCGAACTAACTAATCTTCAACGCCAGATCCTGCATCCAAGCGACAGCATCGGGCAAACTAAGGTTGAATCCGGGCGCGCAACGCTTGCACACCTTAATCCAGAGGTGTGTGTTAACGCAATCAATTCGCACGCGGATGATACTTTGCTACAAAAATGGGTGTCCCGCGCTCACATCGTGCTTGACTGCACTGATAATTATATAACTCGTCATATAATAAATCGAGCATGCGTTCAGCATCGAGTACCGCTAGTATCTGGTGCGGCACTACGCTTTGACGGGCAGATTAGTACTTTCGATGCACGCGACCCAGCCTCACCGTGCTATGCGTGTATTTTTCCAACAGACCGACTATTTTTTAATGAAGTCGCGTGTTCGACAATGGGTATTTTTTCCCCGTTAGTCGGCATTATCGGGGCAATGCAAGCAGCTGAGGCATTGCGCGTAATCGCAGAAGTTGGATGTACGTTAGTTGGACGGTTAATGATGCTTGACGCAATGATAATGCATTGGCAGACGATACGCATCGGCCGCCAAGCTGATTGTCTCGTTTGTGGCTCAATGCGCCTCGTGTCACACTTTTAGCAAGCGGTCGAGCGCCGCCCGGATTTCTTGTGGCTCGTATGAGGCTAATACGTCCTCAACCGGCTTTCTCAGACTTTTTAACCGCGCGCGTAATACTTCTTTCTTAACTAAAAGTAACTGACTCGGATGCATCGAAAACTCGGTGAGCCCCATCCCTAGGAATAGCCGTGTTAGCGCTGGATCTCCCGCCATTTCTCCACATACTGATACCGGCACGCCAGCTTGTTTGGTCTCGCGAAGTATCATACTAATCAGTTGTAGTACTCCAGGATGCAGTGGGTCATACAGATGTGTAACCGTATTGTCTGTTCTATCAATTGCTAAGGTATATTGAATTAAGTCATTAGTACCGATTGATAAGAAATCGAGCCGCTTCAGAAATAAGGGCAGCGCAATAACGGCAGCTGGGATCTCAATCATTGCGCCAATTCGTACGTTCGGATCAAATGCCAGTCCTGCGTCGTCGAGTTGCCTCTTAGCTTGGGCAATTAGATTTAGTGTTTGATCAATCTCCAATGCATGAGCGAGCATCGGGATAAGAATCCTAACGGGTCCAAAAGCTGAGGCACGCAGAATAGGCCGTAGCTGGGCGAGAAATATTTGCGGCTTAGATAAACTCCATCGGATCGCACGCAATCCAAGTGCTGAGTGAGAGGCTATTTCTAACCCATTTGTCGAATCGATTAATTTATCGGCACCAATATCGATTGTTCGGATTGTCACCGGCCAACCATTCATCGTCTGAACAACACGCCGATACGAGTTGAATTGCTGCTCTTCTTGAGGCAGCTCGCCGATCGGGTTCATAAACAAAAATTCGGTACGGAACAGCCCGATTCCAACTGCGCCAGCATCTAACGCGGCGCATGCATCATCTGGCATCTCAATATTTGCTAGTAAATTTATCTTCGTACCGCATATAGTCCGTGCCGGCAAAAACTTTAAGCGCTGCAGTTTATGTTGTGCAAACCACTGTTCGCTTTGTCGACATGTATATTCCTCCAGAACAAGTGGTGTCGGATCAACAATTACTACCCCACGATCGCCATCGACGATAATCATATCGTTCTGCTGAATCAACGAGCTTGCCTGCTGCACACCTACTGTTGCTGGAATGCCTAAGCTGCGCGCGACAATCGCAGTATGCGATGTACATCCACCCAGGTCTGTGACAAACCCAAGAAACTTCTGCGCTTTGAATTTTAATATATCTGATGGTGCAATATCATGCGCGACCACAATCATCTTGTCAGCGTTATGCTGTACGCTGTTGGTCATTATGTCGTCTGTCGTTGACGCGACTAAAGCCTGCAGTATGCGCTCGATAATTTGCTCTAGATCTGTCTTGCGTGTTCGAAGATACTCATCATTAATATTATCAAAGTGCTTAGATAAACGTTCCAGTTGCTCAGTAAGCGCCCACTCAGCGTTGTAGCCCCGTACACGTATTAATTCAATTACCGCCTCTACTAGCATTTCATCGACGAGGATTAGTATCTGAACATTAAGGAATGCGTCTATCTCACCTGGCGTATCTGCTGGTAGCTCAGAATGCAACATAACTAGTTCGTTGTAAACGGACTGTTGTGCAGCGATAAATCGGGTCACTTCGGCCTCAATACAGTTAGGCTCAACTAGATAATAGATAACATCTAATGCGGCACGTGTAATCAGGTACGCTCGACCGATCGCGACACCTCCAGATATAGGGATTCCATGCAGCGTGAATGACACGCGCACCTCCTCTAGTTATTTATGTTGGAGCAATTAAAAATATCGAACACGTGTTTAGAAATTCACCCGCGCTGACCGCTACCACTTACGCCTATTAGCTATTTAATATAGCTTCACCTGGTTAGGCTCATCATAAGTTCCACTCTATATTCTTTCGCAGCCGACAATTTCACAGACAGAAATCTGCACATATTTCTAGGTGACTTAACTATTATCGCCGATTAGCTCTATCATTATTGATATTCGCCGAACTTGCCCGAGATTAGTGCTAGGATCGCATCCATCGCCTCTTGCTCATCGGAACCTGAAGTCTCAATAGTAATTGAACTACCAATACCTACTGCGAGCATCATGACCCCTATAATGCTCTTTGCGTTGATCCGTCTGTCATTACGCGCTATCCAGATCTGACAATGAAAGCTACCCGCTAGTTGAGTCAACTTAGCGGATGCTCGTGCATGGAGCCCCAATTTATTAACGATCGTTGCTTTTTTTTGAATCATGTGCTAGTTAAAATTGAAAAGACAGAGAGCTTACATCGGGAAAACGTAATCCCAGCATAGCCCACTCATCGCAGCATCTGCTGACGGGCAGAGGCTATACGATGTCAACGCAGATTTAGGGTAGTCAAAACTATTACAGTGCATAGCATTCATGTACTGTAGGAAACACCTGCGGCAGTAAGATATGCCTTTCGACCCACCTTTAATGCTTTATCTTACAAAAACACATACAGTGGTACACTATGCGCACTAGAATCGGCAGATTATCCCCCCTACAATCGAACACACAGTAATGACTCTGGTTAGACTTAATGTTAGCCGTTTCTTGCCTAACATTGTTATTAATACCCGTACACTATAATAAATAGTTAACTAGGTTGACTTGGATCGTCTAGGACCCTATGTTAGTTAACTGAATGTTCCAGAGCGTCGACAAATATTGCTGCGACATCAAGCCCTGTTTGCTCGGTAATCTCCCGAAAACATGTTGGACTTGTGATATTAATCTCAGTGAGCCATTCTCCAATCACGTCTAGACCAACTAGAAGAAGACCGCGATCAGCCAGCACAGGACCTATCGCCCTGGCAATCTTAAGGTCATGCGACCCTAGCAACTGCCCTCGCCCAACCCCACCAACAGCTAGATTTCCCCGGATTTCGGTGCCTTGAGGAATCCGAGCAAGTGAATAGGGCACTGGCTCCCCCCCGATTAATAGAATCCGTTTATCACCGTCCTTAATTTGAGGAATATACTTCTGTGCCATCACAGTACGTGTACCATTTCTACTAAGCATCTCAATCGTTGAACCTAAGTTCATACTGTCCTCACATATTCGGAATACACCTCTACCGCCCATACCATCTAATGGCTTAAAGATTACATCGCAGTGCTCTCTGTGAAATGCCCGTAGACGCGCCATATCACATGTAACTAGCGTGGGGGCAGCGAACTGCGTGAACTCACTGATTGCTATCTTTTCAGAATGATCTCGGATAGCGCCTGGCTTATTAAAGATCCGCGCGCCCTGCCTCTCAGCAATTTCTAAAAGCCATGTCGATGTTACATACTCCATATCAAATGGCGGGTTTTTTCGCATCAGAATGAAACTAAACGTGCTTAGGCTACGATTTTCCGAGCGTTTTATATCGTACCACTGGCCTGGGTTTGTATAATCGCCAATAATTGAAAAGCGCTGTACCTGAGCCTCGATACTGCACCCTGTATATACGATTTGCCGAGGCTCGCATGTATAAAGAATATAGCCGCGGCGTGCAATTTCAGCCATCATAGCGTATGTCGTGTCTTTATAAATTTTAAACTGCAGTAGTGGGTCAGAAATAAATAAAATATCCATGGATTGTTCCAGCGGCAAACAGCTATCTAGATGTATTGTCGTACAGCGAAATACTTTCGTACTTAATAGGTTACGCGCGGCTACCTGCCGCGTTAGTGCTCTCCAATTTACTTGGTGTGTCTAGTGTAGCGCTAGGAACGCAGTAACAACGTATGTATAGAGACGATTCGATGGTGTAACAGAATATCTGGCACATACATCCGCTAATGAGCCGAAATTAACAATATGAGGTGCACATCTGATATGTACTGATTTTAATCAGGAACATAAGCGTATAGATACAGTACAAGATATAAACTAATCAGAAATCACTCGTATATGAATACTACACGCTTTAACACCGTTTCGTTATGTGAGCAACAAGTCCAATCTATATTGGACACGCGTATGAACTAGATGGGATAGCTGCTCGGTAAAGCGCCGATAAACCTGAAAAACTTCTTACTTATTTTAATATGGTGTGATTTTTACTCTATCGTTCGTCTATCACACAGAGATGCCCCTTAGAACTACTCATATAGATTCTCTGTCGTAGGCTAGAGTACTCTTGCTTACTGGATTCTAGTAGCAGATAGCCCTAACCTAACAAACTCTCCAACGTGCCAAGTTACGCGCTAGGTTCACTTAGCAACGAACTAAGTTAGGGCGCACGTATAGCTAGCCCCCCTAGAGATTTAAGAGAGTACTAGTATTCCACACGGCTTAAATCCTGCTTGATATACATTAGATAAAAACCTGATTAATAGCAGGTTAAAGACCGCATTTCTTCTTACTAGTTATATATGGACCTATGGACCGTTGTGTATAAATTAGCGTTAGTTACGATCTTAAGCTGTAAAATTCACGCTACCGATCCGATAATGCTTTGATGATGCGTATTAATGCGATATAGATTGACTAGATTAGGCAGATTATCATAATCTACCTTATTCTTAAGCTCAATGACATTGAAAATAATGTATGTAGACCGCAATACCAATAATGGGTATGCTCAATATACTGATGCCACTAAATAGATTAGTAAGATAGATTTATCATCAAGATTAAATCTGCTATCGCATGTAATTCCTACCCGAATGGTTTTCTTTGACTACAGATTATACTGACTTTACAGCATAGCATCTCCTTTTGAAAACTAAGGCTATTAACCTCTTCATCATTACATCTAAGAGAATTAGGGGTAATATGTAATTGTGCGACACATTTTAGGAAGGAATAGCATTAAAACAATCTAATAGCGTGTTCAGTGATTTAAAAGCTAACTTAGGCTAAATATCAAAAACCCACCTCGTCTTAGATCCGAATATCTAGGGCGGGGGGTGGCAGAGCTATAGAACAGGCTATCTGCACCCGGATAGCCTCTGATTATTAGGATACTTAATATTACAAAGTACATAGAAGTCTTAAGTAGGTTCCAGCAGCACTCACCTATCCAAATTTTGATGTTTTTGATGAAGAGATATGGGGTGGTACGTTTATACAAGACCAGCCGTATGCGTGGCTATGTATGGTATTAACCATCTAATTTGACTTGGGATAAAAGAGCACACCCTCGAAAATACGCATTTTATTATACGTAACAGCACGTCAACATTTCATCCTGAAGGCTATGCTTTTAGAGAAAGAAAGAGTTGACTTATATACTACTTTTAAAAGTAGTATACGTTTAATTTTAGAAAAACTTTATTAAAATATATAATATCTGACATTATAGGGAATCTCTGTAGCTAGAATACTTCTAAGTAATGGTACGCAGAGCATTTTTCAAGAATTATTTATACCACGCTGTGGATTCTTTTAAAAAAGAATAAAAATTGCATAGTTATTACAACTCATTTAAAATGGTAGGCTATATATGTAAAAGCATAATTATAATTCGGCTCTATTAGATTCAGCTAACTTATACTTAGATTGCGTAGCACTTACCTATATTAAGTTGCCCATTTCTTTATATCTGGCAAGCACGTAGCGAATTTACACTGCCATCCGATTAGTGAGAGGTTGACATTTGTCGCGCCTATTTTAAAATTTGAATTTGTTGCTAACACAGCAGAATACGATTACATGTATGTATCTAGCCCTGTAAAAATGTAGTAATCACCGTTTAAACCGGCAATATATAATATTTTTCTCAAAATTTATTAATGTTTATTTATATTAACCTCTAACTAAACCTGGCGGAAAATATACATCCTGGTCCCAGCGAGGTGGAAAAGATTTAGCTAATTCCCGGAATAATTACTATTAATCTGGCTATCAATTAGCTGAAGTAGCTTACGATAGACTCACAAGAGAATAAGTAACTATAATCAGACGCGTTTTCGCCTATTTTTAAGACAACGAATGGTTAGCTTAGCACTACTTCTATAGGTTTCTGCGTTCTATTTGCGCTCGTCCATCAACTTTGACGATACTTGCGCTCTGTGCCTGTATGTCCGCGTGATAACTGGAGCGGACCATTGCACCCACAGCCGCATGTGAGAAACCCATCGTATACGCTTCTTGCTCGTACATCTTAAATATATCTGGATGGACATAGGCACGCACCGGAAGATGATATTCCGAAGGTTGTAAATACTGACCGATTGTCAGCATATCAACATCATGTGCCCGTAAATCGCGCATAACCTGTAAGATCTCTTCTTCAGTTTCTCCCAGCCCAACCATTAATCCAGACTTTGTTACAATGTTCGGATATATTGTCTTAAAGTCTCGTAATAGCTTCAAAGAATGGGCATAGTCAGAACCTGGACGTGCTTCTTTATATAGTCGTGGTACGGTTTCAAGATTATGATTCATTACATCTGGCGGCGCCGTCTTAAGAATGGTTAACGCACGCTCTAACCGCCCCCGGAAATCTGGGGTTAGTATCTCGATCTGGGTTTTCGGCGACAGCTTTCGAATCTGCCTGATACATTCCGAAAAATGTTCAGCGCCGCCGTCTCGTAAGTCATCGCGGTCCACACTAGTAATCACAATATAGCGCAGCTTCAGCATAGTAATAATGCTCGCTAATTTCAGGGGTTCGTCTGCATCCAGAGGATTCGGTCGTCCATGCCCAACATCACAGAACGGGCAGCGGCGCGTGCATTTATCTCCCATGATCATGAATGTTGCTGTTCCCTTACCAAAGCATTCTCCAATGTTTGGGCAACTACCTTCTTCGCAGACCGTATGCAGCTTATGCTCGCGCAGGATATGTTTAATCTCATAAAAGCGGGAGTTGTCAGTTGTTGCTTTCACGCGGATCCAATCCGGCTTCTGCAGCTTCTTAATTGGTACAATCTTGATTGGAATTCTTGAGGTTTTATCCCAAGCTTTTTGCTTCACGCTCTGATTAGATGCGGTGTAAGAGATATGCACCTTGACCTTGGGTGCGGATAAGGGAAGAAATGAATCGGAAGAGACGGTTGTCATATTGAATTCAGTTCGGTTAGCGGCCACGTCTTACTCAGCTATCTATGGAGTTAGCATGTTCGCATGCCCCCCATTAGGGGGCTGAAACAACAGTGATCGGAGGTAGATTAATAGTCAGTTGATTAGCAAGCGTCTGCGCCACTTCATGCCAATCTGGTAATACTCCAAACGAGGCCATATCAACCGTTTCAAGACCAACGTAGCCACATGGGTTGATATCGCGGAATGGTTCGAGATCCATTTTCAGATTAAGGCTCACACCGTGATATGAACAACTATTTCGGATTTTTAGACCGATCGCGGCAATCTTCGCAAGAGTATTTTGATTTGAAGATATGATCTCTACATAGATGCCGGGCGCACCGGCTTGTCGCTTACCAGCCAAACCATACGTCGCCAGAGTGTCAATAACCGCTTGCTCAATATGCATTACAAGGTCACGAACCCATAGCCGCCTGCGTCGCAGATCAACCAAAAGATAGGCAATAACTTGGCCTGGCCCATGATAAGTAATCTGTCCACCACGATCGGTCTGGATAAGCACTATACCACTATGTAAAGCAAGTAGATGGGCAGGATTCCCTGCTTGGCCTAGCGTGTAGACTGGAAGGTGCTCGACTAGCCAAATTTCGTCTGGGGTACACGGTGTGCGTTCGGCAGTGAAGACACGCATCGCGCGCAGGCTCACCTCGTAGGACTCGACACTACGCCAACGCACGATAACATTATTTAACATCTCTGTTAAGACGGTCGGCTTTATGCTGAAATCAGTCGAGGGCACAGATATGACTTCGTTAGTTTTCAGAAAACTAGCTTTAGCTACAAGCGACTACGCCGATAAAGTTTGGAGTCTATTTGAGTATACCAGATAATCCCGTCTAGAACAGCAAGCTCGACTACTATAGTTATAATGTATACAGAGCAAATATAGTAGTCGAGCTTAAAGTGAGTATGCTTTTCGAAACTAGGCCATCTAGCATACAGCCACATGATCTGAACGAGTTATATCGCGCATTTAATACCGAAATCAAGAGGATTTATCATTCAATTATTCTTGTGCTTAATATATATCGGGATAACTAAAATCATGGCGATAGCCGGTCACAGCGAAAAACTATATTTTCAGCTAGCTGAAAATATAGCTAATAAAGAACATGCTAGCACTATGTACAAGTAGTTTCTCAGTGAAGAATTGCTATAGATAACTTAATTATCAACTTAGATAAGCTAAAGGCTTTCCAGATGCACCTCTATAGCTCAAAACTGTTTCATAATTCACACAAGCGCTTTCTAATATATACTATAATCAGTAAATTAAGTCTGCACATTAAAAGTCTAAGCTAACATGTCGCTAGCTACTGATAATATAAGTCGAGTCAGTGATCTGTAATCCCAGCCAAAAATTGGTATTTTCTCCTTCCGATTTCCGTATAGTAAATAACGACACAGATTATATATCTCACCGGACATCGCTTAATAAAGCATCTTTTCTAGATGCAATCTTTCGTGGCATTACACATACCATAAAATACTGATAGGCTTAATAAGCGTATACTATCTGCATTATGTATCAAGATATAAAGTACCCAGCTACCATCATGTAGGCAGATCTAATTAGATAGAGTAGGTGATAGTGGCAATAAACCTATTTTGAGACTCGTCGGGTCTCGCTATAAAGTTGGAGGAATAAGGGGCTATAAGCTATCGATATAAAATTTGATAGTTTTATTATCATAGTACGAATTTTACTTCGGATGCCTGATAGGCAGATGGTAAAATTATCTAGCTGCATACGGCTAGTCGCACGTACAGTCACCGTGAGGCTAACATGGTTGGCGTTTTTGGCTTTGCACTTGTACATCATCAGCATTTAAAACTAGATTTTCGAATTTTTCCAAATTACCTCAATAATAGTTTGCTTAAACTGCGGGTGTGACTTGCTCATTATCTTTATTAGAAAGTCACACGGGAACTGCAATAGCGATTTATTCGGTGAATTTATAACTGCAGTTCTCTAATTTTCTGACTTATGCAACGCGTACTCTCAGTAGTTTCAATGATTGATTACTTTATTCCTACCTTTAGGTTTTCTTAGCAAACATCAGTAGTACTGTATCTAACAAGCGTCTAAAGATACCAGCTTCTGGAGCAGTCTGCAGAGCTATAGCCGGGAACTTCTTTAGCACCTTATCTCCGACGATAACCTTTACTGTACCTACTACTTGCCCATTAGTAATCGGGCTAACAAGCGGATGATAGCACTCTAGTACCGATAGGACTCTATCACCCATACCATGGGGAACTGTTATGTACTGGTCTTTTTTAACTCCAACTGGTACCGTATATTTTTGACTTTTATACACGCGGGGCGAACTAATAATCTGGTTAGCTGTATATAATCTTATCATGTCATACGCGGTGTAGCCGTAATTAAGCATATTCAGGCTATCTTGCGTGCGATCATGTTCTTTTAATTCTCCCATAATCACACTTAAAAGCCGGCGCGGTACACCTGATGCTCCTGGCAGTAATCGTTTTGCACTGGCAATTAGGCAGTAGCCTGCTGCCTTAGTATAGCCAGTCTTAACTCCATCCACTGTTGGATCAATCCACAGTAACCGATTGCGGTTTAGCTGTTTAATCTTATTGTAAGTAAAATCCTTGACTGCAAAAATAGAATAATATTCAGGATAGTCCAGCATTAAATGCGCCGATAGCAGAGCTAGGTCAGCCGCACTCGTATAGTGCAGAGAGTGAGGCATGCCACTTACGTCAGCATAATGCGTATTTTTCATGCCCAGCTTCTGCGCTGTCTCGTTCATCATCCGCACGAAGTTTACTTCGCTACCGCCAATGAGTTCTGCTAGCACAATCGCCGCGTCGTTTCCAGACTGTACGATCATTCCATACACTAGGTCATGCACAGTCACCGGCTTTTGTGCCTCGATAAACATGCGTGATTCGTCTGTATGCATTTGGTAGACTGACTGGCTTGGTATTACCATCTGCTCCATCGAAATTTTCTTGGTCTTCAACATATCGAAAACCAAGTACGCCGTCATCAATTTCGTTAACGAAGCGGGCTCAACTCGCTTATTAGCATTAGCCGATGCGAGTGTCTGCATACTGCTAACATCAATAAGTACCCAGGAGCTCGTATTAACCGTCGGAAGCGACACCTGCGCGAACACATCTTGCGAAATAATAGGAGCAGATGCGGTGAGTACAGCAGCTAGCACACATGTAAACGTTGCAGCGCGTCCAGCAACATTCCGGATAAAGATCAAACGCATAGCAATCGAATTAACATTAAACATAAGGAGTTCGAGTAGCCAACTGCTATGGAGGCATAGTAGCAATCAATTAAACTGATAGGCAGATCAAACCCCGCGTGTTTCACACAGAGGGCAATGCTTATTGTACATGACAGCTCTCGCTAGCGTATAAATGCAGCTACGCTATTGTAGCTTATCAAGCAAATTAAGGTACATTAAAGTCTGTGAGACACACTAACTATACAATATACAAGATCAAGGGGGTGATACATACGAGTAATGGATATTTATGAGGAGCGGTCTCTTCAATAATTAGTTTGCGATTGACTATACTCTATTACGCTCGTGCCTAGGCCAATTTAAATTCGCCACCGGCACTAGAATAACGCTCGGAATAAAAGGACGATATAGGGGATACCCCGTTTAAATTTCGTAGTACACAATGTAGTGCAGATTGAATAACAGAGCCTAGTTTCTCTATCATAAACACTGCACAGCATAATTGCAGTGCTTCAGTGCCTAGAAACATAAATATGAAAAGCCATGCAATTGGAGTAATTTCCACCGCCCCCTCAGGGGTATTCGTATATTGCCTACAGCAGCATGATCCGACTAAAGATTTCCACTACATACGAGTCAAGCTGAGTCTAAGTAGTAAATAGTTATTTTAATACTATAAAGTATATATACCGAAATAGTTCCTTAGCTAAATAAGGCAACAAGTATCAACGTTCATCGGCGTAGGTATGATATGTCTCGCATCGAGCTTAGCATTGAGCACAACGCTGTTTCTACTTGGATCTAGTTCTAGCACTAGAGAAAGCTTTCTATTCTTCATAGAAGAAATCATCGAATTTGGGGAAGCATAGAATGACTACGGTTATAAGATAATTGGCGATTAAGTAGCAGCGATCAAAGTCTAAATCGGGTACAACAAAGTGCCAACTTTTATCAATGTATCGCAAGGCATAGTACCGCCTCGCTACAATAGAAAAATGTCCAATCATCCTTCCCCAAAAAAACTGTCTAGCCTTCTAGGCGAGAGCGGCGCTGGTTATGGATTGCCACTAGCAATAGCCGGCGGTATAGAATATAAACAGCTTCTCGAACTGCTTGACCCGCAGCCTTCTAGCTGGGCACTTGAAGTAGTCTATGAGACCGGATCGACTAATGCAGATCTCGCTGCACGGCTAAAAGCCGCACGCAGGATACCGTTCGATCCCCATGTACGTGTTGCCTATTCTCAGACAGCAGGACGAGGCCGGCGCAGCCGGCCATGGTTGGCTACCCCGGGTAATGCGCTGCTGTTTTCCATTAGTCACTTGATGCCACGCACACCAGATCAACTTTCTGGGCTGAGCCTAGCTCTCGGCGCAACAATCGTAGACGGATTACGTACTTTACCGCTCAATGATGTCCGCCGGCTCTTGATCAAGTGGCCAAATGACATCTTGTTAGATGGGGCGAAGCTAGCGGGTGTTCTAGTAGAAACCGTATGGAATACTTGCGACGCTACCGCACTGGTAGTGGGAGTTGGCCTGAACATTACTAGTACCGATAGTTTAGCGCAGCAGATTGCATTGTCGCATAAAGCGTTTAGCACTACTTCCCCGCTTATGCCTAGCGCACTATCTAGCGCATGGCCACATGCTACGCTGACCCCCGTACTCGGCGCGGTGCTTAATGCATTAGCAATTGGTCTAGAGCGATTTGGCCAGTATGGCTTCGAGCCGTTCCTTGATACCTGGATTGCCGTGCATGCGTATATAGGACAGGAAGTACTCGTCTTAGGACAGGGAGGGGAAGTAGCGCAAGGTATCGCATACGGCATTGATGAAAAGGGACGACTGTTAATACGTACGCCACAAGAAATTCGGGCTATTACTACAGGCGACGTGTCGCTACGGCTTTCCCAAAACATCACTACATTATCGCATCCAGCTTCTGATCTATTTTCTTATAAGGCGCATATAAATAGACTGTCGACAGCTAACGCATCCATAGTAGAACAGCATGCACCTAGATTACCTATCTGCGGCGCGTCTGCGCCCCATCCATCAGTCACGGTGCTCCCGAGTCCCAGAGCGCTACCAGTTACTAGATGCGCGCACGAAAAAGACGTATAACGATGACGCGTAATCGACTAATGATCGATCCTAATCTTGCTGGCACAACTAGTCACCGTCTAGTAATCGATGCGGGCAATAGCCGTACTAAATGGGCACTAGTGCATGCTGATGGTAATCTACAACAACTCGGTGCATTCTCGTATGAAAACACGCCGGGAGACTTCCGGGCGCGCATGGCCGGACTACAGGAGTCCAATTTTCCAGCACCAACCGATATTTGGATCTCCAACGCTGCCGGAAAGCACGTCGCTGGGCAGTTGTCGGCAATGCTTGATGCGCACTGGCCAGGAATTACACGCACTACTATTGTGTCGCGCTCATCTCAGTGTGGAGTGAGGAATGGATATAGCGAACCGACACAACTGGGTACAGATCGTTGGGCTGGTATGATTGGTGCTCATGCAGCTTATCCGCATGAGCATCTGCTAATTGTCACACTCGGCACTGCAACAACGATTGAGGCACTATGTGCCGATGGAATTTTTATTGGCGGCTTAATTGCACCGGGGTGGTCATTAATGATGCGCGCGCTTGGAGAGCATACCGCACAGTTGCCGACGCTGACACCAGCAAGTGCACGCTCGGCTCTAGTTATCAAGCCAAAGCTGATATTTGGAACGGATACGCCAGCGTCTCTGTCTACTGGATGCGCGCTTGCGCAAGCTGGTTTAATTGAACATGCTTATTTAATATGGCGTGCCGAACTAGATGGTGCGCCGATACGTATAGTTCTTGGTGGAGGCGGTGGCGACGTAGTAGCAGCGCTGTTAACTGTACCATATACGCGGCATGATCATTTGATATTATCCGGTCTTGCGCTAATTGCACAGGATGAGGTAAAAACTCATAAGCATGGTGCCTGATTCAGACCTTCTCTGGAAACTGGAATCGTACATAATACGCTGTTTAATTGCTAGAATTTTTAGAGCTGAATGCATTAGGATTCATAGCTTGTTTAGATGCAATGCCCGTCTAGATTTTTGACCCAGCGCAGGTAGAAGCCTATTATTAGTAGAGTAAGCTGGGACTCTGTCGTTGCTATCCATGCTCTTAACTCCTGCAATCCGTAGAGCATATACGCCACAACAGTTTTGTTGTCGAATGGTCATGCTCGAAGGGAATTACTAGTGTGCGGCCGCCCCAGCTGCGTACCAATACTGCTTCTGGCAACTCGTCCATACTGTAGTCGCCACCTTTCACTAGAATATCTGGACGTAACGAGCGTATCAACTCAATCGGTGTTAAGTCGTTAAACATCACGACATAATTAACGCTTTCTAACGCGGCAAGCAACGCCATTCGGTCTGTCTCTAAGTTGATTGGGCGATCAGAACCTTTACCGAGCTGGCGCGCAGAGGCATCGCTGTTGACGCCTACCACTAAAGATGTGCCTAACGATCGAGCACTATCTAAATACGTCACATGCCCACGATGTAGGATATCAAACACACCGTTAGTGAACAAGATGCCCGAGCCAAGTGAAGCTCGGCGAGCAAGCAAGGCCTGACAATTGACAATTTTACGTTCGAATGAAGCTGACATTAACCTACGCTCGCTAGACTTTTTTGCTCATATCAGCATTACTCTGTAGTCGCATCGCTAACTCTTTGCGGTAATGATTCAATTCCTGTGCTGTTTTAAACGTGCGCCCAAATAGAAGCGAGAGGTTGTACAGAATCAGATCGATTACCTTTTTTTCCCATATATTATCAAATTTTATCTGTTCGTCTAACCAGCGTTCTAACCATTTAGGATCAGGAAGTCGCGATTGAACAGTATCTCGCGGAAACAATTTCTGGTTCACATGTAAGTTCGTCGGGTGTAGTGGCTTCTCTGTACGTCGAGCCGAGGCCATCAGTACTCCGATCTTTGCAAATGCAGCTTGAGCTGCGTCACCAGCCGTAGATAGAGCCTTCTTCATATATCGAAGATAGGCGCCACCATGCCGAGCCTCATCACGTGAAATTGTCTCGTAGATATGCTTAATTACCGGCTCCGTATGCCACACAGCCGCACGGCGGTACCAGTGATTTAATCGGATCTCGCCGCAGAAATGTAGCATCAGTGTTTCTAGAGGGGGCGCAGGATCAAATGGGAAGCGTACTGCGTGCAACTCCTGCTCAGTTGGCACGAACTCTGGTCGGAAGCGCCGTAAATATTCCATTAATACTAGCGCATGCTTTTGTTCCTCGAAGAACCAGACACTTATAAATGCGCAGAAGTCGCTATCGTTATAGTTATCACGTAGGAACATTTCCGTTGCCGGTAATGCCGACCATTCGGTGATAGCATTCATTTTAATCGTATTTGCCTGTATGTCTGTTAAACTTGAGACAGCGAACTTGTTCCACGGAATATCTTGTTCCATATTCCAGCGAACTGCCTCGAGTGAGTGGTAGAGTTCTGGATAAAGCATGGTGTTCATAAATACCACCTATCAACCTAAAAGCATAAACTGTCTTGTGCACTCGTCATGAACATCATGACGCCGCATAGTTCGACCCAGCAAATAACGCCATTTTTACGTAAGCTTAAGGCACGTATATACAGACATCCAGCATGCTGCTTTTAACAGCACGCAAAATTTATGCTAACACCTTACATCAGACTATTGATAGCACCCATAAACAGATAGTTGTCTCGATAGATGGGGCTGCTTTCATACAGGCCTTATTATAAATGAGCTCCGGGTACTCTATCCGGGCGAGCACTGTAACTCTGTATAAAAGAATGTGGGCATTGAGAATAGATGCGTTATATCTTGAGTAAGATCGCCTACTGGAAGATATTTCATTTATATGCTCGTTTTAAATTACGCCACTGTCGGACAGTGCATAGGACTTCTCAACATTGGGCAGTAATTAGCTAACCTTGTGTAGAAGTATGTGTCGATCTGTATACTGGGCGTCACATGCTGGCTTCTCTTCAACTAAATCAATTTTCTCGATCGAGCTGCTTGGCAGCGAATCGATACGCATATGTATTACATACTAAGCTAAATAGCTTAGTAAGCAAATTACTGTAGCACAACAAGCTGCTAGCTTAGATACATCCAGAGATCTCAGATTTCTAGATGCATAACTGCTCGTGCTAAGCATTAGCTGCACCAAATTTTTGCTATGAAAACAGGGCGGGTCGTAACGAAATTATTCTAGTTGCTGCTATCAGAGCTTTATTTTTCACACTGACAATCAAATCAGTAAATTTAGAATGTCCATTAGTTTAAAACACAACATAATGTAATGTCCCTCATATATATCTTTTCCTGATCGGCCCCTGAAATATCTGATCCGATCTATTTCTACGGTACTAACCGTTGCAGAACAATAGTATTGAGGAGTATCGTCATGCAAATGATCTACAACAGCCCAAACTATTGCGTTGTCGAATTCGCCCCTCAAGCTGAACACGGCACTATGCTATCTGGCGGATTTGAGATTGTTAACAAAAATACACAGCGAGAGATTTTCATTGAAGGCCTGATAGCAGCTCGCTTTCGTAAAAACATACATCAGCTTCTCCAAAAGCAACCCTCGCTAGAGGAGGTTGATGAATTTCTCGAGCAATTCAATTTGCTTATGAATCAACCTGTCGTTATACATTAATTTGGATCACTATTATATTTTAGTGTACGTACTATTAATCATCATAATAAGGCGTTACAACCCGCCAAAATTTATGCATCAATTTTATGTTATTTGCAGACCGCCTACTCTACTACATTATGTAGTATTCTTCCACTAACTAGTCTAATGGGCGCTCTGATTTATCAAAACAAGATATTCTAAGTCTAATTTGGTAGCAAACAGTTCTCTATACTAGTCTTCATATAAATTTTACAATAAGCAATGTCTATTATGCAGCTTTGGATCATTGACAGATTCCGGAGTAGCGCTTGATCACGCTATAGTAGGTTCGATACACAAGCTAACTTCTAGATAATAGAAACTTTTATCAGCGAGTAAAAACCACATTCTTTACACCTAATCAATTTTTGCTGATAGCAGCAAGGTGTTATCGTCGTGATTTCTAGCATGGTGAACGTAAGAGCTTAAATTAATCTTGTCTAAGACATACTCTATCTAGACTTTTTAAAAAGCACTGCATCAAGCTCTTAACTTTTGAGTAAAATACGCACTCCAAACAGCGTTAATAAACCTATACATTACCAAGTTACGCAATACTATGCGTTGTATATCTTGCACGTTAAATATAGGACTCGATGAAAACATCATAGCTTTGTAAAAATACTGAGATCAGACAGGGTTAACAAGACACACTCTGATCGTAAGTATATTCTTCTAAACTTCAAAAATAATCGAGTATATCTCAGAAGAATTACCCATAAAGATAATTGGTGGTATCAATATGATTCTTACTTAAGTCTTGTGTAGACGTCAAAACATATACTAATTACCTCTAGACCCCTCTCCCTCTATTTTTCTAGCACGATAGAATTTATAGAAACTTATGATTAAGCTAAGAGTAGACTTATAAAGCAACTCTCTCAAGTGTTTATAGCATTACAGGCCAAAAATCAGTGCATATTCTGATATCCAGAAGTGTTAGAACCATCTAATTAAATGTAGCTTATTTTAGCACTACAGCCGACTGAAATCAGCATGCTCCTACCGTTTGAGCAGATAATGCTGTATTACTTATCCTTATAATACCTAACCCCGCTAACCACAATTTGTTATATACAGTAGAACTATGCTTGCTGAGGTAGCTTTTACTATTGATCACAAGAAATTTCTATATAGTTTTCAGCATCGTTACATAATCGATCACCCTAGAATTAAATCTTACGAAGATGGCGGCTTTTATCCGCTTCGTCGATAACGTAGAAACATGGCATTGCATGCTCACCGCACTAGCAAACACTCTATTAAGAAGTTTAACACCTGTTAAAATCTTTAATTTTCTTCAAAGCGTGCCTCGGAAATGGGCGGCTAACAAATCTTCTATTTTCGCCCATTTAGAGAACTGCCACTATTCCATGCTACCCGCACAGAAACACATCATTAAATCGATTCTGGCAGATGCTGTCACTAGTATTACCAAGACGTTGTCAGAAAACAACGATTCAGCCTTCGTACTGCCAATCATTACATTGCAGCGACCTAAGATTAGTACGCATGGCGATGTCGCATCGAACTTAGCAATGCAGCTAGCCAAGCGCCTAGGCGCGGATTCACGCGTGTTAGCAAAACAACTAGCCGAAGCCGCTCTTGCGCACCCCCTTTCCCCAGGACTAATTGCTAGTGCGAAAGTGGCCGGAGCGGGTTTTCTAAACTTATGCCTAACCGACACTGCGAAACAGGAAACTGTACGTGCTGTACTGGCAAAACGCGAGCACTTTGGATACGCCCCGCCAGGCCACTGCGGCCACGGCAAGAAGGTATTAATAGAATTCGTATCAGCTAATCCAACTGGGCCGCTACACGTAGGACACGGCCGCCAGGCGGCGCTTGGCGACGCGCTCGGCGAACTAATGCAGACGCAGGGCTGGACCGTATACCGCGAGTTTTACTATAATGATGCCGGCGCGCAGATAAACATGCTTGCAATTTCGGTACAGGCGCGAGCGCGCGGATTCAAGCCAGGCGATGCGCAGTGGCCAGAAGCAGCCTATAATGGCAACTACATCGCCGATATCGCGCGTGACTATATCGCTCAAAAAACAGTATTAGCCAGCGATGGTTCACCTGTGACAGGTACAGGTGACATCTATAATCTTAATGAAATCTGCCGTTTTTCTATAACTTACCTACGACATGAGCAAGACATCGATTTGAAGGCACTTGGTGTCCAATTTGATCAGTACTACCTAGAGTCGTCACTGTACGACGAAGGTCGCGTCGACCACACGGTCCGCGCACTTATCGCCACCGGTAAGACCTATGAAGACGATGGCGCTCTATGGCTACGCACTACGGATTACAGTGATGATAAAAACCGAGTGATGCGTAAAAAAGATGGAACCTATACTTATTTTGTACCTGACATCGTATATCACGTCACGAAGTGGGAGCGTGGCTTCACGAAAGCAATAAACGTGCAGGGCTCAGATCATCATGGAACAATCGGGCGTGTACGCGCTGGCCTACAGGCGCTAGATATTGGTATTCCAAGTGGCTATCCAGAATACGTGCTGCACAAGATGGTCACAGTGATACGAAACGGTCACGAAATTAAGATCTCAAAGCGAGCGGGTAGCTACGTAACGGTACGAGATCTAATCGTCTGGTCTGGTAGCGGAAGCCCGGAGCATCTTACCTCCGTGCTAAGTATAAAGCAACTAGATGACAACTTGCTACGCAAGGGTCGAGATATGGTGAGATTCTTCCTTATTTCACGTAAAGCCGATACCGAATTTTCGTTTGATATCGATCTCGCACTGAAGCAAAATGAAGAAAATCCAGTATATTATATACAATATGCTCATGCTCGAATCTGCTCGATTTTATCAGAATTACGCGCGCGCTATGCAAACGATCTTAAGGATTGGTTGCAAGTTAAATTAACACCTCTTAGTACTCAGCGATCTAAGAGATTGCTCCAAAAACTATCTGAATATCCCCAGATGCTGGAACACGCAGCAAATGAACTGGCCCCCCATATGGTTGCATTTTATCTACGCGATCTAGCAAGCGAGTTTCATGCATTCTATAATGACCGAGCGGAGCGGGTGCTTGTAGACAATGCGCATGAGCGCCTAGCTAGGGCTGCACTCTTGGCTGCGACGCGTCAAGTATTAGCTAATGGACTAGCAATAATCGGAGTGTCAGCGCCTACCAAAATGTAGAGAATGTATACATCGGTTCTTTCTAATACAGCTAATGTAGCCGTGACAGTGACACGACGAGTATGGTTTAAGCAAATAGGTTAATCAACACGATGCAAAAATCACGACGAGCCTCCTCGATACCTTCGAGGAGGCATAGTAGTATGCTCCTTGGAATCGTGTTTGGATTGATCATCGGACTAGCGATTGCAATTATCGTAGAGATATTTTTTAGAGAAGCGCCAACGCCCTTCATGTCCACAGTCAAAGCACCCGAAACAACGTTCGGCATAGTGAATAATAATGAGTCTTTTGATCCGAACCTGGCATTAGCTAGTAAATGGCCTAGCCAGCTGTCTACTCTATCAGCTATACCAGTACCGCCGAATACGGCGCGAGGTAAGACAGAGTTGCAATCACAGCTTACAAATGCGCTGCTAGCAGAACCACAGATTATTGAAATTCCATCTATAGCTAGTGTTACTGTAGCACAGCCGAAATCCCAAGAACTTTTGGGTCCAGACGAACCGACGGCGTCTTGTAGCATTAGTAAACCACATGCCTTTTCTGCATTGGCTAAACCCCCAGTTACCTCACAAAATATAGATGATGCAAGTAAATCTAACACTATCTATTTTCTGCAGGTTGGCGCATTTCATACGGAACAGGCTGCCGAGAAACAGCGTGCAGAGCTAGTGCTAAGGGGATTTGAGCCTAAGGTCACTCGGCGCACTTCCGGAGACGTCGTATACTACCGCGTGCGTATTGGCCCGTTTTTAGTTTTTGAAGATATGAATAACGCCCAGCGTCGACTATCTGATGCTGATATTAATAGCATTATAATCCGCATTGCAAAATAATAGACTTATCTCCTGTGTTATACGGGTGTATCGCACTCTCTTAAATAACGGTATTTGTATCAGCTTAAAGACATTTAATTTCTGTTTTTCTATTCACTATGAAAAAAATCTTTAGCGTCGCTTTGCTTGTGATTGCTGCTGCTGCCTCTAATACAGTCTCGCTTGTTCAAGCATCACCCTCAGCGCTAGTTAGTAAGAAAGACTATATAATGCTTTCGCAAGCCCGGCCAGCCAAAGTTCCGGTAGGCAAAGTAGAGGTGATAGAATTCATGTCGTATAGCTGCCCGCATTGCAGGGAGTTTGACTTATATCTTGAGAAGTGGAAAACTCAGAAATGTACAAATATCGTGTTCCGGCGTGTACCAGTTGCGCTTAATAAGCGATTCATTCCACATTCAAAAATGCTGCTCGCGCTTGACGTACTTGGCCTAAGTGATGAACTTGCACCAGCGATTTTTAGAGAGATTCACATTAATAAAAATAGACTTCTAAATCTGGATGAGCAAGTAAATTTCCTAATCAAGAAAAGCGTAAATGAAAAGAAGTATCTGGATGCATACCATTCATCCTTTGTCAAAACAGAACTGCAGCGTGTCTTGCAGCTAGCGCAAGACTATAAAATAGATAACGTGCCCACAATAGTTGTTCAGGGCAAATATAAAACTGGTCCAGCAGTAACAAATAGCCTAGAACATACCGTTCAGGTACTTGAATATCTAGTCGAACAAGTAGTCAAGAATTACTAATTGTAGCTTGAAACTGAAAAAGTTGATCTTATGTAGTAAGCGCTTTACTAATAAGCCCGCGCATGAAGGTGGGTGCCGCCATGCAAGAGCCTTTAAGCTCTCTTAACTTGACAATCTAAGTAAGGCCATCCTATAAGGCAGGGAAATGCATAAGGCCCTATTAAACCAAAAATTCCCCTCCCAAACGTAGTGCGACACAGCGGTTTACGGATAGACTTGATAGTGCTTTGTTGTGTACCGTGCTTTTATTACCCATTAAGCTCTGCCTTACAATTTTATCCATAGAAATATGATATGCTAGAAACCTTAATTTCTTAGTAAATCCCGCTATTCAACATTTATCTCGAATGTGCGTGCGATAAAGCACTTGCCTAGCTTTTCGGCGGCCTGCACAGCAAGCTCACAAGAGATGAGTTGCTAACAACTTCAAAAACATGAAACAGCTGGATAGATTAATCAGCTATAGTATCCTAAGCTGTCTTTGTTGTAGTTAGGAAGCTTGTTATTTATCCAGCCACGGTCTACTTACACTATACAGGTATTAGTTAGTAGATTTCACTTAGCACGCGGCTCGCGTTACTACGACTTCTCTCTGAAGATTTTCTCAAATAACGCCGAATCGCATAACCTGCGTATGCATAATAAATTCGAATAGTACTCCTTATCTATAAACTTTATCTACTCACTGTCACTGCTACCCTAAAGGCTATCAAAAAGACACTGATTATATACATCATAATGATGTACCCACTTACATTACTTCAGCTCTTACTTCAGCAATAAGCTAATCATCAAGACGTTATTAGCTAATCTAGACATGCTTAATCTAAGATTAATACGAGCTTATAGGACATCATCAGCCGTATAACCTATAGAACTCGAGCGTTTAAAAGTAACGTTTACGTTATCATATTAGAGAATGTACTAGCTAAGGAATTATAGGCGTATACACTTAATTAGTTAAATACTACAGTAAAAATATAGAGCTCTGCTATCTGTATAGTGATCAGTAATGTTCCCGATAAATTTGCACCTATAAATAGTGTAAATGAGCCGATTAATTATTAAATTTTAAAAGAACTCTTTACGAAGAGAGCTATTCGATATATTTATTTCTCAATGAGAAGTATATAGACTGCGTATTGTCTTAATTTAACTAGAACACTATTTTTGTTTCTAAAAAGTTACTGACTGTTATTTTAATTTATTTCTTTATCTTGTTACATAGTGACTAGTAATATACGCAGCGTAGCTAATAAATAAAAACGATGAATTTAGATTAAGAACATGCATCTACTTTCTTAGGAGTTTAACAGATATGTAAAAATAACTGACTATAGTTTGACTAATCTCTATACAGCATTGGTCAGTACTTCACAAAGTACTAGTTAAGAAAATACCTAGACTTAAATACCTGTAGATTAAATATCTAAGTCCAGTATGTTTCATACATATCATGAATAACCCAGTAAAATATTTGTGTACGGTAGTGCCATAGATACTATTCTGGATAGCTAAATATTAGCATAATCAGATTTAAGCCGATTCTCGGTAATTTGACTTATAAATAATTTACTCGAAACTGAGTAAGCACACCACAATCAAAGTTCGGTTTGGCATTCGGAACAGCGCATTACGACGCCCTAGGATTAGCCGGATAACTATATCTTATGCATGCGTTCACGATATACAGCAATAAAGTGAGTCCGACATATCCATGGTTCCGTAATAAAATTCCTTATTTATTACATAATTAACAGCGCAGATATACATTGTTTACATCGTTAGTTAAGTACATACAAATCTTGGGGATTTGGGTTATATAAAAACAATGCACTACCGGCGCTATCGCATTAGGGATTCGACCGTTTTTCAGTCGATCAGATATGAACTTATAAAAACGATTAGTGCAGCTCCCTATGTAAAGAGAGGCAGCTGAAAAGGCGGGTACGATTTTCCTAAACAATATCGGGACATCACATTTTTAATGTATCGGATGAATAATGTAGTTATAAGTTGAGAAATCTGACGATTGCATGTCAGTTACGCTCAATAATTCCTAGAAACACGGCCAAATCTATATATGCCACAGATAGTATCGCCGTCTCTCCGGGCTGTTTATTTACATAGGGTAATATATAAATGTATTCTTTAAATAATAATTCATCTGAACTAATTTCAAGAAGTTTGCGGGCGGTGTGGCATCCTTGCACGCAAATGAAGCACCATGAACAATTTCCATTAATCGCTATTGCACGGGGTGCTGGAGCATGGCTCTACGATCACGATGGAAAACGTTACCTTGATGCAATTAGTTCGTGGTGGGTTAATCTCTTCGGGCACGCTAATACACATATAAACGATGCATTAAAATCTCAACTAGACACGCTTGAGCATGCAATGCTTGTCGGATGTACGCATGAGCCGGCGGTTAAGTTAGCCGAACGTTTATCAGACCTGACTGAACAGGTGCTCGGTCATGCATTCTTCGCATCTGATGGGGCATCAGCTGTGGAGATTGCATTGAAAATGAGCTTTCACTTCTGGCGTAACAGCGGCTTCAGTCAAAAAATCGAGTTTGTCTGTGTTGCTAACGGCTATCATGGAGAAACGATTGGGGCCTTGGGCGTTACCGACATTGCGCTATTCAAAGACGCATACGATCCAATAATTCGCACCGCACACGTAGTTGCCTCACCAGACACGCGCCAAGTACGTACCGGAGAACAGACATCGGATGTAGTAGCGCGAGCATTAGCTGATATAAAGCGTCTTTTTGTTGAGCGCGCCGAAAAAATTGCAGCGTTTATCGTTGAGCCACTAGTGCAGTGCGCTACCGGCTTCGCAATGCATGATCCGTCGTATCTCAGAGGACTGCGTGCGCTGTGCGATGAATACCATATACACTGGATTGCTGATGAGATTGCAGTGGGTTGCGGGCGTACTGGAACGTTTTTTGCCTGCGAGCAAGCGTGCGTATGGCCGGATTTTTTATGCCTCTCCAAAGGCATTAGCGGTGGCTACTTGCCATTATCTGTTGTACTCACGCGTGATGTGATATACACAGCATTCTACGACGATAGAATCACGCACAGCTTCTTACACTCGCACTCGTATACTGGAAACCCACTTGCCTGTCGGGCGGGCCTAGCTACGCTTGAATTATTCGACATATACGACATACTCGCACATAACCGCGTAATGTCAGACGTGCTAAGCGCGTTGCTCGAGCCGTTGCGTAGACATCCACGTGTACAACATCTGCGACGGTGCGGCACGTTATTTGCGTTCGATGTATCGTTGCCTACTGAACTAACATGTTACTTCTCGCAGCGCTTCTTCGAATGCGCACTCTCGAATGAGCTGCTTCTGCGCCCAATCGGTACTACCGTTTACCTGGTTCCGCCCTATATTCTGAAAGAAGACGAGCAAGTACTACTTACCACACGATTATATAAAACATTGTCGACAGTTCTTGCCGAGTTAGACGGGAACAAGCGGGCTGCTAAAACCGCTAAAACCGGCGGTGTAATTCTGTAGATTAGGATAATCTAAACGTACAGCCAGTCTAAAGTTAATACAAACACGTAATACGGTAGAAATTTTAGGAGCTACTACGATGAAAGCACTTTCGCTATTCGTCACCGGAACTGATACGGGAATCGGTAAAACATTCGTGTCATGTGCACTATTACGCGGCTTCTGCGCACGCAACTATCGTGCTGCGGCTCTCAAACCAATTGCCGCTGGCGCGAAACTACGTAATGGAATTTGGCACAACGAAGATATGGATCTACTGCTCGATGCCTCTAACATCACGCTGCAGCCGCGCCTGTCTACGCCTTATCTACTACATGAATCAGTTGCTCCGCATATCGGGGCTGCGCGTCAAGGTATGCGACTAGATATTGCTCATATTCAAACATGTTATTATGACGCCGCACAGTTTGCCGATGTGATAGTTGTCGAGGGCGTAGGAGGTGTTTGTGTGCCACTAGATGAGACGCGAGATACGTCGGACCTCGCAATTATGCTCAAATTGCCAATTTTATTAGTTGTTGGGTTACGACTAGGTTGTATCAACCACGCACTGATTAGTGCTGAGGTAATTTCTACACGCGGCTTGATGCTAGCCGGATGGATCGCCAATGCGGTAGAACCGGACATGCCGTACGCTCTTGAGAATGTCGAGACGGTCCAACAGCGCCTGGATCGACAGTACAACGCGCCACTGCTTGGTATTATTCCTCGACTCGAGGGAAAGCGCGCCTTTGAAACAACATCATACCTTGATATTGATACATTGCTTGAGCGGCTTCGTGTACTTACATACACGTCAACTTGATACTTTTCGACAAATTCTAGCTTAGAATATTCCCCGTAATAAAGCTAATCCATATAAATAATAGTAATATTCGAATCGTTGCATGAAACACTCAGTACTACAGATCATGCAACTAAAACATGATATTTAAACAAATATCAAGTCCTGGATATAATCTTAGGTTAAAGTCATTAGGCTATAGAGCTATACTATGTGATAGGCCTGTTTAGAGAGCGCACTGGGCTCTAATTTCTGCACTACCAGATTAACTACCCCTATAATCTTGAGATCTCATTCTATGAAAACAGAGTTGTGTTGGTCATAAACCAGAAAATAAATACTACGTTACAAAAGCCATTATTTTGGCGCAATCACTTTATATACCGCGCTTTACCTAAATTTTTGCTAGAAGTGAACTACCTATAGCTGGTCAAAACTATACGCTATAACAAAGATTAACTCTATCTTCAGATCGAAAACACAACATAGTATAAGAGCTATATGAGTACGATCAAATTATTTTTGAACCCTAACCTAGCTCATCAGTAGTTTACTTACTTATTATAAATAATAAACTATATTAATGTTGTCTAAGTTTACGCCTATAACTGCGAGCATAATAAGCTTGAGCAAGGAAATCGATGCACTTACATGCAGGGGCCTTATATCATTTAATACTCTCCTATGAAACCTGGAGAAAAACTAAAGTTAGTTTATTGTAGAAGTCTTATATTGAGACTCAATTCAATTTGAACTAACGCACATCTAATATAACTGACAAAAGTTGGCTTATTATGTTCGGATACGCCTTCACACACTGTCTTCGAATTTTGTTGAAAGTCTCCCAACCGAACGCTTATCTGAGAAAGATAAGGGACTAATCTTAATGCCCTGAAATGATATGCATAGATTCGCTCTTGAGCGCATATTGATAAATAACTTTTTGTATAGCTATTTGGTGGAGCGGAAGAGGATCGAACTCTCGACCTTCGCATTGCGAACGCGACGCTCTCCCGGCTGAGCTACCGCCCCAAGCAATACTCCGATTATGCAGTAGTATGGATTAAGAAAGCAAGATATTACTCCCGCTTTTATAAGCTTCACTAGCATTTTAACTATATTTATTAGTCTTACTCAATTCAAAGTACGCTAGTATTGTAAATACTACCGATACTTTTTGTTTTATCCAGAACGATCTTCTTAATAACTCTCTCCTTAAACGCTGCTACATTTACTCTCTACTATTAATTGATGATAGCAAGCTTGAACTAACAAGTTCAGCCTTGACTGACCATACAATAAAAACACGTACTCTGCTTCGAAAATTTTTTATTTGTTTACTCAATTCTTATTAGAATTAGTTACTGTAAGTAAGGGTGATACCTACGCTTAGAATATAGGCCTCTACTAAGTTAGTGGAATTACCCTTATAGTTAAATTCTATACCAACCTATACGACTCATCTCACTCATCAATTTGATTTCTCCTGTATGCAACTTGATTTATAAGCTTTAAACACACGGGCTAGATTTTGATTAAGCGATTATGGTTATCCTTGCTAGTAGCGCTGTGCCTACTGTTGACCCTGTTAATTTTTTGGTGTGCGCTTAGACATCAGTGTGATGCGGTATACTGCAGTTGATGTAGGTATCTTTGTATCTTCAAACCTTACATATTGAAAAAGTTGAACGACTCGCTTCACACCAGCTACCTGACTGACGATCTCTGATCCTAAATTGCCTTCACGAACGGTTACCAAGCCCATTAGATAGACAGTGCCATGCTCCGTAGTCCATTTATAATAATTAGATGAAATATCTTTGCTTCCAAGCAACGCAGCTTGCACCTTGCTGCTAATATATATATCTCTAATACGTGAAGAAAACGAGCTCACCGGCTCTACTACGAGTTCATTAGCAATGCTACTCACGTTACTTATACTACGCCCGATCGACTCGACTTTTTGCTTTACAGCTTCATCCGGCACTTCTCCAGTTAAGAGCAGGCGACGATTATAAACTGTCACATTGACGTGAGCAGTTTCCGGTAGTGAATTTCTCATCTGATTCAATGTCTTAATTTGTATTTCGCGGTCCTCTGTCTGAGCCCCAAATGTACGCCGATCAACAGCCATTAGCGTACCACTAGCAGCAGCTCCTAATAATAAGAAGCCACAGCCATGGAGTGATAATGCAAGAGTTGCAGCTAGCCCTGATAACATAAGCGTTTTATAGACGTGATTATTAATCATCGATAAACCTTCCTTGGTTTGAGTAGTCTTTTTTGAAAGACATAATATTAATCTCAGTCTAATAGCGATAGATTATTATCAACTGTAACTTATGAATCTGATCTTGACACCGCTGAAATATATAAATATAGATGTTAATATTAATCAGTAGAAAAACAGCCCGCTATCCGCCACGCAGCTGAGCATAGGCGTGAATATCAGGTCATATACTTGTGTATCTCAACACCGATAGATACTTCAACATATCCTCAGAATCCCGACATCAATCTCGCGAGATTGATGTCGGGATTCTGCGACAATGTACCCTAGTGCACCGGCGACACATATTACACGCTACTAGTATCAACCCGTAGTAGCTAAAACCAAAATAGAGCAAGATAGCACATGCATCTTAAAATAAGACTGACAGCCTTCTTGAAGACCCCCGGTACAAAATTTACCATTTCCGCTACCCTCACGTAAGGTGAAGGTGGCGGTCTCTACACCGGATCGTGAAAATAACAAGCCTTCTGTTACTTATCATCTTTCTAAGGTATTCCTTGATCAATCACTTTGCGTCCACTAAGAACCAGAGCTATCCGACCTCAACGCTTTATGTAACGGCAACGCCAATTGGAAATTGCTCTGATATTACACTGCGCGCGTTACATGTTCTCGCGCTAGTAGACCGCATTGCAGCAGAAGATACTCGCCACACAGCGCAACTTCTTGCGCGTTACAACATCACACGCCCATTGATATCGCTTCATAAATACAATGAACGCGAAACTGCACAGCGTATCGTTAATTTTTTACACATGGGAGAGCGTATAGCATACGTATCTGACGCAGGAACGCCTGGTATCTCAGATCCAGGGGCGCGGCTAGTTGATACAGTACGCAAGGCGGGACTACGCTTGATGCCAATACCAGGCGCTAGCGCAGTAACTGCCGCGCTAAGTGTAACTGGTGATTGGGCTAGTACGTTTACCTTCGTCGGCTTTTTACCAACTAAACCCAGGCATCGGACCGCTCGGCTTCGAGTACTAGCGTCACGCAAAGAAGCACTTGTTTTTTATGAGGCGCCGCACCGTGCTCTTGAGACCGCTCGCGCGCTAGCCGAAACACTTGGTCCATCACGCCGAATGCTAATCGCGCGAGAAATGACTAAGCTACACGAGAGTCTACACCAGTGCATGCTTTCCGAAGGACAGGAATGGCTCACTTTAGATCCAAATCGACTGCGGGGGGAGCTGATTCTTGTGGTTGAAGGTGCTATTGCACCAGTACAGTATATTGTACATCAGCGTGATGCGATACTTACAATGTGCCTAAGTGAGATGCCACTTAGCGCTGCAGTTAAACTAACAGTTGCATTAACAGGTGCATCACATAATGTGATCTATACGCGCGCACTAGAACTAAAAAAGTATAGATCAAGCAAGATATGTGCTGAGATATAACCCTCTAACAGCACCCGAAGTTAAACTAATCTAGCCAATATTAGGTATTGTTACGACATCTTCTTTGCTCAGAAAGACTTTTGGGCGAAACTTTACCGAGTCTAAAATTTTGTTACTTAAGTATAGTAGCTTAAAATTGTTCAGTATCAGTACTTATTCTTAAGCAAGTACACAGACTACAATAGTCAACGTATTCTTATCTAAATGCTTACTGTTTGTATGATAAACTAGCGTTGAAAATGACGGTAATTTAATTACAGTTTTTTAAGGAAAATATCTCGATTATATAGCAGTCCGCTACGTTACGTGCACTTTCGACTAGTAATTCGAAGCTTAATAAAAGAGTATTATGTTCGACTATACCAGCTAATAAAAATTTATTATTAAACCCATTTGACGCGATTATTCTTTCTGTGGAAAATCACTGAAAGTTATACAAATGCACAGACCAAAATATACTGACCATAATGTGTGCTTCACTCACTTAACTGCTGCAATACGCCTTCAAACCCGATGCAAGTTAAGCTGATTCCCGTTACCGCTTTTATGCAAAACTGTTCACTGCTCGTATGTGAAAAGACAATGCATGCTGCTATTGTCGATCCAGGGGGGGATCTGGATTTAATCCAGACGCAAGTACAAAAGAGTGATGCAAGTGTAGAAAAAGTGTTATTGACACACGGACATGTTGACCATTGCGCGGGTGCGAGTGCATTAGCAGCTCACTACGGTGTGCCTATTGAGGGACCGCATCCAGACGAGAAATTTTGGTTATCATTATTGCCACAACAGAGCACAGTTTTTGGCCTTCCTCAAGTACAAACATGTGCGCCAGACCGCTGGCTATACGATGGCGATACTGTACAGTTTGGTCATGAGGTACTAGAGGTTATTCACTGTCCAGGACATACGCCCGGGCACATTGTTTTTTTTAGTCGAAAAAGTCGACTTGCGCTAGTCGGTGATGTATTGTTCTCGGGATCGATTGGAAGAACAGATTTCCCGCGCAGTAATCATATAGACCTTATCTTGTCGATTCGAAATAAGCTATGGCCACTCGGGGACGACGTACGCTTCATCCCTGGACATGGTCCAATGTCCTCCTTTGGAGAAGAGCGACACACGAACCCATATGTTAAAAACTACGTCACTGCTAGTTAACTAAATATTTAATGGATGAAATCTATATCAGCACTGATATCGAAGCTGACGGCCCAATTCCGGGTCCACATTCGATGCTAAGCTTCGCATCTGCGGCTTATACGGAAAGTAAACAATTAACTGCTACGTTCTCTGCTAACTTAAAAACATTGCCTGGTGCGTTCCCACACCCATTTCAGGATGCGTGGTGGAAGACACAGCCCGATGCTTGGGTGGCATGCCATAAAGATATACGTTCGCCTGAAGAAGCACTACCCGCTTATGTTGATTGGGTTGAAGCTTTACCTGGAAAGCCTGTTTTTGTAGCCTATCCGGCCGGATTTGACTTTACGTTCATGTTCTGGTATATGATGCGTTTTGCTGGCCGCTGCCCATTTTCTTGGTCAGCATTGGATATTAAGACGCTAGCATTTTCAATGACCGGGTTACCTTATCGAAAAGCAATTAAGCCACGTTTGCCAAAAACCTGGTTTGATACAGATCTGCATACGCACATTGCGCTTGATGATGCTATTGAACAAGGAGCGTTATTTTGCAACATGCTTTCAGAGTTACGTATCCGCCAGACAATATTTTCCAAATGGCAGGCGGAGATAACAAATAGAGAACCTGAGAAAAAAACGCCTTTTTCTTCAACAGTAAACCTAACGGAAAGCCTTATAGAACCCGAGACAAAATTAAAATAGTCAGAAAATAGGTATAAGCTCACTAAATTAGTTAACCGCTACGTTTCTAGTGTGTAGATAATCCCAGCCCAATATAACGCATCACTGCTAAATAGAGTATTATGATAATCTGTTGGTCAAAGCACCGCCCTACTACATCAGTATATGCTAAAGTTTACGCTCTAGAAGTTGTTAGTATTCCTAGATAAATATAGCAGCTTAGTCTCTCCGTCGATTACGACCTTTTGATACTCTATACCTGTGCTACTACTAACCGTTTGACTATCGACAGAGTCATCCCCAGAAGAGGATGAGATAAACCCCTAAAGATAGGCGGGTAATATGAACAGTCAGCAAATAATATTGCATACGTCTTGTAACATACTAAATTATATACTACTTTTGTAGTGACCTATTTTTACACTGATCTGCTCTGATCACCCTTAGATTGTTAATATTAATCTTTCTAAGCAATGACATTCTTTTTAGGAATCACGGCCTGTGCAAAACTGGGACGCTTTAACGTATTTTCTCCTTCCTTTTATCCTATAGCATATAAGTAATCAGCAAGCTTGCTACTACATATATCCACTAATAGGTAAAGCTAATTCCCTCACTAGGTGGATCTTTATATCTTGATTAGATTAAAGTAGTCGCTCTGTAATAAAGTTCTGCTAGTTATTACTGTTAATCAATCATATCTCAATACGGAAAAGCAAAGCTGTATAATGTCTTAGCCCACGTTTAAGATTAGTTTTATAAACCTATAGTCAAATCCAAGGGCAATAGTAATACATAGCATATTATTTAGTCGTAATTACACCACAGACATTTGGATTGATAGCATAGTGAAATCTACATTTAGCATCAGTATGAGGTCACGTGTTACGGGAGTGCATATTAAATTAGAATCATACATAGATTTCTCATCCTATAGCTTCAGTAGAAGAATTTATACATTCAGTTTATAGATATGTATATATATTATTAATGAGCGCCAACATAACTACGTTAACCCTTATCCAGACAAACATACTCTGCAGTTCTATACTGCATAGTACTGGCTATTAGAACTACGCACATAATGGGAGAGTTTTTATTGATGACTGAATATAATGAAGAAAACTTCGCTCGCACAATTGCGTATAGGTATTCACGTGCCAGATAAGTAATTAAATTCGATATAAAATTACTGATTTGAGTGATAGCATCGTCCTTAAGAAAACTATGCTTACATTATCTAGTGGTGTTACATAGTGCTGAATCAACCCCCTGTTGAAGCCGGATCCGGTATACACCGAGACGCTGGGCAACATCATCGAGATCGAGTGTCTGAGTTAAGTTGTAATTACTGTTAGCTTGTATGCTGCTGCTAGCTTTTAGAAACAAATTAAGCTCAATACCGTGCTGTAGATAATGGATATCAAACGATATAAACTGTATATCGAAAGCGGAAAACTCTCGCTCTAGATTCTTGCGCAAAAAATCTCGAGGTGGCAATAATTCCCATGCCAAGCTGTTTTCATTGTTTTCTGGATCAACGTGGATTAATGCATCACGCACATACATCTCTTGTAATACACGTAGACGGGCTGTTTCAGCAATATAGTGTCCCTCAGAAACGCTGATTCGAGGTTCTACAAGGATGTGTGCATCAACTAATGCCGCATCGCCCATCTTGCGTGTTCTTAACTGATGCACCCCTTGTACGCCAGGTGTTGATAACAGAACTTTTCGGATTTGATATGTCGTCTGATTATCCACAGCTCGATCTGATAGGTCCTGGATTGCATCCCAGCTAAAAATCCAGCCCATCTTAACAATTATAAAACCGACAACAGCTACTGCAATCGGATCTAGCCACCGACAGCCTAACAAACTACCAATGATACCGACTGTGACCACTAGTGAAGACGCAGCATCAGACCGAGCATGCCATGCATTAGCCATAAGCATTACTGAACGCACTCGTTGCGCTTCGCGCAACATGAAGCGGGATAGCAACTCTTTTGAAAAAAGGGCGACTATTGTAATAAAAAGCGCGGATACATGCACAGGTGGATGCTTATCAGGAGCTGTACTATGCGTAATGCAGCGCCAGATCATACTTATTCCAAGAATAATCAGCAGGCTACCTAGAAAGAGCGAGGCAACTGTCTCATATCGGCTATGTCCATAGTTATGATTTGAGTCTGGGTGAGCCCCGCTATGCCGATGAACAATTAGTATGACAAAGTCAGATACCAGATCAGCAAATGAATGTGTCCCATCAGCAATTAACGCTTGCGAGTGAGCTAGCGTGCCAACAGTGATCTGTAGCAGCATTAGAACCGTATCAAGCAGCATGCTCAGAAATGCATATTTCTGAGCAGCAATTTGGCGCTTAGGAAACGGGGCAGTCATAAAAATAGATCGGATGTATGGCTAACTTATTTCGCGCCATTCTTACAAGCTTTTTCAGAATAAAATTACCGCTTTCGTGATAAGGTAATATATTCTTGTTTTACCCCCAACAAATGTCAAATGACTATCAAATTTTATAGTATATTATTGATATAAGTGAAAAATAGTTTAAAACACAGTTCATTTTTAATGGTGTTAGTTTGAGGCGCAACAATAAAAAATGTGGTAGCTCTTATCAAGAGCGTGGCTTTTTCTTTATTACAACCCGTCGCTTACTATGCTTCCACTACTATAGCCGACATCTTTTCTAATTATTGTTGAATTAAATATTGATTCCGATCTTTTTCAGCAATCCACTTCGGCGGTTTGCCTCGACCCGACCATGTACTGCCGCTAGCGGGATCACGATATTTTGGCGCCACACCTAAACGAGGGCGATTCGTTTTTGCTGGCTTACCCCGTCCAAAACCGAGATCAGTTAAGGTAAGCCCATAATCAGCCATTTTTTGCTTGATGTCTTCTATAATTCTAACAAGTTCTTTAGCTTTTGCCTCTTCAATTTGTTTTTCGAGCTTTTCACGCTGCACAAGAAGATCTTGGTACGATGACATAGTGGTTTTAGATAGTAAAGACGACTTAATTTTGTATGTGTTAAATTAATACAATAAAATTATATGAGAATGAAATTCTGTTAAATTTAACACATAATTTGACTAATACAAATAAAAATATTTATATTTTTATTAGATTGACGATACGTTAAAACGTGATCTCGAACAACCATCTATTACAGTAAATAAGACAGTTAAAAGCTACTAGTTTGAAACTATTAAAGATTCAAGTATTGATGCCTAAATTCTATTTAAGATACCCTAATAAGGGTACATGCTTTTTTATATTGAGTGGCTCAAACTTTTCTAGAAAACTAGTTATGAAGTATCATGCATAGCTAATCAAGAGGAAAAGATTAATGAGTATATAGAGTTTTAATTCTATGCATAGAAAAGTGTATTCTTCTCTTCGAGAAGGCAATAATTTTTCTTGGTATAAAATTGCTCCCTTATGTAGCTACTTATTTAATATAATTCGTATAAAAATCTATTTTCAATACCTCTGGGTCGTTTACAAAATAGGTAAACAGACATATATTAATTCACGGTCTTTCTGCACATAATCTTTTCTAAAAAAGAGTAAGTAAAAAGTCCTGATACTCGACCTCTGATTATTCTATGTGTATAGAAAATTGACGATCTGGTAAATGCAACTACGCGCCTGATTATATAAAATATGTGGTCACCAAGCAACGGATGTTATGCGGTCTTAGCGTGTTAACGCAAATATACTGTACTGATACTATATTCCCTGAGTAGCCAATTCGAGCTACCTAACAATCTAACTGGTTAGGTGTTCAATAGCTTCAGAAGGCTAGATAGAGAATTGCGTGTATATAACTAGATAAGTAGTTAGATGCAATATACTTAGGGCGGAAGGTTAAAACCAGAATTTTTTGTTAGGGCAAATTCTTGCCTGTTAAGTATATAGCATATACATTTTAATAAATTACACTATTTTCGATTACTAGCGACCAGCCTCCCTCTTTTTTAAAACTGAATCACTGCGCTAGGCATTCTTACCGAGATGAAACCCCTTGGGTTATCAGAGAGCACGACGTAGTATTCTTTAATTCTCTAAAAGCTTAATTAATACCCATCGAATATGTCCGGCCTATTTACTAAACTGGTAGTGTGAATTAAACAAAATGCTACCTAAGCTATCGGTTAGCGCTTTATGATTGTCATAGTTCTCAGCTCTACCTATATGTAAAGCGCATTTATAACCCTATCTTTGGCCTACTTTTGCGTGATCCATATGCGATGGTGCGGGGGTTATCTTCAGCAAGTTATATCTCATCTGGAGGTGAATCTATTCTTTAAGGGCATTACTTATTATTAATTATTTTTAATAATTGCATCCACTGATGTACAAATTACTAAAAGTAATCCATGGCATATTGAAGAACTAACCTAATATAGACATACTGTTTCTATTGCAGCATTCCCATGTAATCACATCTATTTCGTGCTGTATATACTAGATTAAAACACAAGGCAAGCAGTCATATAAGGTATTTTGATGATGGAATAAACAGGGGAATAGTATTTCTGATAATCAACGCTATAAGTTCAATATAGGCATAAATTATTAAATGCAATAGAGACAATATTTTGAATAAATAAAGATAAATCGTAAAATAGATTTTTCTCTAAACAGAAATATAAAATGTGTCTTTCTTTAAGAAAGAGCTATCTATTTTTTTACAGCTAGCCTGTTAACTGCGTATTAATTTTCGTGACTACTATAGCAGGTCGGCAATCGTGCACAGAAATTGAAGTATCGTCATAGCAAATTACTTTATTTTTCCTTAAAAACTTGTTTGCTTATTTAATAAGCAATGACATTTCGTATTAACGGTAGAATGCTCTGACTATGTCTCCTATCTCCAGAAGAAAGAAAAAAGTCGGGTAGAATTGATGTAAATTAGCATGGCCGTCTTCAAGTTAAACTTAGTTCGGCGTTTAAAATATAGCTGCAAATGCATTACGCGATAGACACACACACCTGTTTTTTGGAAAAACTCAGAGGTAGTTAAGGTCCATAGCATAGATGCATGTAACAATACTACTCAACAGTGTCAGCTCAAGAAGCACTCCACGCTTTACTCTACTAACAACACAATCACGCTTACCAAATCAATGTCGGCACGATATCTCTCACTAATCGTACTAGCAGGCCCGCACTAAACACTAGTTTTATGAATACCTTTCTATTGCATGGAAGGCATAGTATATTATAAGTCTATGCATCACTTCTGCTAGTGAAATATTAGATGTAAATGCAAACACTCTACAGTGAGACTTCCCGTATCGCGCACTCGATAGCCTGCACACGTGCTGCATGCACGGCCTCCTTAATACGAGCCGGTTTGTCAGCCGCACGGTAGGCAACAGCACCAGCATCAACACTTCTAACGGCCGTCAGTGCGACGAGCAAACGTTGAGCCTGAGGATAGGGATGATATATAGAGTTCAGTCGCCCGCTAAAATCCGCCTCGCAGGCTTGAAGTGCTTGTATAAACCGATTGGGCTTACGCAGAGCGTCGCTGCGCTCAAGCACATGTAAAAGCGCAGTAGCCTCCATCTCCATCGCGCGCTGGACGTTGCTATATTCATGTGCCACCAATACTGCTAGGTCCCGGCAATCGCTGGGCACTCTCAGACGTTTACATAGCCGGAGAATGTTTTCGGCGTTACGTGTTTTATATCTATATCTAATAGGGGGTAAAAGTACAGGAGGCAGAATATCAGGTTCACCTAGGTTATGTGCAAGTATAGCAAAGCGCACTGGCAGCGCATAATGCCGCGCCGCCGCATAGTCGATTACCATCATCACATGCGCGTCGATATCAGACTCTGGTTGAGAGTTGACTCTCTGAGAAACACTAAATAATCTTTCTATTTCAGGGAACATACCCTCTAAAGCACCGCATTGGCGCAATATATCAAACATCCGTGAGGGTTTGCATTCCATTAAGCCACGCGCGAACTCTTGCCATATGCGTTCAGGCGCTAGTGCCTCAACCTCTTTCTCTGCTACCATTTTCCTCATCAACAACAGTGTCTGCGGTGCAACACTAAAATTAGTGAATCGCGTGGCAAAGCGCGCCACGCGCAGAATACGTACCGGGTCCTCGGCAAACGCGTCACTAACATGACGAAAAATATGAGATTGAAGATCCATTTGGCCGTTAAACGGATCGATTACGGGTCCATGCATCGCCCCATTGCATGATACTGCTCGTGCCATAGCATTAATCGTCAGATCACGCCTGGCTAAATCCTCTTCAAGCGTCACATCCGGCGAATAGGAAAAATGGAAACCATGATAGCCGGCCGCTGTCTTATGCTCTGTGCGTGCTAAAGCATATTCCTCTTGTGAACGAGGGTGAAGAAATACCGGAAAACTCTTACCGACAGGCCGAAAGCCTTGTGCTATCATTTGTCCAGGCGTCGCCCCAACTACTACATAATCACGATCTTGAGGTGGCGTACCTAGTAATTCATCACGAATAGCGCCACCTACTACATATACATTCATTAGCTATTCAGCGTCTCTCGGTTATACTGCACTAGTCTGATGCGGCAACGAGCCGCCCTGCCTACTCATAGATTCTAGTACGTTCGTGTTACAAAATATCGCATAAACTATGCATTCCCAAGATATAACTCATAAACTATGATGAGTAATGCGCAGACTCATGTACCTTTATTGCGTTGAACAGAGTAATTATTATAGGGTATACCCAAAAAACATTCTCATCTGTTTTTTGTCTCTGTAGAAAAGATGGTTACTGAAAAGATCGTTCTTTCTAATTAGTCAATGTAATAAAGTGTTTTCCAAGTATCCTCGATTAAAATTTAAGTTAATTATTTTAAGCACTATCAAAGTATAAAAAACACTATAAATCAGAAATGAAATAATTCGTACCGAGTAAAATATTTGTATGCATTTTATGCATCTCATACATCACAACACACTTAAATTGGTTTTCTTATATATGATTTACATAGTAGATAGTACTTAACTACGTTAATACATTCACACTGACAAAGCGGCGCATGTTAATGATCGATACCAGCTAGCGATGAGAGTATGCGGTTAATACTCTTCTCGTCATATCAAACTGGGAATCTATGTTATAAGCAAAAAACTTTTAATTTGTCGTTCTGTGACAGAATATAAGCTGCTTCAAAAAACCTGCACACGTTGTTTAGTGCCATACTGAGCTGCCTGGCCAATTCATTGCAACTCCATGCTCGTAGAATAGCGAGTGCAATAGTTATTAAGGCTACTGCATAGCTACTGGCGCTAGTAGCTAGCTTAATAGCGCTTATCTATATGGGTTATATTAGACATAATCTATGCCGCTAAGCGGTTAATAAGTTAGATATTTAAATCTAATACAACGCAAACCCTATTGCATAGACCATCTAAATAGAACTAGTTTACTGCCCTCGGATAGATAAATTAGGTTGATTTTATCATCGCTACAGCATTTATAGCTGCTATAAGCAGTAGTTCGCTTTGTATTTCAGTATTTACGCGTCGTACCGCCTTAGATTCAGAGCATCATAGTATTTACTACATGTCTTCATCGAAGATGCACCCCGCATATTAGGTATTATAATTTGATTGATTAAAATAGGTTCCGAGCACTAAAAGCTAATTAAAGCACACGGACTTTTAACCGACCAACATTATGGCTTGATACAAATCGTAGCGCTATATCGAATATATTTTATATAGCGCACTTATATCTACTAGATATACCTGGTAGGTAAGTGCGCGAATATTTGTATACTGCAATAAAAATCCCTTGCTAATACTTAAACATGATATGTAAGCCGAAACTACTGCTCGAGGAAAGTGCAATACTACCCTCAGCAAAGAAGAAAGCGTTGCGCGCTAAGTTACTAGTCGAACGCATGCGCTTCGCCAGCACGCTACAGCGTATGCGGGCCGATGTCGAATTGGCAGTACACTTGGCGAATGTACTCAGATGGTACTCACCGCGCTGCCTTGGTTTTTTCTGGCCGGTTTCAGCAGAGTTCGACGTGAGACCGGTAGTTAAGCATTGGCTGAACGGCAGCACCACACGTCGCGCGGCATTACCAGTAATCGTCACGCCGCACGCGCCCATGGTCTACCATACGTGGATACCCAGCTCACCGATGAAAAAAGGGTGCTACCAGATTCCCGTTCCAGAACACGAATCTAGCATTATGCCGGACCTTCTTCTAGCGCCATGTATCGGCTACGACGCATCTCGATACCGACTAGGCTACGGAGGTGGTTATTTTGACCGGACACTAGCTGCTTGGCCGGAGCACGCTTGTTTACCGATCACAGTAGGGATCGCATATGAATGCTCTCGAATAGATTCGCTGCCATGCGGGGCGCATGACTTGCCCCTAGATATGATCGTCACAGATGCGATCTGCTATTAATCTCTCTGTGGTATTTCTTTTAATAAATTCTCGGTGGCATCAACAGGCGTAGGCTTTTCTTCCCGCGCTCAGACGCGCAGTCTCTCGCATATCGTTTTGCTATTCACCGAGCTATTTAGCGTATAGAAATGTAAGCCAGGCGCACCGTTCATGACTAGTCGTTCGCACATTGCGGTTACAACATCAAGTCCGAATTCCTGAATAGCATTATAGTCGTCACCAAAGCTTTCCAGTCTCCGTGCAATCCACCTTGGAACTTCTGCGCCACACATTTCTGAAAAACGCATTAGTTGCGTATAGTTCATGATCGGCATGACACCAGGCACAATCGGTACGTCAACACCAAGTTGATGCACATCGTCGACGAAACGAAAGTAGGCATCTGCATTATAGAAATACTGTGTAATTGCTGAATTTGCACCAACCTTTACCTTGTGTGCGAAATTTTCCAGATCCGCACGTGGTGATCTTGCCTGGGGATGGTATTCTGGATACGCAGCGACTACGATATGAAACCAGTCTCCATACTCAGCTCGTACGAAAGCAACTAGTTCGCAGGCATAGCGTAGTTCGCCAGCCCCTCCCATACCAGAGGATAAGTCTCCACGCAACGCAATAATATGCTGAATGCCGTGTGTACGATACTGAGATAGAATCTTACGCAAGCTCTGCTTAGACGAGTCGATGCACGACAGGTGCGGAACAGCGTTGAAGCCTTCACCCGCTATTTCAAGCACAGTGTTGAATGTGCCTTGCTGAGTCGAACCACCGGCTCCAAATGTCACTGACATGAATCTTGGTTGAAGTAACGCCAGCCGCGCACGCGTTGCACGCAATTTCTCGGTTCCCTCCAAAGTCTTTGGAGGAAAAAACTCGAACGAGATTTGGGGCAATGACATAGAGATTTAAGACAAAATAAGGATATTAAAAGAGATTGCCAGCACGCATTAGTACCAGCGGTCGATGGTAAAACGATGACTAAGAATTAACCCGCTTAGAAGATACGATATGACGCTATATAGGATTGATCCATAGAATGCCGACAAAAATCCGGAAACTTCGAAGCCTTTAAGCAGCATTGCACACAACCAAAAACACAACGCATTAATCACCAAGATAAACATACCTAGAGTAAACACTGTCAACGGCAGTGTGCATAAGATCAAGAGTGGCCGAATAATCAGGTTAATTAACCCGAGCACGATCGTGACAATTAGTGCAGTGCCAAAGTCTTTAATTTGGATCGAGGGCACGATATATCTAATAATCAGCAGTGCAAGTGCATTAATCAACCAGGTCAGCAATACGGTCATAGAAGGCTCCTTATGATAAAAGCTACACGCACGGGTATACCTAACCAATCATGCGCTGCGCACTGCCTGATGTAGTTAATAGCGGTAGTGATCTAGCTTGAACGGCCCATGCTTGTCCACGCCAATATATCGAGCTTGAGCATCGCTTAGTTCTGTTAGTGTCGCGCCAATACGCGACAGATGCAAACGAGCAACTTTCTCATCTAAATGCTTAGGCAGCATGTAGACTTTATTCTGATACCGCTCACCGCGCGTAAATAATTCGATCTGTGCGAGTGTCTGATTCGTGAAAGAATTAGACATTACAAATGATGGGTGGCCAGTTGCGCAGCTAAGGTTTACGAGCCGGCCTTCCGCTAACAAAATTACTCGTTTTCCATCTGGGAAGATGATGTGGTCTACCTGTGGTTTGATATTTTCCCATGAATACTGGCGTATAGATGCCACGTCAATTTCTGAATCAAAGTGACCAATATTGCAAATAATTGCATTGTGGCGCATAGCCTTCATATGGTTGTGGTTAATCACATGATAGTTACCAGTAGCTGTTACAAAGATGTCGGCCTGATCTGCCGCATAGTCTATGGTGACGATGCGATAACCTTCCATAGCGGCTTGCAATGCACAGATTGGATCAACCTCGGTCACCCACACTCTGGCTCCAAGCCCTCGCAAGGACTGCGCACAGCCTTTACCAACACCTCCGTAGCCGGCTACTACGGCAAGCTTGCCAGCAATCATTACATCAGTTGCCCGCTTAATGCCGTCTATTAATGATTCGCGGCAACCGTATAGGTTGTCAAACTTAGACTTCGTCACCGAGTCATTCACATTTATAACCGGAAATGGTAAGCGAGCTTCTCGCTCCATTTCGTATAGTCGATGCACACCGGTTGTGGTTTCTTCGGTCACTCCGCGAATATGCGTTAGGCGTACGGAATACCAGCACGGATCTAAGTCAAGATAGCGGGCAATTATGTTGTATAACACAACCTCCCCTTCGTTCAACGGATTAGCAATCACTGAGCGGTCTTGGCTGGCTTGAGCCCCAATGATCAGAAGCCGTGTAGCATCGCCACCATCATCGAGAATCATGTTGGCAAACAGATTGTCTGGCCATTCAAAGATCCGGTGTGTAAATTCCCAGTATTCATAAAGCGATTCACCTTTATATGCAAATACTGGTGTGCCGGTTTTAACAATTGCAGCCGCAGCGTGGTCCTGCGTGGAAAAGACATTACATGAGGCCCAACGTACGTCCGCGCCTAGCGCCTTCAGTGTCTCAATTAGTACGCCAGTCTGTATTGTCATATGTAGCGAGCCAGCAATACGGGCGCCTTTTAGTGGTTGCTCGGCCCGGTACTCGTCACGTATCTGTACTAAGCCCGGCATTTCAGTCTCAGCAATGTTTAACTCTTTCCGACCCCATTCAGCAAGCGACGTATTAGCAACGATATAATCCTGGAAGGAGTTTTTTTCGTAGACCGTAGCGCTCATCACGCCTCCTTTTCTATCAAAAGAAATAAAGACGTAAGCGCCGTTATGGACACGACCGCAGAAAACCCGCTGTGGTCGAAAAATTCGAGCCTGGCGGCTGTCAGCCGTCGCAACGCTCCTCGAAACAAGCCGCGATTGTAACAAAATGACAGATACTGCTCAATTGAGATAGCTAGCTAGAAGCTAGCATTAGTGCATTGATCAGGATTCAAAACATGTTAATCTTGATTATTAGAGCAGCTACATCATACAGGCAACTTATTAAATAGTGCTAACGCAAACGGAATCCACACTATAAAATCTAGGCTAGCTATACCGATAGTTTCGAATTAATACAGTAAACGCCTTAGCGTCAGAGAATTTCGACTGCTATTCATAGCAACTATAACTAAGAATTATAACCAATAGCGCCATATCAACTCCTAGTCAGTTAGAATAGACATTTTACTGAGGTCGGCTTCGCCGCTCTCCGGCTACCGAGTACCGCCTTATGTCACTGCTTCGAAAGAAAAATATTGATCATATGCTAGCCAGCCGAGATGCTGATGACAGCTTGCCCAGAACACTGGGGCCCCTAGATCTCACACTTCTTGGCATCGGGGCTATTATCGGTACTGGCATTTTTGTGCTCACAGGAACCGGGGCGGTTATCGCCGGTCCCGCTCTAACACTAGCTTTCTTCGTTGCAGCAATTGCATGTTGCTTTGCCGCTCTCGCCTATGCTGAATTCTCATCGACGATTCCGGTCGCAGGCTCGATTTATACTTACTCGTATGCAACTCTCGGCGAGCTTGCTGCTTGGATTATCGGTTGGGATTTGATGCTGGAATACGGACTTGCAACATCAGCAGTATCGGTTGGGTGGTCAGGCTACCTTCAGTCGTTATTGTCCGGCCTCGGTATTACTCTACCAGAAGTACTAACTGCAGCGCCTGGGACTGTACCCGACCATATAACATGGTTTAACTTGCCGGCGTTTCTCGTCATAATAGCCGTTACACTCCTATTATCGATTGGTATACGAGAATCTACCCGGATAAATAACGTGATGGTCGCTATTAAGTTAGGCGTCGTGTTATTAGTAATCGCAGTCGGTGCGCTACATATCCAACCAGCGAACTGGCATCCATTTATGCCGATGGGGTGGTCTGGCGTGTTTGGAGCCGCTGCGGTAATGTTTTTCGCCTTTATTGGGTTCGACTCAGTATCATCAGCAGCGGAAGAGGTTAAAAACCCGAAACGCGACCTCCCAATCGGGATCATTGGATCCCTTGCAGTCTGCGCGGCACTCTACATGGGGGTCGCTGCTGTTGTCACCGGCGTCGTACCGTACAGTGAGTTTGCGCATGTATCGCATCCAGTATCCTACGTGCTTCAGATGATCGGCGCCGGCTGGGTTGCTGGATTTGTCGACTTAGGTGCAGTTCTCGGCATGTTAACGGTGATCCTTGTAATGATGTATTGTCAAACTCGCATTATCTTCGCGATGTCACGAGATGGCTTGCTGCCTACTGCGCTCTCTCGCGTTCACCCGCGCTTTCAAACACCACTGATCACCACCTGGCTAGTGGGAATCTTTTTCGCACTAATTGGTGCACTGATGCCGCTGGATGTCCTAGCGGAGTTAATCAATATAGGCACCCTAGCCGCTTTTTCGATGGTCTCTATCGCAGTACTTATTCTGCGGCACACACACCCAGCACTACCACGCGCATTCCGATGTCCCGGGGTACCGCTTGTACCAATATTTGCAGTTACATCCTGTGTATTTCTGATGGCTCACTTACAAGTAATAACATGGGTTGCATTTGTAATGTGGCTAGCACTGGGACTAATCGTATACTTCGGATACTCACGGCAGCATGCGAAGCTTGCATTGAATACTGAGCATAGATAGTGCCTCTACATACCCCCCTTCATGTATGCGGGTCCATCCTTGGCTATGGATGTCGCCCTCATCTGAGCAAAATAGTGATAAGCTATCTTGCGATAGGTACCCCCGAAAGATTTTGCGAAGGGGGTTTTCCCCTATACCTATAAATAGCAATAATATACCAGATGCATTTAATCATTACAGATAGCTCGAGACCATCTGCTTCAATATTGAAACAGATAGAGAAAAGCCCATAATTTGATAGCAGATTGGCAGGTAATATTCAAGCGCTATCTCCGTATACTATTTACGTGTGCGCACCGTCATGCCTACATTCAACCTACTGCCAGTTTTGATCATCGCTGCTATTATTAGGCTCGTTTACATTATATATAACTAATTTAGAACTGACGTCTAGATTTTTAGTGTTGCTATCGTACATATAGCATTCGTAATTGTACTGACAGCATGAACCTGAGATTGTATACGATCAAATGCTAGCTCAGCTAGACTGGTAGTAGGTCATTATAGTGCTTTTTTGTACTGCTACATATTTATCACATATCAAGTACTCAACCAGATTCTCTTGATTTCCTTTACGGGAAATCGGCGGAAATAATCAATCTCTAATGTATAGCTATCCCATGTATTAGGATACAGTATCCACTAGCTCAGTGCTGGCTGCTGCAGCTAATATAATCGCCTTGTCAGTAGCTTCCCATGAAAATTCAGGATCCTCGCGACCAAAGTGGCCATAGGCAGCAGTCTTTTCGTAAATTGGACGGAGTAGGTTTAACATTTGAATAACGCCTCTCGGACGTAGGTCAAAGTGCTGCTGAACAAGCTTGGTAATCACTATATCCGGCACCCGGCCTGTTTCAAATGTATTAATCATTACAGATGTTGGATGTGAAACTCCAATCGCGTACGAAACTTGGATTAGGCATCGAGAGGCCAGCCCTGCTGCAACGATATTCTTCGCAACGTAGCGTCCTGCATACGCAGCAGAACGATCTACTTTCGATGGATCCTTGCCCGAAAAAGCCCCACCACCATGCGGTGCAGCTCCTCCGTATGTATCAACGATAATTTTGCGTCCGGTGAGCCCACAATCGCCCTGAGGGCCGCCGATCACAAATCGGCCAGTTGGATTAACGAGAAACTTCAAATTATGCTTAATCAGATTTTTTGGCAGTACTGGCTTAATTACCTCCTCTATTACCGCCTCGCGCAACGTAGACAGATCAATATCCGGTGCATGCTGCGTAGAAAGCACAACGGTGTCAATTGAATCGGGCTGCCCGTTAACATAGCGCACCGTCACTTGCGATTTTGCATCCGGACGCAGCCATGGAAGCCGACCGTCGCGGCGTAGGGTGGCTTGTCGCTCGACAAGACGGTGCGACAAATAGATTGGCAGCGGCATTAATTCAGGTGTCTCATTACATGCATAACCAAACATTAAACCTTGATCACCTGCACCTTGATCTAAATCATCGTCGTGTGCGTTACTCACGCCTTGCGCAATATCTGGCGACTGCTTATCGTAAGCTACCAGTACCGCACAACCTCGGTAATCGATTCCATAATCAGTATTATCGTAGCCGATACGCCTAATCGTATCGCGTGCGACCTGAATATAGTCGACGTTTGCGTGCGTTGTGATTTCGCCAGCCAGTACTACTAAACCAGTGTTACATAAAGTTTCGACTGCCACACGCGAATAGCGGTCTTGCGCTAAGATTGCATCAAGGATCGCATCTGAGATCTGGTCAGCCACCTTGTCTGGATGACCCTCAGATACGGATTCCGAAGTAAAAAGATAGCTGTTCTCCACTTCGTTGTCTCTAGTCATAAGGTCGGTTGCGTTTACACGTTATTGCTGCATTCAAGTCGAAAAGACGACGATTTTGGCAGATTATATAGGGCACTGCTTCGATAAATTCTTCACCCGCTATCGCCCTGAAAGCTGTCTCATTAATTTAGGGGATCGCTTGTATTATAGAGATTTATACAGCAGTATTCACAGGCGTTGAATTATCGTTTTATTACTACTAATAATGGTGTGCCTGAACAAGATTAGCTCGCACCCGCACCTACTTTTCTATCCCGTTTATGAAGTTCTTTGTGCTACAGCCTAATAGGACTTAGGTCGACTTCCTTGATGAGGCACTTAACACTGACAGACTAGATGCGGAATAATCATCGAGAGAATATTAACCTTATATTTTATTTCCTTCAGCAGAACAAGGTGGGTATAAGAGATTATTAAACGGTAGTTCTACTACATAGTTCGGAGCTACCTTAAGTACAGTGAGAAGTAGCTCGGAGTAAAGAAAAATCTGAGAAGCTGATCCAGTATAATAAGCATGATTAAGCTTCACGATTCGAACATTTTTTTGAAAGCTATTCTTCAACGCGCATTTCGTCGATATGAAGTCAAGCTTAACTTTTATAACCACTAGTTTTTCTAAAGTAAAGAGTGCCGTACTAGCCCATTCCAGGTTCATTTCCAGACAAGGCTATGCTCACTAAGTGAGTCACAGTATAGATGTAGCTGTCGTCCCGATAGTCGCAAGTGTGTCGCGTTATAACTAGTACACAATTAATGCATATAAGCCGGGGGTGTTTAGCGCAGAAATATATCCATCTTGCGAAAAAAAGGCATATATCCGTTAGCATTGTTTATCCACAAGATATTGCCGAATTGTAAGCAACATTGATTCAAGATCTTAACCCTCCTCCAAACTTTATGAGGAGCTACTAATATAACTGTCTCCAAAGTGTATGAATGCGTAATTAGAAACTAGAACATCGATACTTTAGAACACTTTCTTCGGGTAAAGTAGTCTTGACTGTTTCCTAATTACAACTCAATGTTATGAAGCTTAAATTTACTAAGATGCATGGTGCTGGTAATGACTTTGTGATCCTTGACGGCGTGCGTAACATAATCTTACCTACACCTAAATTTGTGCGTCACCTTACCGATCGACATTTCGGAATTGGCGCGGATCAGCTCTTGCTAGTCGAGCAGCCTACTCTTAATGGTGTAGATTTTAAGTACCGCATCTTTAACTGTGATGGCCACGAAGTTGAACACTGCGGCAATGGTGCCCGCTGCTTTATGAAGTTCGTGCATGAAATCGGGCTAAGTCATGCATGCACAATTCGCGTGCAGGTTCGGCGAGGCGTGAGTACGTTATGCTTACAAGACAATGGCGAGGTGCTTGTTGATATGGGTGTTCCGGGATTAGCTCCCTCACAAGTTCCGTTTGATCCATCTGGGCTGACACCGATCAAAGATGGCGACGATTTACTGTGGCCACTCAACGTGCGCGGCTTGATACAATGGATTTCTGTGGTTTCTATGGGTAATCCACACGCGGTGCAAATCGTCAATGATACTGATATTGCACCAGTACTCAGGGATGGGCCGGTAATCGAATTGCACGCGCACTTCCCAAACCAGGTGAACGCAGGATTCATGCAGATCGTCTCGCGGAACGAAATCAAACTGCGCGTCTATGAGCGTGGCGCAGGCGAAACGCTCGCATGTGGCTCGGGGGCTTGTGCAGCGGTAGTATCTGGCATCCGACGGAAAGTATTAGACTCTCCCACACGGGTACGAATGAGAGGCGGTATACTAACCATATCATGGGCCGGACAGCGTGATAGTAACGCTTCGGTTATGCTAGCTGGGCCAGCAAACACTGTCTTCGCGGGCGAAATCAATGTACCTGACTATTTTTTTGTGTAAGCACGATTACTACTCTAGGCCACTAGAGATGTATGCGCTGAGCAGAAAAACCGGTCTTATACAGCTATGAACGGCCACATAGTCGTGAATTATATAATAGATGACCCAGAGTTCTTTGACTGCTCCATCTGGGTACAAGTATCATCGCAAAGTGCTAACAGCATCGACTACATTAAATCTTTAACTAATTATGATGGCTAGATTCAGGACTGCGCCCTTAAAGCTATATAAGGGCTATAAGTGAACAATATTAGAACGTCTTGGAAAGCGAATACAACTATTTATTTAGCTTGCTTGCGCTTGGCTCACTAAAGCCTACACGGTAGATGGGAAGGTGTGACCACCGTCTTTCACAGAAGGCTGATAGCTCATAGGTGCCATGAACACGCCGGCTATGCGCTTACTAAACAAACATTCATTATGTTAGCCTACTCGACGCCACTCTCTACTGATCTGATTGTTCGCTATCTAAATAGCTTGACCTACGAGCGTCGACTTTCAGTACATACTCTACGAGGATACGCTCATGAGCTGAGAATGCTATGCCAGTTAGCAGGCACCCGGAAATTTTCTGAACTAACACATCTCGATGTACGAGGAGCAGTACTGCGATTTCATTCAGTTGGGCTTTCATCCCGATCAATTGCGCGTCGTCTATCGGTGTGGCGCAGTTTCTATCGCTGGCTCTCGCTACATCAACCTCTAACTATAAATCCGATCGCTCGTCTACGTGCGCCAAGGGGGCCGAAAACACTTCCAAAAGCATTATCTGTTGATGACGCTGTTATCCTGATGGAGGCTTCGTGCATTAAAACAGCTAATGCATTACGAGATCGGGCAATTCTAGAGTTACTTTACTCTTGCGGGTTACGCTTAGCCGAACTTATTAACCTAGATATTACTTTTATTCATACCTCGCAATATCGCTCGGCGGGTTGGATTAATCTAAGCACAGCCGATGTAACCGTGCTAGGAAAAGGAGAGAGGCGCCGAATGGTACCGATCGGCAGCAAAGCGATCGATGCGTTACATAATTGGCTCGCGATTCGCGATCGGTTCTTGAAGCACGACCCGAGCCCGCTGTTTTTATCAGCCCAGGGCATGCGTATGTCAGCAGGCGTCGTGCGAGAGCGAGTTAAACGAGCTGCGCTCTCTGCGGGTATTTCATCTCATGTACACCCACACGTGCTTCGGCACTCATTTGCAACGCACCTCCTGCAATCAAGCGGCAACTTGCGCGCAGTCCAAGAATTGCTCGGTCACTCAAGTGTCAAATCCACGCAGGTCTATACCTCTCTAGACTTCCAGCATCTTGCGCATATCTATGATCAAGCCCATCCTCGTGCAAAAAAGCGATGTAATAGCCAACCGTCTATTATTAAATAGAATCGTATTCAAAAGCGATTTTTCCTATTCTAGAAATATCTCATGTATTACAGCTCTTTTTTAAAGAAGGCGGCAGCTTATTTGGAGCAATATTGATAATTATTGCGAGAAACTCGATAGTAGTGTACGAAAGATTACAACTCACTATTAAATATACTCTAACACTAGAGTATGTATCTATCCAGTAAAGTATGACCCGCACAAACTACGCGCATGCATGCAAGTCACTGACCTCTACATCGAGCATCAGAACAATCAGTTATTGCATAAGAATATGATAGCTGAGCGTATCGTACTGAATTTTGGCTGCTATTAGCGATTTTAAATAGATAAGCGGCTAGGTAGTAATATATAAGAGATCTATAGATGTTTATCTACGATAAACTATAAGCTTTACCCCCCCAAAAAAGCAAGGCGATAAAATTGTTATGATTTTATATGAATCCAGAGAAGAAAATAGCAATACCTGTATCTTTACAGCGGGAACTAATAAAATTGAGTACCTCAATAAATAATCATCATATCTGTAGTATTATTTAATATAATTTTTTTATGCCTTGCTGAGAAACAATACGCAGATTAGCGTAAGTGTATAAACAAAATAGATACGCGCTCTATCGAGCTATGGTCGATAAAAGCATATAAATTTGTACGCAGTATAAAATAAGGTAGGCGAATACATGACTAACATGAAGTAGTTATCTTTTCTCACTGCTTGTTCATCAAGATAACTAATCTATGTCGAACAAGACGACACCTCCCTTAATCTTCTCATTAATTTGGATCAAGATACGGCACCCATTTCCTGTAGCTAATATCGACAACATAGACGCCAAGAAAATCTTTAACTTAAAAAGATTCAATCTGAAATAAATTTTTAATACAGACTCCCGAACCGAGAACAAGCTAGCTCACGCATACTATTGAATCATAAGTATTATGCCCATAATTATCGTGATTACATACATGTTTATGATGTCGCACATCACAAACAAAAATAAGTTAATAGTCTCTGGTAGCTTACCAGACCTAGAGTCTCAAAAATTTTTAATATTTTCTTCGTAGCATTGTGTAAATCTTAAATGAACATTTAATACAACTATATAGTCATTTTTTTCATAAACAAAGTTGACTACATAGCTAGCATATTCTTACTAGAAAGAAATGATTAAAAATAAACTCTGATGTGGCAAGGTCATGCATCAAACCATTGAGTCTCGGCAGAGTGTGAAATACGCGTTAACCTCTCTCGCTAGAGATGTCGCTTTTGTAAAAAATAAGCTTGGTCTAATTTTATTTTTACTGTCGTATATTGTGACATTCGAAACGCTGCCGGAAAGACTTTTTCGGACTTCGAAAACCTTTAGTAATATTTATAGACGCTTTTGGAACTGATTGCAGTTCAGTTACAATCGGTGCTATAGCAAAACAATAACGATACAGTACCGAAAAGAGTTTGCCTTCCAGTAGCCGCTGAATTTTACAGAACGAATCTGGCATACCACAATTTCGGCTACGGTAAACGCAAATAATGCTCGACCCCGCGACTTATAATAAAGACATCCAGCTAGATGACGACAACACGACTTTTAACCGAAGCTGAAATCCTACAAATGCAAGACCAGGATTACATGAAGGAAGATCAGCTTTTTTTCTTCAAACACAGGCTCGAACAGTTACAGACAGAAATCCTACACAATGTTGGACAGACAACGGAAAATCTCAGGGAAACTGTTATCGTACCTGATCCGGCTGATCGAGCGACGATCGAGGAAGAGCACGCACTTGAGCTTCGCACGCGCGACCGTGAACGCAAGTTATTAAAGAAAGTGCAGCAATCTCTTGCGAGAATCGAAACTGGTGAATATGGTTGGTGTGAAGAAACTGGTGAACCAATTGGCATTCCGCGTCTGCTTGCTCGGCCAACTGCGACACTCTCTCTAGAGGCACAGAAACGTCGCGAACTTCGACAAAAATTGTTTAGCGATTAAAATATAGTGAGACGAATAATTGGAGATTATGTAATAAGCGCGCTTTTTAATTTATAGTAAGCTTACGGCAAGAATATTCTTGCCGTAAGAATATCACGAAGACGTATTATGGTCACAATAACACTGTCTCTCGTTCGAACACCTTGATATTATGCAAGCTGCCCTAAGATAGGCGGGAACGCGTAGTCTTAGTCTTGTCCTGCGGATGCTTGCGCGGACCTCGACTTAAAGGAATTCTATATGGAGCAATATCACAGCACAACTATAGTCTCAGTACGGCGAAGCGATAGTGCTGCATTAGGTGGCGACGGTCAAGTGACGCTAGGGAATATCGTCATGAAGGGTGGTGCTAAGAAGGTTCGTCGCATCTACGGTGGAAAAGTTTTGGTAGGCTTTGCCGGCGGCACTGCCGACGCATTCTCACTGCTAGATCGCTTTGAAGGTAAGCTAGAAAAACACCAAGGCAACCTAACCCGAGCTGCTGTCCAGCTAGCTAAAGATTGGCGAACCGACCGCATGCTACGCCGCTTAGAAGCAATGCTAATTGCCGCTAACGCGGAAACAACACTTGTAATTACAGGAAATGGTGACGTGCTTGATCCAGAAAATGGTATATGCGCTATCGGATCAGGTGGCGCATACGCACAAGCGGCGGCCCGGGCACTTGTGGAGAATACTGAGCTAAGTGCACGTGATATTGTTGAAAAGTCACTTGAAATTGCCGGCGATATGTGTATCTATACGAATCATAACCGCATTATTGAAATCATCAAATAAATAAACTGGCTGCTCCAAGCGACACTACACAGTCTATTGTGTCTGCGTATTAAAGCTTAAGGGCCGATTCAGGCTCGGCGCTATCTAAAGAATGTCAAACATGACTACTATGACTCCCGCTGAAATCGTCTCTGAATTAAATAAGAATATCATTGGCCAGAACCGCGCCAAGCGCGCGGTCGCAGTCGCATTACGCAACCGCTGGCGCCGCCAGCAGGTGCTAGAACCGTTGCGCCAAGAAATCACTCCGAAAAACATTCTTATGATCGGACCGACTGGCGTGGGAAAGACGGAGATTGCACGCCGCCTAGCTAAGCTTGCAGATGCACCCTTTATTAAAATTGAGGCTACAAAGTTCACAGAAGTCGGATACGTCGGACGCGATGTCGATAGTATCATACGCGATCTAATCGATATATCAGTTAAACAAACACGTGAATCAGAAATACGAAAAGTATGCAGGAAAGCTAAGGAACTTGCAGAGAACCGGATCTTAGATATCCTTCTACCACAAGCAAGTCCAGATAGCTGCAGCCCAACTAGCGAAGAGAGTGAGAACATAACACGCCAGACATTTCGAAAAAGGCTGCGTGAAGGCCATCTCAACGATAAAGAAATCGAGCTTGATATTGAGATGCCACAGACTAGTATGGATATTATGGGCCCACCTGGAATGGAGGAAATGACGGAGCAAATCCGTTCGATGTTTGCTAATCTCAGCGGAGGTAAGAAGCAGCATCGCAAAGCAAAAATCAAGGAAGCCTTGAGGCTATTGACCGATGAAGAATCCGCTAAGATGATTAACGAAGAAGATATCAAGACCCGCGCAGTACAGATTGCCGAGCAAAACGGCATCGTATTTCTCGACGAGATTGATAAAATTACATCGCGCCAGGAAAATAGTGGAAGTGAAATATCGCGCCAAGGTGTACAGCGCGACTTACTACCGCTCGTTGAGGGCACAACGATCAACACTAAGTATGGTATGGTGAAAACTGATCACATTTTATTTATTGCTAGTGGTGCGTTTCACCTATCTAAACCAAGCGATCTAATTCCTGAACTTCAAGGGCGATTCCCGATTCGCGTCGAACTTGATTCATTATCAGTCGGTGATTTTGAATCGATTCTAGTGAGTACTGACGCTAGCCTGGTTAAACAATATCAAGCACTAATTGCCACTGAGGATGTACACCTTGAGTTTACTGAAGATGGCATTAAGCGATTAGCTGAAATCGCCTTTTCAGTGAACGAAAAGACTGAGAATATCGGCGCGCGAAGATTGTACACAGTAATTGAAAGGCTTCTCGAAGAAGTTTCGTTCTCGGCTGGCAGCAATTCTAGCCAAGCAATCAAGATCAACTCTACATACGTTGATAACGCGCTACATGACGTGTCGAAAAATGAAGATTTATCACGCTACGTGCTATAAATCGGCTTGAGACACGTATTCACTTCTCACGATTATTTCGTGTTGTAGCGGACGACAGATCTTCTCTATATGCACAGTCTCTTAAGTATTAGACTGATTCGGTCACGATGCGCTGAATACTGCTCCAATAAAATCTGTACCACTAACAACGGTATCAAATTTTTAGGTATCCCCTCAGATATATAAAGTAGAACAATATCTCTGCCGCTTACTATCTTATCTAGATAGTCAGCGGCTCTATCTTTGATAGTTAGCACCTTATTGCTTATTTGTATACTCGATAAAATAAGGATCTGTGCCACACACTGCAGTGTATGCAAATGGTTAGATTGAATCTAATGCAGTAAAGACTATATATCATCAAGGCTAGGCGCGCTTTTTGCGGTTAGACTATCCAATAAAAGAATAGTATTAAACCCTGTTAGGGTAAGCCAAGAATATGAATAGAGGCAAACATCATCTCATCGTTTAGCGCCAGAAAGTTAATTCTGATGATTAAATATCTTTGTTAAATACATTAAATTGTTATCATTAAATAAGTATCAATAGTAAATAACTTCTAAATTTGGTCAATTTCGACGAACGCGCTTAACTACACACTATCTTCGTTAAATACATTGATATAAAATAAATCAATACCTGAGAACCTTCTTACGCTTCAATACGTTACTGAACTAGTTTAAACGCATGATTCAGGTGAAATACATGAAAACTATAATCGCGAATATTAAAGAGCGGCGTACTCTATCGCATATAGTCTTCTATTACTACTAATTCTCAGTTAATCCGAACTATATTCCCGATCAGGATAGTTTTGATCTGCCTAACTGCCCCGACATCGAGAGCTAATACGTTAGTAGGCACTTGCCGATCCCTTGTTGGTTTTCGGTAAATGCATATACGTGTTACGAAATCACTGTTTCTAAACAAATACATTTAAACGTAATAGAGGCACGGTTAAGACAAATAACACTGTGTTAACATCTCAACTCTGTAAAATAGAATTTTCCTCCTTAGCCCGTTAAAACTATGTCTGATACTAAGGATCTTTCAGCGATCTCATCCGTGCTAAAGACCAAAATTCCTGCGGAAGCACTACCTTATATCTCTCAATATCATAGCAAAACTGTTGTGATTAAATACAGTGGCCATGCGATGATAGAGGATCACTTACAACAAAGTTTTGCACACGATGCAGTTTTACTAAAGCGAGTAGGAATTAATCCAGTTATTATCCATAGCGGAGGCCCCCTCAGATTGACCAAGGGCTCAAGAAAATTAAAAAGCAGAACATATTTGTACAAGGCATGCGTGTAACAAACTAGGAAATGATGAAGATCATAGCGTGGGCGATCAGAAACCAAGTACAACAAAATATAGTCACACTAATTAACAATTTTGGTGGTCACGCATTGGCTCAACAGGAAGGGATAGCGGACTAATCTATACACACAAACTGCTAATATAGGATAAAGAAAAACCGGGTAAATATCCTTTATATTGGTTAAGTTGGCGAGATTAAGGAAGTTAATCCAGCAGTTGTACAGATGCTTCAGAATAATATATTTATCCCGGGGTATGTCGCCAAACGGGTTTAGAAGAGACGGGCTCGCGTATAATATTAGCACAGATGTAGCTGGGGCCAGGCTAGCAGTCGCAATTAAATCGGGAAATAGTCATCACGACAAATACAGTGGGCGTAATAGACAAAATCGGTGTACCACTCAGGGATTTATCAGAATATGATATCGATTTACTACTCGCTGAGAGTATGATTTCGGATAGCATGTTGCTAAAATTTCGTCTGCGTTAGGCGCAGCTAGAGTGGTGTACACTCGTACATATTATTGATGGACGCGTTTAGCACTCAATATGGCTCGAAATCCCGACTAAACAGTCTTTTGGAGTAATGATGCGATCTCGCTGACTTTTGCTAAACTGCAAGAAAGCGTATTGTACGCAGTGTCTAGTAGATTATTGTATCAATTTACTAATTCGATCACAGGCATGCGCACCCAAGATCTGGCTCAAGCAATTATCAGTATTTTTGCACACCCTAAGCAGGCGAATAAAACATAGACAAAAAGATGATTCAATCGGTATTGATGTTCTAAACACCTGTCAGCTCACTGTATTACTATGGCTAAACGTAGTTTGTTGCTTACTGACTAGGAACTAATAATTGAGATCTTTAACGTACTCAATGTTCCTCCTCCAAATGACGTTTGTCTGTCACGTGCTAAGGCTAAGCACAGCCTACTATGTAGCGAGGATGTATGAACATGAGCTAAAATTTAATCTCTATAGACAACAAAGTGGACGCACGCAAGCTATTCGATATAACATAGTTTTGTATGATTAATATTAATAACTTTAACCCCTGCCTTGTCTTAAATAGACTTATAAGTATCGACCTGTCTACTAGACAATCTTATAATGCATGCCTTTCTAGTCATTATGCATTTCGCTGGGGTGATAAAAGCGCGCTCGCTGGCATGCAAGCTTTCGCTTAGAGCATTCCATGCGCAATCCAATACAGGACAAACTAACGTAGTAGCCTTATTATTAGGCCATCACGCCCAAAATTTGACCGGCCCCGTTCGTTCACCGCAAACTCATGTCCACTCCGCCTTACGAAGCCCGCACACTAGCCGAACACGATTCTCACTCAGGTTGGCGACTCTACCTCAATACACGTATGTTAATATGCGTGTTTCTTGGATTTACATCGGGCCTGCCGCTCTTCACACTCTTAAATCTGGTACAGGCGTGGCTTCGTAGCGGCGGCGTTGATATCAAGACTATTGGTCTCTTCGCGCTGTTGCAATTTCCGTATACGTGGAAATTTGTATGGGCACCGCTAATGGACCGCTTTGTGCCTAGATTTGGCCGATGGCGCCCTGGTCGCCGACGCGGCTGGATATTACTAACCCAGATCGGCGTTTTAATTCTAATCGCTACGATCGGCTTTGTATCGCCGACTAACTCGATACGAACGGTAGCTATACTTGCTGCCGCTCTTGCATTCGCAAGTGCGAGCCTAGACATTATGCTCGACGCATACCGACGCGAACTGTTAAAAGATACTGAGCAAGGTCTAGGCACAGCAATCCACGTCAACGCATATAAGCTGGCCTCTCTTATACCTGGTTCGATGTCATTAATTTTAGCGGACCATTTTCCTTGGTCGACAGTTTTTGCTGTCACTGCGGCGTTTATGCTTCCAGGCGTGGTGACAGCCCTCATGTTACGCGAGCCGCATATACAGAGCACACTACCTCATTCTCTAGAAGAGGCTGTGCTAATGCCATTTCGGGAATTCGTCGCACGTGATGGTGCAAAACAAGCCCTGATTCTGCTAGCGTTCGTTTTTCTATATAAGCTCGGCGATAATATGGCAACCTCGCTAGCAACGTCGTTCTATCTAGATATCGGCTTTACAAAAACTGAAATTGGACTAGTATCTAAAACTAGCAGCTTCTGGGCAAGCATTGCTGGTGGCATTTTTGGTGGCATGTGGCTAATGCGAATTGGCACAGCCCGCGGTTTATGGATTTTTGGCATCGCGCAGATAGTTGCGGTACTCGGTTTTGCAGCACTCGCTCGAACGGGTTATACACTACCCGGACTGGCCATGGTTATAAGCCTCGAGGCATTCGCTACAGGTCTAGGTACAGCCGCGTTTACAACATATATCGCTGGGACAACTGATCCGCGTTATACTGCAACGCAGTTCGCGTTATTTACTAGCCTCGCATCAGTACCTCGAACATTTGCTAATGCTGGTGCTGGCTATATTGTTTCTAAAATTGGATGGTTTGAGTTTTTTTTGCTGTGCGCCATACTAGCAATTCCAGGGATGCTATTATTACCACGGATCGCACCATGGAAAACACGTTAAACTAGAGTAGTGTGTGATTTTTATCATAACAGCTTCATCTGCATAGCAGGCGGGGTTCGTTTAAGTAATATCAGTTATACGCAAGCGCGTTACTAAGGGCGCATGTTAGATAGTTCATATTCATAATCAATTGTTAGCGGTGCATGATCACTAAACTTAATATCATGAAAGATTGATGTACGCCTAGCTGTCGAGGCAACACCAGCCGTCGCAATCTGATAATCGATTCGCCATCCGACGTTTTTTATATAGGCTTGACCACGATTACTCCACCATGTGTATTGTTCAGGCCGAGTATCCAACGTACGAAAAACGTCTATATAGCCGAGTTCGCTGAATACTCTGCTCAGCCACGCGCGTTCTTCGGGTAAACACCCAGAGTTTTTCTGATTGCTTTTCCAATTCTTGATGTCGATTTCTTTATGTACGATATTTATATCACCGCAGAAAATTACTTCACGCTCGAGGCGAAGTTTATTTAGATGCATATAAAAATCGTCCATAAAACGGTATTTAACGGCCTGCCGCTCTTTACTACTTGAGCCGGACGGTATATAAACTGATACTAGTGATAAATTGCCGTAGCGTAGTTCGACATAGCGCCCCTCATGATCGAACGATTTATTACCGAAGCCGATGATGCACCTATCCGGTTCCTGCTTGGTATAAAGACCAGTGCCACTATAACCCCTTTTTTTCGCATACTGGAAATAGCCTCTAAAGCCGTTCGGTATAAGAAATTCGGGTGTCATATCATCTTGCGAGCATTTAATTTCCTGCACGCAGACAATGTCCGCGTTTAGGTTAGACAACCAGTCGAAAAAGCCTTTTTTCGCAGCAGAACGTATGCCATTAAGGTTGGCTGTAACGACTCTCAGCATAGTTATTTCCTATGTAGACGGGTTAGCTAACAATAGCTGATGACCATAGATTATTTAACAAATATATTGTAAATAACTATAGTAAGTTTCTTCTCAAGAGAAGAGTAGCTAATGCTAGGTTACAAGAATAAAAAAAAGAATGGTACGTCAATAGTTATTTCAGTACTTGTAAACTCAAGCAGAATCACTATCTATAACAGGATAATAAACTTGCTATGCATTTTTAGGATAGCTTCTTCTTTAGAAGTTTGTTAACTTGCTTGGGATTTGCTTGCCCTTGTGTAGCCTTCATTACTTGACCAACTAGCGCATTAAATGCTTTTTCCTTACCTGCTCGATATTCGTTAATGACCCTTGGATTAGCGGCCAGAACTTTATCTAGGATAATATCGAGCGAGCTGCTATCTGAGATTTGCTTAATTCTTTTTACGTTAATGATGCGGTCAGCTGCTATATCATCAGAGGCATTTTCTTCCCAGATTATCCTAAAAATATCCTTGCCTTTTTTATACGAGATCGTGCCATCGGTGATCCGCATGATAACTAATGCTAATTGTTCAGCTGATATCCGTGTCTGTTCGATTTTTATTTCATCGCGGTTCAGCTGCGATGTAAGTTCACTTATTACCCAGTTTGCCGCTATTTTCGAATTTTTAATGCCCACCTTAGATACTACCTGCTCGTAGTACGTAGAAAGAGCTTTTGATGTTGTAAGTGCGCTCGCTTCATACTCAAGTAAGCTATATTGCTTTATAAAACGGCACTTTATCTTATCTGGTAATTCTGGTATGAATCGACGGATTTTAGCAATCCACTCGCCGTCTATTACAAGCGGCATTAGGTCAGGATCAGGAAGGTAACGATAATCATGCGCATTTTCCTTGCTACGCATTAGCTGAGTCTTTCTACGGTTTGCATCGTATAGCCGAGTTTCTTGTTCAACATTTCTGCCATCTTTAATCAATCTAATCTGGCGGTATGCTTCGTATTGGATAGCTTCCTCTAGAAAGCGGAATGAATTGAGATTCTTAATCTCAACGCGCGTGCCGAATGTTTGCTCTCCAAGTCGGCGCACAGATATATTCGCGTCGCAGCGGAAAGAGCTCTCTTGCATATTTCCATCGCAAATATCTAGCCAAACAACTAGTGAATGCAATGTTTTTGCATAAGCTACCGCTTCAGCGGCGCTACGTATATCTGGCTCAGTTACGATCTCTAGCAGCGGTACGCCGGCTCGGTTTAGATCTATACCGGTTACTCCAGAAAGATTCTCGTGTAAAGATTTTCCAGCATCCTCCTCGAGGTGTGCACGAATTAATTTTATAGTTTTATAATACGCATCGTCGCTAGATTCTTTGTTTGCCTTTACTAGGATCTTGATCGAGCCACCCTGTATAATCGGCAACTCGTACTGGCTGATCTGATAGCCTTTTGGCAAATCTGGATAAAAATAATGCTTGCGAGAAAACACGCTGAGCGGCGCGATCGTTGCGTCGATCGCAAGTCCAAAACGTATTGCTAGCTCAACAGCGGCTCGATTTACAACAGGCAGTACTCCAGGCAAAGCTAGATCAATTGCACAGGCCTGCGTGTTTGGTTTGGCTCCAAATTGTGTTGAGGCCCCAGAAAAAATTTTTGACTTAGTTAATAGCTGTACATGTGTTTCAAGTCCAATTACTAGCTCCCACTCCATAGCTAAACCCCCGCAGGCACTTTCCGGTGCCAGGTAGTGACACGTTGGAACGCATCGGCAACTTGCAACATTCGGGCTTCATTGAAATAATTTCCAATAATTTGCAAACCTACTGGGCGCGCCGCATAAATACCGGTGCCAAAGCCACATGGAATACTCATACCTGGCAATCCAGCTAAGTTTGTAGAGAGCGTATAGATATCCGCAAGATACATTTGCAGCGGATCATCAACTTTCTCACCAAGGTTCCACGCGACGCCTGGCGATACCGGCCCCATGATCATATCGCATTGCGTAAAAGCATCCTGGAAGTCCTGAGCGATAATTCTGCGAATCTTCTGAGCCTGAAGATAGTAAGCATCATAGTAGCCGTGTGATAGTACGTACGTACCGATCAGGATTCGACGCTTAACCTCTGCACCAAATCCCTCTGAGCACGTCTTTTTATACATATCGAGTAGATCGCAATACTTAGCGGAACGATAGCCATATCGTACGCCATCAAAACGCGACATATTCGATGCAGCCTCTGCTGGCGCGATTACATAGTAGACTGGTATTGATAACTCTGTCTTGGGTAGAGATACTTCTACTAGTGTCGCGCCAAGCTCTTCATATTGCTGCAAGGTTATATTAATTGCTGTCCATACATCACTTGATAACCCTGAGCCGAAGTACTCACGTGGCAACCCAATACGTAGTCCGGAAAGTGAGCGATCAGATAGTGTGTGAGTATATTTCCATGGCTTACCTAGAAGGTAAGTATAGTCTTCCGCGTCGCGTTGCATGCTTGTCGAATCTCGTGGGTCAAAACCGCTCATTGCCCCCAGAACCAGTGCGCAATCTGCTGCCGAACGTGCCATTGCCCCCCCTTGGTCAAGGGACGACGCAAACGCGATCATCCCGTACCGGGATACGCAGCCGTAAGTCGGCTTGATACCGGTGACCCCAGTCATCGAGGCTGGCTGGCGAATTGAGCCACCGGTGTCACTGCCAGTAGCTATAGGTGTCAATGCAGCAGCCACTGCCGCAGCCGAACCTCCAGAGGAACCGCCAGGAACTGCATTACGATCCCAAGGGTTACGTACTGGACCAAAAAAAGAATTCTCATTGGATGAGCCCATCGCAAACTCATCCATATTGGTCTTACCCAGCGTAACCATACCTGCTACTGCGAGCCGCTCGACGACTGTCGCGTCGAATGGACTTATATAATCAGCTAGCATTCTAGATCCGGCGCTAGACTTCCATCCACGTGTTACAAACACATCTTTATGCGCAACTGGTAGGCCAAGAAGCGGTGTTTGGTCACCGCGCGCAAGCCGTTGATCAGCTGCACGAGCCGTATCTAAAGTCAGCTGTGGGTTCACATCTATAAAAGCATTTAGCTCACGTTCTGCCTCGATACGCTTCAGAAAGTGCTGGGCGAGCTCGAACGCCGATATTTGCTTCATATCAAGCGCAGCACGCAATTCAGTAAGACTTTTTTGATGCATGGTACGACTTTCTAGTTTCTTACATTATTAGATTACTTTCGGTACTAGATACAGACCGTCTTGCACAGCAGGTGCGTATCTCTGATTATCCTCGCGCCAAACGTTCTCTGTCACAATATCCTCTCGCAGTCTCAGAGCAATCCCTTCTATCTGTTGTATCGGATGCGAAAGTGGCTCGATTCCGGTTGTATCTATAGCCTGTATATGCTCGACAAAACTAAATAACTGATTTAGTTGATCGAGCATATGAGCTCTTTCGTGCTGCCCAAGCTCAATATGAGCTAAGTGCGCAATGCGGTGTACATCAGCGGAAGTTAGGGCCATACAGGTTACCAAGAATTAGGAAAGAGGGCAGAACATCCCCACATTTCTTCGAAAGTGTCTTAATTATAAGGTATAATTGGAAATTAGCCTTAAACTCTGGCTTTTATTGCCACTTTTCAGCAATGTCTTCCGCACGCGCGTATCCTAACGGCTGTAGCATTCGTGTTACCTATATGCGCCCTTCGCTTGTGCCGATAAAATTTATTCTCTCCCAGCTTTGTGACTGCGCGGTAGCCACTTTTTGGACTTCTACCGAAGTTATTATTTTACCCGCCGCCGCATATAAATATTTCTCGCGACTGGTATCCGCGAGACAGGATTTTTAATGTTCGGTTTTCTCCATAGCTATTTCTCGAACGATCTGGCAATCGACCTAGGTACTGCCAACACACTAATATACATGCGTGGCAAAGGTATCGTGCTCGACGAACCATCGGTTGTTGCAATCCACCAAGAAGGTGGACCAAACGGAAAAAAGATGATCCAAGCCGTAGGCAGAAAAGCTAAACAAATGCTCGGCAAAGTGCCAGGAAACATCGAGGCAATTCGACCAATGAAAGATGGGGTGATTGCCGACTTTCGTGTTACTGAACAAATGATTAAACAGTTTATTAAAACTGCACATGAATCGAAAATGTTCTCTCCATCGCCACGGATTATCATCTGCGTGCCATGCGGATCAACTCAGGTTGAGCGACGAGCGATTCGCGAAGCTGCACTTGGCGCGGGCGCATCACAAGTCTACCTTATCGAGGAACCGATGGCCGCAGCAATTGGTGCTGGTCTACCAGTATCGGAGGCAACTGGCTCTTTAGTTGTAGACATCGGTGGCGGCACCACCGAAGTTGGTGTTATTTCGCTAGGCGGAATTGTATACAAAGGTTCAGTACGGGTCGGAGGCGATAAATTCGATGAGGCGATTGTTAACTATATCCGCCGAAATTATGGCATGTTAATTGGTGAGCAAACTGCTGAAGCAATCAAAAAAGAGATTGGGTCGGCATTCCCAGGATCAGAAGTGAAAGAAATAGAGGTTAAAGGTCGCAACTTATCCGAAGGAATTCCGCGTAGCTTTACAATTTCGAGCAACGAAATCCTGGAAGCACTGACTGATCCGCTAAACCAGATTGTCTCATCTGTCAAGATTGCACTAGAGCAGACCCCGCCGGAGCTCGGCGCTGATATCGCCGAGCGGGGCATGTTACTAACCGGTGGCGGAGCACTGTTACGCGATCTAGATCGACTACTTGCGGAAGAAACAGGACTGCCAGTTCTGGTAGCTGAAGATCCACTTACGTGCGTAGTGCGTGGCTCCGGAATAGCGCTCGAGCGGATAGATAAGCTCAGCAGCATCTTTTCATACGAATGATTCAGCTGAAGTAGACGCAGTTTCAGACGTCGATCATGGAATATAGTCCACCGATCTTATTTAAGCAGGGGCCTTCTGCGCTCGCGCGTCTTCTTATATTTGTTAGTCTTGCGCTCGCATTGTTAGTTGCAGACGCTCGTTTTCAAGCGTTTGAAGCTGTACGTAAAGTGATCGATACAGGGCTTTATCCTATACAATGTGCAGCGCTTGTACCACGAGATTTGATTGTCAGTGGCACGAATCTGTTCGTTACGGTCCGTTCGTTACGTAACGAGAATAAAATGTTGCGCGATAAGAATCTACAATTATCAGTGCTTACGTCCCAAGCAGCCCAACTGCTAACCGAGAATGAACATCTTCGCGAGCTACTTCGTTTGAAACGAAATTCAACAATACAGACGACGCCTACTGAGATTCGCTACAATACACGAGACCCGTTCACTCAAAAGGTTATTATCTCTGCTGGCAAGCAACAGAATGTACAGGCGGGTGCACCAGTAGTGAACGAAAAAGGCATCATCGGGCAGATCACGCGCGTTTTTCCTTTGCAATCTGAAGTTACGCTGCTCACCGATAAAGACCAGGCAGTACCGGTTCAGATATTACGCACAGGTATTTACAGCGTGATTTATGGTTCCCCTAAGGGAGACGTGCTTGATCTGAGGTTTGTACCGACTAGCGCTGATGTGAAAATTGGAGATGAATTGGTAACAAATGGGCTAGATGGCATTTACCCGCCAGGACTACCGGTAGCTAAAGTTATTCTCGTTGATAAAAAAGCGGATACTACGTTTGCTCGAGTAGTTTGTAATCCGATTACCTCAGTGAGGAGCACTCACCAGTTGTTAGTGCTACGCTACGATGCAGATAGACGGCTATCACGTCCCATAGACATGACTAACAATAAGCCTACCGATAAGGCAAAAGATAAAAAAAGCAAAGACTCGAAAGAGAGCGCTGATAGTCATACTACGAAATCGGCTACCACATCTGCTCAAACTATATTAGCCGGAGCAGTCGGAGCATAGCGATGAATCGCCCCTGTTATATTTTACTTCCAGTTAATCTGTATTTTATAGCGTTTAGTTTAGCCATAGCATTTTTTTTTAATTTTTTACCATGGAGTACGTGGATTGGTGTTCCCGATATTGTTGCGATTGTGCTCCTGTTCTGGAACGTGCATCAACTACACAAAGTTGGCATGGGTATTGCATTTCTGATGGGGCTGTTGATTGATGTACATGACGCAAGCTTATTTGGAGAGCATGCGCTTGCCTATACATTGCTATCGTACGGGGCAATTATGGTGCACCGGCGCGTTTTATGGCTATCTCTAGGTGCGCAGGTTTTTTTTGTGATGCCGCTTCTAGTAATTGCGCAGGCTGTGCCGTTTATAATTCGGCTAATCTTTGGTGGCGCATTTCCAGGATATAGCTGCTTACTAAACGGCTTGATTAGCGCGCTGCTTTGGCCAGTTGTAAGCGTATTGCTATTATTGCCGCAGAAACGTGTAGTCGATCCAGACGACACACGACCGATTTAACCGGAACTGCCTGAAGATGAGAGAGTTTAATAATTCTCATCGGAGAATAGCACGATTTAAGCTCCGCGTGATCGCTGCAGGCGTATTCGTACTTGCATGCTTCACTCTACTTAGCTGTCGTTTTCTATATCTACAAGTCTGGAAACATAACAAGTATTCGTTACAGGCTGATGAAAATCGCATCTCGGTTGTGCCGATCACACCAAATCGCGGCATTATTGTCGACCGTAATGGAGTAGTGCTAGCGAACAACTACTCAGCTTATACGTTAGAGATCACGCCATCGAAGATTAGGGGCTCATTAGATGAAATTATAGAACAGCTATCAAGCGTAGTTAATATTAATGCGCATGACCGCCGTCATTTTAAGAAGCTACAGGAAGATTCAAAAAACTTTGAGAACTTACCGATTCGTGCGCGACTCAGCGACGAGGAAGTAGCCCGCTTTACCGGGCAGCATTACCGGTTTCCAGGTGTGGAGGTGCGCGCACGGTTGTTTCGGCAATATCCGCTTGGTACAAGCGCAGCACATGTAATCGGCTATATAGGTCGTATTTCACAACGCGATCAAGAACATATCGATTCAGCCAGCGAAAAAAACGACAGTGACTCAGAACACTACGACCCACGACTTAATAGGAACAATTACAATGGGACCGACTATATCGGAAAAATCGGTGTTGAGCAAAGCTACGAGACTGAGTTGCACGGCGTAACAGGCCTCGAAGAAGTTGAGGTAACCGCAGGAGGGCGCCCAGTGCGAACGCTATCCCGTACCCAAGCTATACCCGGCAATAATCTTCGACTCTCACTTGACGTTAACCTACAACAAAGCGCAGAACACGCATTTTTAGGCAAGCGTGGAGCTCTAGTAGCAATTGAACCATCAACAGGCGACGTGCTTGTATTTGTATCGTCTCCTAGCTTTGACCCAAATCTATTTGTTGATGGTATTGATCAAATAGCTTGGGATGAACTGAATACGTCACCCGCCCGCCCGCTACTGAATAGGCCACTATGTGGCACTTATGCGCCAGGCTCAACATATAAGCCATTCATGGCGCTAGCTGCTCTTGCTACACATAAGCGTACACCAACGTGGGGATTCCAGGATCCAGGCTCTTACAGGTTTGGCGGGCACACATTCCATAATGATGTGCTACAGGGGCAGGGTTGGATTGATATGTATCGCTCAATTGTTGTGTCTAATGATACGTATTACTACATGCTAGCGCATGATCTAGGTGTCAACACAATCGCGAATTTTATGAAGCAATGGGGATTTGGCCGGCAGACTGGTATCGATATCGAGGGCGAAGCACGCGGTGTTTTACCATCTACCGACTGGAAAAAACGTGCTTATCGCAAGATCGAGCAGCAGCGTTGGTACGAAGGCGAAACAATCAGTCTTGGCATTGGGCAGGGCTACAATTCATATACGATACTACAACTCGCTCATTCTGTCGCAACGCTAGCAAATAATGGTGTGATCATGAAACCCCATCTAGTCAAAGATATCGAAAAACCAAGCACACGAGAATTCCAGTTGACGGAACCTAAATTCGGCGGGCGAATTAAAGGCATCACGCAAGAAGATATTAACGTTATAAAGCATGCGATGAAAAGCGTGATGGACAGCCCAGCCGGGACTGCGTATAAAATCTTTAGTAACGCACCTTATACATCGGCTGGTAAGACTGGTACAGTGCAAGTATTTTCGCTACAGGGACAGAAATATCGTGCACGTGCATTATCAGAGCATTTGCGTGATCATGCTCTATTTATTGCGTTCGCGCCAGTCGATCGACCGAAAATTGCTCTAGCATTAATTGTTGAGAATGGTGGCTGGGGAGCTCGTGCAGCTAGCCCTATTGCCCGTACAGTGCTTGATCGTTATTTTATAGACCGTGCCCAGCTTAATTCGAAAGCTACCACCATCGAGATACCAACTCCAGTAACTAACTGTAGCAATGTGCACACCCAAATAAGGGGGGTATCGAATCCAGCCAAAACATCAATAGTAACGGTAGAGTCAATTCTTACAAATGCAAATGCAGCAGATAAAAATATTCACAGTGGGCTGTTATCCCAAAGCGCTACCACCGCTATTGGTACATCATCAATATCAGCCCCTTAAACAGTGGAACTATGGTCCTAGATATTGTCTTCAGAAGAACAAGCTCTCGCTAAACAACAGATCTCTGCTTTATATGAACTCCTAACAGATCAGGAGCTATTCTTTTTAGGCAACACGCTCTTGCTATGTTGAATCGATCTGTAAAGGGCGCGCAAGGCATTATCCCAGCCCACCAGGAGTCACTATGCCTATCGAGTCGCGTATACTAGTTGGACGTGCAAGATGGATGTTCTCTGGATTTGATAAGCCATTTATGCTAATCGTCTCCTTGTTGCTATGTTTAGGCCTACTCACACTATATAGTGCTAGTATGAATATACCTGGGCGGGTCGAAGATCAGATCCGCAATATTTTGCTAACGTTAGTACTGATATGGATAATTGCGAATATACCTCCACAGACGCTTATACGTTTTGCCGTTCCTGCTTACTCCTTCGGAGTGGCGCTACTTATCGCTGTATCACTATTCGGCTTAACTAAAAAGGGTGCCAAACGATGGCTTAATGTCGGTATTGTGATTCAACCATCTGAAATTCTAAAAATTGCTACGCCGCTAATGCTAGCGTGGTACTACCAGCGCCGCGAGGGTGTGACACAGTGGTATGACTATCTGATTGGTTTAGTTATCCTGGCAGTGCCAGTCTGGCTAATAGCTAAACAACCCGACCTAGGTACTGCTATACTGGTACTATCTACAGGATTATTTGTAATCTACTTTGCGGGTCTAAGCTTTAAACTAATCATTCCGCTAATATTAGCCTTAGTAATTGGCATCGGCTCATTAATTGCTACTGAGGAGAAAATTTGTAAGCCAGACGTCCAATGGATTTTACTACATAACTATCAGAAACAGCGTGTCTGCGCATTACTTGATCCAAGTTTAGATCCACTTGGTAAAGGATTTCATACAATCCAGGCAGTTATCGCAATTGGCTCTGGCGGAATCTTCGGTAAAGGCTGGCTTAAGGGAACTCAAGCACACCTAGAGTTTATCCCGGAAAAACATACGGACTTTATTTTTGCTGTCTTCTCCGAAGAGTTTGGTCTGGCCGGCGGTCTCGTTCTACTATTTTTATATCTTCTTCTTGTCGCACGTGGCCTATATATCGGAGCCAATGGTCCTACATTGTTCAGCCGATTGCTGGCTGGAGCACTGGCACTCTCTTTCTTTATGTACGCATTTGTTAATGTCAGTATGGTTAGTGGTATTCTTCCTGTTGTAGGCGTACCGCTACCATTTATAAGCTATGGCGGTACCGCGCTCATCACACTAGGTATCGCGACCGGAATGATTATGAGTGTCGCACGACAAAAACGCTTAATGCAAAGCTGATAATAAAGAAAATACTGCGCTATTATTTAAATGATTCATATATATTTTTAATATAAATGCCCAAAAAGCATTGTTCAGAAAATCCTCTATACTCACGCATAACCACTCTGGTCTCTGTACATAAGAGCCTTAAAAAGGCCGAATTACCTAACGCTAGGCATATGAAGAATCTTTTTGAGAAAAAATTATATAAAATAAATAGTAAACATTAGATTGGAAATCAGGCAATTTATATCAGGGATATCCTAGATAGACAAAAATTCTTATCATTCACATTGTGAATATAATCAAAACTTATAAAAGTCTTGTCTACCAACTTTTAATAATTCAGTTTTGTTTATCGTAAAAACTTATAATTAAGTAGCATTTCCAGTAGAGAATAGACTCGTATAGTCTGCTCTTAACAATCAGCATTGAACATGCGCATTCACTAAACCTTCTATTACTCAGCGCTTTGCGTCAGAAAAGTTTATTACTTATACGCTAGTTTGCTCTCTTATCAACCAGCCTACTCTAAAAATAGATTTTAAGTACGCACTAATGGTAATGCAATTTTTTGTGCTCGCTACAGTGATCTAGGGTCACGATAGCTTACGTCGAATGTGAGTATGAAAATAATGGTAAATGGGGTGAACTGGTTTCTATTTCATAGGATACTTAAGTACTTATGCATCTGAATCAACAGGTAGATAAACTTGACTAGGGCTTCGACACTATAAACTTAGATTGAATAATCGCCCGGTCTAATTACATTAGCGGAATTTTAAGCACGATACGCTAGTTTATATTTAGATGCAGTATAATTTCGCTACTTTAATGTGATGATTGCCATCATCAAGTTTTCTAAAAATCAGTTTTACATATACCTCTTCATACCAAGCTTATACTGATATAAAAAACATCAGAAATTATTATAAATATTAAGTATTGACTGACTACAAATATTAAAAACACTTGATATATCTTGCAGTCTTGATCTGCATCCTAAGCATTACTATGGTATCGCTAATAAACTTTAGAACCGATAATTAAAATGATAATCGTTACTGAGTCATAGTCAGTCGCCCCAACAATATAAAAAATAAACTAATATATCGCGAAACCTTTTTCAAAATCGAAATTCATATAATGATTGACTATAAATAGTCAGCCATATAGTTTCAACTTAATAAACATGTACCAGTACTACATAAGACACTGGTAAAATCTTTCCCACCGAAAGATAATACAAGCGCACCATGCTGGACGTATATACAAAGCACTATTATAGTTTCTTAACTAAAAGGGAATATAGCATCTTATTGCTACTCACCTCAATTACTTACGCCCACTGGGCCTGAGGAAGCAGTAGTGGAACTTTGGCTTTTATTATTTTTTTATAAACTTAGTTGTATTGGTGCACCTAATATTTCTTTCTTACAAAAGCAAAAATTCTACCAGATAATAATTCGTCAGCTGAAAACTATATTTATATAATATGAGCGCATCATCAGCTCGTTTATTCTTCGGAAGTGTATCTACATTACATTCTATAAAAGCGATAGCTTCTACCCAGGCTTGTTAATAAGCCTGGTACTCATATAGTAAAATGCTTGGGAAGCTCTAGTTCAGGCTATAGAAAGCTAGAGAGAAGTGTAAGCGAGAATACTATTTAAATTTCACAGGTTAGCTTAATGATTATATTGTTCTATCTAGATAGAACTAGAACACATAATTTATTTCAGTTTTAGCACGCTAAAAAGCGATATAGAACATACTATAGTACATATCATGTACAAATACTTAGTCTTTATAAGACCCATGCCGAAAATTTATGCTTCGCCCTCTATAAACTGGAGTTTATAAATAAGACGCACCGAATTTTTTATTTTTATAATTTTTATATTAGTGGTGGCCTGGGGTGGAATCGAACCACCGACACGCGGATTTTCAGTCCGCTGCTCTACCAACTGAGCTACCGGGCCATGCCAGAGAGTAATTATATCAAGGTCGGTCGCTGCCCTCAAGTTTCTATAAGAAAGCGTTGTTATTATGCGCGCCTATTTTTACCTAATTCAATGCCAATCTGTTTAAGCTTTCGGTACAAATGGGTACGTTCCAGCCCAGTTTTTTCTGCGACGCGTGTTACGCTACCGCTCTCACGAGCGAGGTGATATTCAAAGTACGCCCGCTCGAAAGCATCGCGCGCATCGCGTAGTGGAATATTGAATGAGATAGTCGTAGTTGGAACGTCTGACGGGCTATTGGAGATAGCCTCTAATGTATCTGAGACTACTAGTACCGCCGCCCTAGGTGTTTTACTAGCTACTGCTGGCGTATCTACCCGGCGGGGGGGTGCGACCAGTCCTTGTTCGACAGCGCTTAATAACTTCTGAAGCGCGATTGGTTTTTCAAGAAAATTTAATGCGCCGATCTTTGTTGCCTCGACTGCAGTATCGATGGTGGCATGCCCTGACATCATAATAACCGGCATTGTCAGTTGACTCTGCGCTACCCATTCCTTTAGCAGCATTACGCCGTCGGTATCAGGCATCCAAATATCAAGTAGCACAAGATCTGGCATCAATTTCTCTCGATACTCTCGTGCTTGACGGGCATTTTCAGCGACATCAACAGCATATCCTTCATCGCTTAGAATTTCCGAGAGCAATTCTCGAATACCCATTTCGTCGTCTACTACCAGGATGGTTGCCATTTAAATCGCCTTTATCTTCGCTGTTACTACTATTAGTTTTATATGATGTTTTTCCACGCTACAAAGTATTGTATGTTTGCATGCCACCCAAAGAGTCCGATGCATCGCTGCCGTCGGATAACTGTATACATAAGATCGATGTCTGCGTCCTGATCTCGCTTTTTTCCTCGACTTTATCAGATTATAGATCTTGATACCTAAACTATATGTCACTGATGATTTTTACCATAGCCAGACTAAGACCTATTTATTTAGCCTTATATGTAGTATATTTAACTTAAATTTTTATACCTAGATATATGTACGGAAGCCCTGCATATTGCTTTATACAACAAGCTGACTATGCCCTGCGATTGATCTTGTGCATCATGGTCACTATTTTTTAGTTTTCTAGCCTTAATAGTTTGCGTGAAAACTGCCCCGATAGTTTTATACAACTTTAGCACTTCAGTAGCCAGTTTGCTTAACGATAATTTCGTATAAAACATAATATATGCGTATTCTAAGAAATTATTAACTATGCACTCATACAATCTCTTATCTTCCGGTTTGAGCTTGTTGCGAATTTCATCTATAGCTACTGAATGATGACTAGATGCATCTGAACGGATTCTTATCTCGCGCACAATCTTCCTAATAACTGTACTCTATGCAATTGAGTGCTGTATTGAGATTAAAAGATATTATTGAGCATTACTATATAGCCTACGGCACCTATCCGAGACGTATAGATCAAAAATTATTACTAATACCCTAGATTGGGCGGTAAATCTTATTTAGAATAAGTATGTTCTTATTTAGCTTAAGAAGCTTCTTATAGATCATCTCCCGTAGAATATCTCTAAAGTAATCTATTTTTGCAGGAAAACCCGAAGCAGGGCATTAAAATTGACGAAAAATTCCTGTCGTATTAATTTACGAAGTAATCAGGGAAAATGGGTATTAGTATCGGAAATTTCAGCATCATGTTAGACAAAGAGTATTAGCAGGTTGGTCTGTATTGAATAGCTTTTTTATCAAAAATAAGCATTAAGCTTATCTCTCCCTAAATCCAGCTTGGAGGTTAGTTATAACTTAAAGTGAATATTAGAACCACGATTTAATACTATATGAGATAACCTGTAAAACACCGATAGCTTAGCGAGTAATTACGGTGCTGAGAAAGGGCTTTAATCTCTAGTTTAACTAGAGCGAGCTCTAGAGTTATTCAACATAGTACCTAGAACTTAGAGCCTCCTCTAATCTAGAGGTTGGATAGTATCCTAGATGCTATTGTCATAGCATCTATTTAAAATAGATTGGGAGTCTACGCAGTATTAAGATATATATGCCTCACCATATAGGTAACATTGGCCTAGATCCGAAATTATTGATTGCATAATTGATTGATTGCGCTTCACTATGTTAATGGTGAATTATCACTAATGCTTTCTCTAAAGAAAGAGGGTATTGCAATCCTCTAATAAATACACGCTACTCATGCTTGAGTAAACAAGATGATAACTTGAAACTTCGAACTATGCTCGTCAGATGAACTTAAATATTAATACATGCTACTTAGATGAAACTGAGGCATGAAATATAGTACATACACTAATTAACATCCCCCCACTCAAAACTGCTATTAAGTTAGAGGTCGGAGCACGCGTTTAGATTTGAGTCAATGCTATCAGTCTATAGCAATACCATAGAACATTACAAATATTGGATACTATAGTAGTATATATCTATATCGTCTTTAAAATTGTTGATATTAATATAGTGATGCTTGTATATACAGGTTCGTTTGTTATCACACCATGTAGGTTGCGCTCAGGTAACATTCATAATACTAAGTCTCTATAATCGCTACGTTTTGAGCGTGTTTTCCGGTTACATATGCATTCGGTTGGGTCTCATCGAGAGCCCTGCACGGGCAGTATTAAACTGACACGAGCAATGCACAAAATTAGTTTTGTTAACTTGTCGAGTTATACATCTTTAACGTGATCTGTTCTGAGCAGCCAATATGAGAAACATTGACAGCGCAAAGGCTAACGTAAGTATCATGCCGTATATAACGCTAATTATTATACTAATCACTAATCATAAGAAAAAGCACGAAGCTATGGTCATAAGTAACGCTTTCTTGAATAGTTAAACGTATAGTGTACTCTACGTTAGAATAACCTATCGATAAAAATTAGTTATATAAAAGTTTTATTCAGACTGAATATCAATATTTTATAACACTTCGCGCAATCTATAGAAGCCATGATAGCGTCTTATACTTACTTTCGCCAATAAAAAATTCTTAAATACTAACTTTCTTAGTTTATAGAGTAATGCGCTCAGCGATGAAAATTATAAAATGCGACTCGCTCAGAATAACATTGCTTTATTGCGACAGTAACACAGCGTGAGATTAATTAAATCTCGAAGCATTGTCCTTCACGTAGAGAGAATCCTGCTATGAATTCTCGAGCGATAAGCTTCTTGCCACCTGGCTTTTGGATCTGAGTGGCCCGCAATGCTTGCTCGCCGCAGGCGATCGTGACGCCAGCACTATCTACGGCCAGAATAGTGCCGGGAGTTAGAGGGGGACTAGCAGCATATACCGGCTCAGCAGCCCAGATCTTTAACGGCATACCATTTAGTATCCCATGCGCAGCTGGAAACGGATTAAAAGCTCGAATTTTGCATGACAGAACATCAGCTGGCAAACGCCAATCTAATGCCGCTTCCCGCTTGGATAGCTTATGCGCATACGTGACACCTTCGCTTAGCTGGGGGGTGACTCGCAACGAGCCAGTATACTCTAGTTCACGTAGCCCGGCAACAATAAGGCGCGCGCCGGTAGTAGCCAGTTTATCATGCAAGGTCCCCGTAGTATCTGTAGGATTAATAATCACAGTTTCGCGCATAAGCATCGGGCCCATGTCTAAACCTGTGTTCATTTGCATCAGAGTGACGCCCGTGACTCGATCGCCGGCTTCGATTGCACGATGGATCGGTGCTGCGCCCCGCCAGCGCGGCAATAACGACGCATGGATATTAATGCAGCCATACGGTGCGATATTAAGAACCGTGTACGGCAACAGCAAACCATATGCAGCCACCACTATTACGTCATGTGGTGTTCCATGTAATAGCGCTAATGTATCCGCCGCCTCAGTTGGATACTGGCTGTCACTCCTTAACGATGGAGGCTGGGCGAGCTCTAACTTCCGGTCTAGAGCAAACCGTTTAACGGGACTCCATGAGAACTTCATTCCGCGACCCGAGGCACGATCGGGCTGCGTCAACACGAGCGGAATGGTAATACCTGCCTCGTAAATCGCCTGAAGCGCAGTCGCCGCAAACCATGTTGTACCAGCAAAAATCACACGAAGGGGAGACTTTATCTCGGTCATTACATCGCGTGATTGAGTTTCTTCATCTTTGTCTTAATCTGAATTTGCTTAAGCGGAGATAAGTACTCAACAAATACTTTACCCAACAAGTGATCTATTTCATGTTGTATACAGATCGCCATAAATTCTTTGCACTCCAGCTCAAACTCTTCACCATTCTCGTTTAATGCGCGCACGCAGACTTGGTTAGCACGCTCGACACTCTCATAAATGCCAGGTACTGATAGACACCCCTCCTCATTAACCTGGCGCTTTTCACTTGACCAGATAATATCTGGGTTAATAAAAGTATACAATGCATCATGGGTATCAGACACGTCCACAACTATAATACGCTCATGAACATCTACCTGCGTAGCAGCTAGTCCGACACCAGGAGCTAGATACATTGTCTCAGCCATGTTAGCCACTAGATTACGGATGCGCTTGTCGACATGTTTGACTGATGTAGCGACTCTGTGCAAACGCTTGTCTGGATAACGTAGTATTTTGAGCAAAGTCATGGTCAGTTAGTCCTTTCAATCCGACCCATCTTCGCGTGCGAGTTTCGCTGTGTGCTACAAAAGATGGATTATCCGCTTTTTTATTTTTGATAATAATTAAGTTAATATGCACCGCCTTCAAATTAATCTGAGGGCCGCAGAATGTACGAAAGCTATCTGTCGCTTGCACTAGCAGTACCGAGCTCAGGTGCGTTTCGGAAGTGTTTTATAACGAGTCGAAAGCGCCATAAACTTAGCCTACTGAATTTATAAGATTTTATCACGTGTAAACACTACAATTCAGTTACTAATATTGATAGAAAAAAATTGCTATTTTATTAAGGCTGGTACGTGTATCGGTATAGTACGCATAGCATTTAGCTCGAGACAGGGGGTTCATTATGTTATGAGAGAAATAGATGTAGGCCTAGATCGTACGATCTACACTGTCATCTAAGAAAGCCTTTCCGAAAAAGAGCTATGCTGGATGAAACTGCGCGTAAAAGAAGCGCTTATTCGAGATAAAAAATTGATCGTACTATTTGGTTCCCTAGATAAAGTATCTACCCACACTACAACGTCATGCAATACGTATTACTACTTTACATATGCCGTATTCACGGTTTTCTAGACGATTAAAACATAATAATAGCAAATTAGCTATTACTCTTTGATATAGGTGCTATCTAACTATAATTCTAGCTCTAGAATTAGCTACTGTACTTGTTGAATGAATATAGCAATAAATTCCTGACAGCATGGCTTTTGAAAGCTACAAAGTTAGAGTGGATATTCCCGCAATGCATCAGACTCATAGCCGATGACGGTAAGGGATGTGCTTATTATAGAAGTTTACTTATATTTAAGTTTATTAATTACAACACGGCTAGCTAGTAGTAGCTGCCGCTATATTTACACTATTCTTAGTTTTGTATATTGATACATAATACACCTATTACTAGATAGTGCGCGCTAAGCCGGCACAAACAGGTAATGGTGCAGTATACAAAACTAGAAACGGCAATCTAACACAATTAGCAGCAATCTAACACACTCTCAGCGCTTAAAACCTGAGTGACCCTCATTTATTAGGACTGAGAAACTCAAAAAAACTGAAGTACCGCCGCAATCAAATATGTGGAAAAATCCTGGCGACGCCATGAGATCTTTCAATGCTCCCCGCCAGAACTGCCTGCTGACTATATAACCAATCATGCTACAGTCACTGTTTGCATGACTAGCACTATAGCACCACGATATATTATCAGTATTTTACGATCATGCCTGCCCTCGACCTTGATAACGACGCCGACATAATTACTATGCGCCTTTCATCTTCTGACACTCTATTTGTGGCCTGTCTATGTGCGGAATGGTGTGCCTCGTGCCGCGAATATCGAGTTGGGTTCGACGCGCTTGCGGATACGCATCCGGGGATATGTTTTGTTTGGGTCGATATTGAGACACATGCTGACCGGTTATATGATTTCGACGTGGAAAATTTTCCGACTATCATTATCGAGAATTCTTATGCCACATGCTTTTTCGGAGCTGTACTACCTTATCCCCAAATCATTACGAAAATGCTTGGCAACTTGTCCTCATTGCCGCGTATTAAACACGCGCCGAAACTACGTCCGGTTCTCGTCGACTCGTGAATAACAACAACACGGCACGAAAATTACCCGTTCTTCGGTTATTGTCACCTTGTGCCGCACATGCATGTAATTGTGCTGAAGATTTGCGGCACGCTGAATCTGGGCACGTTTTTATCATACGTAGCTCCCACTATTTCCAATAGTTTCTTCTTGCAGCTCGAGCCTCTATGTATTTAGGTTTTATCGCTACAAATACATTTTATTCTGCGCATTCGTTTTTCAAAAAGTCATGTCAAAAGCCCTGATCATCGCTGAAAAGCCATCTGTCGCACATGATATCGCACGGGCGCTAGGCGGCTTTACGAAGTATGACGAGTACTATGAGAGCGATAGCTATATATTGTCGTCGGCTGTCGGTCATTTAGTGGAAATCACGGCGCCGCAAGCGTATACAGTCAAGCGTGGAAAATGGAACTTTGCGCATCTTCCGGTTATCCCACCCTATTTCGACCTTCAGCCGATTGCCAAGAGCGAATCTCGCCTGAAGCTACTAAGCCGGCTGATTAAACGCAAGGATGTTGACCGGCTGATCAATGCATGTGATGCGGGACGCGAAGGTGAGTTGATTTTTCAACTAATCGTGCAGCATGTAAAAGCCAAGCGGCCTTTGCAGCGTTTATGGCTTCAGTCAATGACGCCAACGGCAATTCAACACGGTTTTTCTCAATTACGTAGCAGCCAAGAAATGCAACCTCTTGCCGACGCGGCGCGCTGTCGTGCGGAGGCTGATTGGCTTGTTGGTATCAACGGAACGAGAGCGATGACAGCGTTTAATAGTAAGGGTGGTGGATTTTTTCTGACTACAGTTGGTCGTGTTCAGACGCCAACGCTATCGATCGTTATAGACCGTGAAAAGAAGATTCGTCACTTCATTCCGCGGGACTACTGGGAGGTAAAAGCAGAATTTCTATGTGCGAAAGGATTATACGAAGGACGCTGGTTTGAGCCAAAATTTAATAAAAACGAATGCGATCCCGAGCAACGCGACTCTCGACTTTGGCTCTCTGTTGCAGCCGAACGAATTGTCTCGGCATGTCGTGGGCAAAACGGCATAGTCAGCGAAGAATCAAAACCCTCAACACAGCTTTCTCCATTACTATTTGACTTAACAAGCTTACAACGTGAGGCGAATGTGCGCTTTGGTTTCTCAGCTAAATATACGCTCACATTAGCTCAAGCGCTCTACGAACGGCATAAGATACTAACCTATCCGCGTACTGATGCGCGCGCACTACCCGAAGACTATATAACTACGGTCCGCAATACGCTAGAGGTACTCAAAGAAAGCCATATCTACTTACCCCACGCCAAACAGATACTTGATAAAAATTGGGTTTGCTCGAATAAGCGTATATTTGATAATACAAAAATTAGCGATCATTTCGCAATTATTCCGACATTACAAGCACCCAAAAATCTATCCGAACTGGAGCATAAACTATACGACTTAATAGTTAAAAGATTTCTATCCGTATTTTTTCCGGCGGCTCAGTATAAAGTAACCACTCGGATTACAAAAGTGGTGGGACATTTTTTCAAAACTGAGGGCAAAGTATTGATAGAGCCGGGCTGGTTAGAAGTGTACAGTCATAAGATAGCGGATAAAGATGCTAGTCTCACGCCGATTGAAAAAAACGAGCAGGTTAGAATAGATAGAATAGTAGTTCAGGCATGGAACACAAAGCCACCCGTCCGTTACAATGAAGCTACGCTACTCTCGGCAATGGAAAGGGCTGGGAAGCTAGTCGAGGATGATGAATTGCGCGAGGCAATGGAAGCTAAAGGATTAGGTACACCCGCTACAAGGGCAGCGATAATCGAAGGACTGCTTAGTGAGAAGTATATACTCCGCGAAGGCCGGAATTTAATTCCAACAACCAAGGCATTCCAGCTGATGACCCTTCTACATGGCTTAGGCGTCGAAGAGTTGACTGCCCCTGAACTGACTGGTGAATGGGAGTACAAGCTGTCTCAAATGGAGCGGGGTCATCTAGATCGTGAAGAATTTATGCGTGAAATCGTGCGCATCACCCAGACAATCGTTAAACGCGCAAAGGAATATGATTCGGATACGATACCAGGTGATTACACGACTTTAAAAACGCCCTGCCCAAATTGTGGCAATAAGGTCAAAGAAAACTACCGTCGCTTTACGTGCATGAAATGTGATTTCTCAATCTCAAAGATCCCGGGTGGTCGCCAGTTTGAGATCGAAGAAGTCGAGCAGTTGTTGTTAGAAAAATTGATTGGTCCACTATCGGGTTTTCGCTCAAAAATAGGCCGACCATTCTCTGCTATCCTGAGACTTGTGCGCAACGAAACAGTAAATAATTACAAGTTAGAATTTATCTTCGAACAAGATACAACTGGAGATGATAATACAACACCCGACTTCTCCTTACAGGAGCCTATCGGTCAATGCTCGAAGTGTTATGGACGCGTATTCTGGCATGGTATGAACTATGTTTGCGAAAATCAAGCCACCAGTCCGAAAACCTGTGATTTCCGCTCTGGAAAGATAATACTGCAGCAGGAAATTACACGAGAGCAAATGACAAAACTGCTTGATAACGGGCGTACTGATTTACTCACCAATTTTAAATCGTCACGCACTGGGCGCAATTTTAAAGCATTCCTCGTTAAACAAAAAGATGGTTCAATTGGCTTTGAATTTGAGAAGAAAGAAGCATGGAAAAAGCCTATAAAAAGTCCTTAGTACGTAGTAAGCAGGTTAGCAGCACAACCGAAGAAATAGTACTAAATACGGTAAAACCAGAGGCTAAACGAGCTACTCGGATCACTATATCAAGAACAGATCTTACTATGAGAACCACCACCTGAAAATTGACTGTAAGATGACCCGTCAGGTAAAAGCGGGGTAAACGCGCGTGAGTAGCCGAAAATAAACTGGATGATAGATATACACGCGACATTCTATCTAGATGCATACTATTTTACGATAGCCGAGCGTACATTGCCCTGCTGCAGCAGCAACTACTTTTCACCTATGTATTGCTGTTAATGCAAGGGTGTTTTTAAAAAACAGTAGGTTCGGCTTCTGATTGAAGCACCCAAGAAGTGACCTGATGAGCAGGTGCACTAATGTAGTTAGGACTTATCTAATTTTAGCCACTCCGAAAATAACGCTTAACGCTATTACCAAGAAATACAGGTATTCCTAATACCTATTTCGTTCGTTATGAACTTATTAGCACGAACTTATCGCCCTTCTAAGTTATTCGGCAGGGCACTAATAAGACTTAATCCTCTAGAAAGTTCTCATATTACTGCGTCTCTTACTATGTATTTAAGCCTTAGGAAGGGATGATAATAATGCCCGATAGTTAGTGACGCATTACGCTTGCTAGCGGCGCACTGACTGCACGTAATGAGATATCAATGTGGAATCTTCTCTACTTACTAACCCTTTCAATCTATTAATAAAAAAGATATCTATGCATGCTGCTGTGCGCGGAAGCACGAAACGAACGCCAAATTGTCTAATTCTAACTAGCATTAGCGGGGATAGTACACAAAGCGCTATGAGTAATTAATGCTTCCATATATCCCTCATTTTCTAACCTGTCAAGGATCTTGATGTTCACTATTAAATTAGTTTTAACTAGTCGCTACTATAGAAAATAATCGTCAACATACCGGATAATAGCGGCATTAAATAATGTGCATATCATAGATGACAACATTGAGCTTGTGGCCTAGTGCCAATATCCTGTGCTGATGTGTAGAGTAGTCACTTTGTTAGTGATAGTTGAAAATTCATGGAATCTTACACAAATGACAATCCAGAGTGTTTGATTAGATAGATACCTCAGCATCATCTTAAAATCTATCTTCGCCGGTTTCTTGAATAAGTTTTATATTGTTAAGTAGCTAGAGTGCATAGAACTTACATGCGCCGAACAGTCCACCAACAGAATGCGCACGAACGAATTATTTGTATTTCTAAGATGTTAGATGTGTTTATGAACTTATTCTAAGTCAAGAGAATCTATCCAGAATAGTATAAATATATCGTGCGATTAGTGATTAATCTATCTAAAGATGTCCTATGGTCGTTTCAACTAGCTGAAGTTAACGCAGTTTTAGAGCCTGCATCTTCTTTGCGTCGAAAATTAATAAAGTGAGCTTTTTGGACCTACGTAACACCAAACAGATCCTGGCAGTTGAGGAAACTATACAGTACTCCGTCTAATTGGAGTTTTTTGAGCGTGTTATGCCGAGCTATGAGAGCTTATATTTAGTTAAAATTCTTACTGCGAGCTATCCGGGTCGCGTTAATACTATGAGGTACTCGAAGACTTTACAGTACCTAAAGAATATCGAAATTAACACTAAAAGTGTCTACTTAGTCAGATAAATTTATAAAACTATCCTCGTTCTTATAAGAAAGAAACACATGATTTCTATAAAATTAACCGCAAGAAGCATCTCACAACAGGCATTTTATAACAGATGCTTGAAACATCGCAGTTTGTATACTGTCTGACAACGTGACACGCATCAACGCTCTACAAGACGTAAAAATTGAAAAGCTTCTTGATTCTCGATACGACATATTTGTACTGATGTGTATAAATCGGTTTTCTGATTTCGCCCTATTGGCACCATAGACTACTTACTACACAGCGTATCATCAAGCATAGCAATCCATCCGTAGTGCAAACGATGCACCCTAAAGACCGCACTGTTTTAAGGTTCTCCCTCCCCATGAAGATTGCCATTCTCGATGACTATCAAGACGCCATTCGTAAGCTCGAATGTTTTCAACTACTTGCCGAGCATGATGTCAAGGTGTTTAATAACACAGTGCGCGGGCTTGGGCAGTTAGTTAGCCGACTTGCTGAAGTAGAGGCGCTTGTCTTACTCCGTGAGCGGACAGGAATTACTCCGAAATTACTAGATAAATTACCGCGCCTGAAAGTTATCAGCCAGATAGGTCGCACATCTAGCCATCTAGATCTTCAGGCGTGCAATGAGCGCGGAATTCCGGTACTAGAAGGTGTAAGTTCACCCGTTGCACCTGCTGAATTGACATGGGCACTCATCATGGCAGCACAGCGTCGCATTCCTCAATATGTTTCAAATCTAAAGCAAGGTGCTTGGCAGCAATCAGGTTTGCGAACTACTGCGCTACCACCAAACTTTGGGCTAGGTCAAGTACTACGGGGGCAAACACTAGGGATTTGGGGCTACGGAGAAATCGGGAAGATCGTCGCCAACTATGGGCGCGCTTTTTGTATGACTGTATTAATCTATGGCCGGGAACATTCGTTACGAGCAGCGAAAGCCAATGGCTTTGAGGTAGTTAAGACGCGCGAACAACTCTTTTCTGAAAGCGATGTACTAAGCCTACATCTTCGGTTAAACGAGGAAACCCGTGGAATCGTAACTACTCATGATTTCATGCAAATGAAACCAACAGCACTGTTCGTCAACACTAGCCGAGCTGAACTACTCGAGGATAATGCACTCATATCAGCGCTTCATAAAGGGCGACCTGGTATGGTCGCCGTGGATGTTTTCGAAAACGAGCCAATCTTGCAAGGATATCCACTGCTGCGCATGGAAAATGCTATTTGCACGCCACACATTGGCTACGTAGAACGCGAGAGCTATGAGCTGTATTTTCGGACAGCGTTTAATAATATTCTCGGGTATCTGGGTGGCGATATACAAAATGTTGTTAATCCGGAATCACTAACGGTGAAGATACGCCGTTGATGTCTGTGTTATACCAATTAAATAGTCACTACAAGTATGACTGTGTCAGTATAGAGCGGCTTCGCCCGTAATAGCAGTTCGTTAACTTAGGTAAATAAGCCATAGAAAAACGCTGCTATTATGATGAACTCCACTCATAGGCAGTCAATAACCCCAAAACATGCAGCATATAATATATTCACAACATAAAAATCCTGATAGAATATCCCCATTTTGGGGTGTTAGCTCAGTTGGTAGAGCAGCGGACTCTTAATCCGTAGGTCGAGTGTTCGAGTCACTCACGCCCTACCAAATTACAGATAAAGTAAATTACCCTCCTTCTTTTTTACAGAAGAGAGGCGATTAGCAGCTCGCTATTAATAAATCCGGATGTGAACCTCAAAATAGGCAGTGCAGATTTGAATATCATGGAATATTAATAGATATCTCTGAGCTTTATATTACTTTCCAATACAGAATCGGCTAAAGATTACCCCCAGTAAATCATTTGATGTAAACTCTCCGGTAATTTCACTCAATTGTTCCTGCGCTAGCCTTAATTCCTCAGCAAATAAATCAAGTGCATGCAGGTTGCACGCTGCGTGCTTTACGGCTATTGCTAAGTGCGAACTTGCTGCATGTAGTGCTCGTAAGTGACGTTCACGTGCTAAGTAGACACTTTCCGATCTCGCTTGCCATCCCGCAATACGCAGCAATTCAGCACGCAGCAGCTCCATCCCGATCGTCGTCTTTGCTGACAAATAGATTTCTCGCGCATCGCTATCTTTAGAATCACGTACGTTCGGCTGTATACCTACTAAATCAATCTTGTTAAAAATCCGTACTACTGGAACTCCGACTGGAAACTGGTCAGCGATTTTGTAATCTTCCTTGCTTATTTTATTACGGGCATCTATCAGATGTAACACGATCTCGGCATGCTTGATTTCATTCCATGACCGTGCAATACCTAGCCTTTCTACCTCATCTTTTGTATCACGCAGGCCGGCGGTATCAATTATGTGTAGTGGTATACCTTCGATCTGTATCGTTTGCATAACTTTATCTCGCGTTGTTCCTGCAATCGGCGTCACAATCGATAGTTCGGCACCCGCTAGCGCATTAAGCAATGAAGACTTGCCGACATTAGGTTGTCCAGCTAGCACAACTGACAATCCCTCACGCAGCAACGCACCCTGTTTCGCATCGCGCTGAATAGTCGCCAATGCATTACAAATATTCTCTAGCTTGCTGGGCGCATTAATTGCTCCCAAAAAATCAATTTCTTCGTCGGGAAAATCAAGAGTTGCCTCAATTAGCATCCTCAGGTCTATAACCGCGTTGACTAGCCGGTGAACGTCGTTCGAGAACGCCCCCTCTAACGAATAATAGGCCGATCGGGCAGCTGCCTCAGTGCTAGCTTCAATCAGATCTGCCACGGCTTCAGCCTGTGCGAGATCAAGCTTATTATTCAGGAACGCACGTCTCGTAAATTCGCCTGGCTGCGCAAGTCGTAGGCCGATACCATGACCGGTATCTAGGCATCGCTGCAGCACTAGCTGCAATACGACTGGTCCACCATGTCCTTGTAGCTCAACAACGTGCTCGCCGGTATATGAATGAGGTGCCGGAAAATATAGGCCAATACCGCGATCCAGTGGCACGCCAGTTGCATCAAAAAATGGTACATAGACAGCAGATCGAGGTGCAAGCTGGTCGTGGAATAACGCGTCCATTAGCTCTGCAACAGCGCTGGCGCCAGCAGTGCCGAACGAGATACGTACTATACCTATACCACTACGACCTAGTGCCGTAGCAATCGCAATAATTGGATCAGCATCAGTTTGCATCAATTCAAATCAATAGAAGTGCAACTATATTAGTTGCTATCGCTATACCTATATCATGATAGATTCAAGCTTTCTTGGCTTTACCAATCATCCGCATAATGTAGTACTGCTGGGCTATCGACAGTATATTATTCACGACGTAATACAGTACTAGTCCAGCTGGGAAGAAGAAGAACATTACAGAGAATGCAATCGGCATAAACATCATCATCTTCGCTTGTGCTGGATCGGGTGGCGTTGGATTTAACTTTGCCTGAATGAACATGGAGACTGCCATTAACACAGGTAGGATGTAGTATGGATCTTGCTGAGATAAGTCACGGATCCATAATATCCATGGCGCGCCGCGCATCTCGACTGACGAGAGTAGGACCCAGTACAGTGAGATAAATACAGGGATCTGGATCAGAATCGGAAAACAACCACCAAATGGGTTCACTTTTTTAGATTTATATAGTTCCATTAGCGCTATGTTCATTTTCCGTGGATCGCTCTTAAAGCGCTCACGGATTTGCTGCATGCGTGGTGTAATTTCCTTCATCCGCGCCATTGATTTATAGCTAGCCGCCGAAAGCGGGAAAAACACCGCCTTGATTAGTAGCGTAAGTAATACAATTGCCCAACCCCAGTTACTAATAAAACCATGAATCTCCTCGAGCAGATAAAATAGCGGCTTTGCAATAATAGTCACCCAACCGTAATCCTTAAGTAATTCAAGGCCTGGCGCAATCTTCTGCAGCTTTCGCTCTTCCTGCGGACCAGCGAAGAGGCGAGCAACTACATGTATACTCTCGCCAGGGGGGATGTTTTGTACTGGCTCTTTGATACCGACGCGGTACAGATCATAGCCACATTTATCTGCATAGAACTGGTGTAGCACGCCTTCCTGCGGAATCCATGCAGAAGCGAAATAGTGCTGCACCATAGCAACCCAGCCGTTATAAGCTAAGGGTGTATAGTCCTGCTTGTTTTTATTTAAATCCGAAAAGCTCATCTTCTGGAATTTTCTCTGCTCAGAATAGATGGCTGGGCCAATAAATGTATGAGAAAAATGTGGTGTCTCAACTAAAGTATCATCGCGTACCAACTCCATATACGCAGTCGGTTTCACTGGGGTAGCACTAATATTCTCTATCTTCGTATCAACGCCGATTACATAGCTTCCACGCGTGAATGTATAAGTTTTCATAACCCTCACGCCGCCTTTGATCGGTGATTGGAAGCTAATTGATAGCGTATTAGCGTTATCTGATAGTGATGTCGTACCAGGTACGACATCAAACGTATCATTATGATTTGGAAAATTACTACCAATCAGGCCAGTGCGCGCTAAGTATGTATGATTAGCCGTCTGATTGAACAGCGTGATATACAAGTCAGGTTGCTTCTTACTTCCCTTAATTAGCGATAATCGTGACAACGTGCCGCCCACTGTACTAATATCTCCATCGTATACGTCTGTTTCAAAGTGGACTCTTCGGTGATTAAGCGTAAGTTGCTCATTATTCGGCTTACCACTGCTACTAGTCGGCGATTCAGTCCGTGGCAGATCCACTAGGCCCGTGCCCGTTATAGTCGTGTTCGGTGCTATTTGGTCAGTTGTCTGAGTCGGTGGCGTATTCGAGAAAAACGGTGACGGACGTCCATGGTCTCTCTGAAAGTTATTGTAGAGCATAATGACCGACATGAAGAGGATAGCCCATAGAACAGTACGTTTTATATCCATACGTTGTCTTGTGGTGAATTAGATAAACAACTAGCGCTTTTTAGAACGAACTCGTGGAACCAAATCGACGCCACCTACCGAAAAGAGATGGCAGCGACATAATCGTTTTATTGTAAGATAGATTCCATGTACGACGCCATGATACTGGATTGCTCTGCTAGCATAGTCGGAACATGAGGGGTAGAAGCGGCATCGTCCACCAAAATAAGGACTCATGACAAGCTTGTAACAGTACAGGAGCGTGATTAATACCGTTTGCATATCATAGCTTTTCCTTAAGAAAAAGGCGGTTTGCTAGCTTATAGTGTCCGCGACTCTTAATGCCTTATTTTCTGAAAATCTGTGTGCCACTGCACTGGTAAAGCAGGCAACTGCGTGTACGAATAAACCTTCAATCTGTGCTCGCAGCACCTGCGTAAGTGCCACAGACCCAGAACTTAGAAAGTATGCTGGATCGATCTTACGCGATAGCCGAATTAGCACATCCCAGCCAGTTAATTCTAAGCATCGCAATCTAAACGCTTCGCGAACTAATCGTTTAACCAGGTTGCGTGTAACCGCCCGATGTGCTTGCCTCTTACTAACAACTACCCCGAGCCGTGCACCTTGCTCGGTGGGGCGGTGGTATAGCATAAAGTATGTGGAGCGCACACATGGGCGTAAACTTAAAACGGATGAGAACTCATCTGTTTTACGCAGCCTTGCTGTTTTTGGAAAGTTCGTAGTGTGCGCTACCGGAGAATTACCCCATCTATGCTCTATATTGATCGGTATTGATGAACAAATCGAGATAGATTTCTGATTGGCAGCCACCACTTAGACAGTCAGCCTCTTACGACCTTTCGCTCGGCGTGCGTTGATGACTCTACGCCCGCCAGCAGTCTTCATGCGAATGCGGAAACCATGGGTGCGTTTTCGAGACGTTACAGACGGTTGATAAGTACGTTTCATACTACTCTTATTCGTTAGGGGTTAGGCTATAGCGTATTTTAAAAAAACTAATAGGCTAGCACAAGAGAGATTCCGCATACTAAGCATACAATTCAGTTTTCGCACAACCATCCATTTGAACTGCTTTTCTTTGCGGAGTCAATATCTTACGCTTGCTTTTACCGGGCATTGCCCTAAACATCCTAAACAACATCGCGCAACTGACTCTTCGGATAACAAACGTGCCATGCTTTAAAATTTTTAGCAGTAGAATCCTGGGCTATCCTGGCAATCTGGTACGCCTATTTCAACTGCCGAAATGCGTTTGCATCTACAGCTAGGTGCGTTCCATAGCTTTGCTGTGCAGCTTTATAAAGAAACTTTTGACGAAAACCGGGCTATTCGCGTCGAGCGGGGTAGAGAGTACGACGTCGCGACACCACAACAGACTACATGAACGATTTCTGGCAATATTGCTCAACCCTGCTAGCGCGTGAGCTAACGCCCCAACAGTATATAACGTGGATCAAACCACTCGCACTGGTTGACTTCGATGTTGAGGCGAACACACTGCGTATCGCTGCTCCGAATCGCTTCAAGCTCGACTGGGTAAAAAGTCAATTCTCGGGGCGTATAACCGACTTAGCGTGGGATTTTTGGAAACATCCAGTACAAGTACAGTTTATCCTTAATCCTAAAAACGGCATGAAAGCATCCTCTGTGAAACGTGAGAGCAGTAGCATACTCGCTAATGCTATAGACACAGTTATTTCATCAGATTCGAACACGTCGGCTACTGAACTAGCTAATGGCTCAGCACCTTCTCCAGCGATATCTCAGGCACCGAGTATGTCCGACGCTGTGACCGTGAATAACAACGTGGATCTCGATATTTCAAATCTAGACGCAAACGAAGTTACGGCGGCATGGCGTAACTCCCGTACGTCGCCTGATGCTTATTCCACATACGAGCGTTCTAAGCTCAATCCAGTACTCACATTAGAAAATTTTGTTACAGGCAAAGCGAACCAACTCGCTCGCGCTGCAGCGATCCAGGTTGCTAATAATCCGGGTGTATCGTATAACCCGTTGTTCCTGTACGGTGGCGTTGGGCTTGGCAAGACACACTTAATCCATGCAATCGGCAATGAACTCCTTCAGGATCAAGCTCATGCACGGATCCGATATATCCATGCAGAGCAATATGTATCCGATGTCGTAAAGGCATACCAGCGCAAGGCATTCGACGAGTTTAAACAATACTACCATTCGCTTGACTTACTCCTAATCGACGATATCCAGTTCTTCTCCGGTAAGTCACGTACGCAAGAGGAATTCTTTTACGCGTTTGAGGCACTGGTCGCACATAAAGCGCAAGTGATTATTACCAGTGATACGTATCCAAAAGAGATTTCCGGGATCGATGACCGATTGATCTCGCGCTTTGACTCTGGCCTAACAGTAGCAATCGAGCCGCCTGAGCTAGAAATGCGAGTTGCGATTCTAATGCGTAAGGCACAGTCTGAGGGCGTTCTAGTAAGCGAGGATGTCGCATTTTTCGTAGCGAAGCACCTACGATCAAATGTGCGAGAGCTCGAAGGGGCATTGCGGAAGATTCTCGCATACTCAAAATTTCACGTACGTGAAATCACGATCGAGTTAACCAAAGCGGCGTTAAAAGATCTTTTAACAGTTCAAAACCGCCAAATCTCAGTTGAGAACATTCAGAAGACTGTCTCTGACTTCTATAACATTAGAGTCGCCGATATGTACTCTAAGAAACGGCCAGCTAATATTGCGAGGCCTCGGCAGATCGCAATGTACTTAGCTAAAGAGCTAACACAGAAGAGTCTGCCTGAGATTGGTGAACTGTTTGGTGGTCGTGACCACACCACTGTGCTGCACGCGGTGCGCAAAATATCTAACGAGCGCAGCAAAGATGTGCAGTTAAATCATGAGCTGCACGTACTCGAGCAAACCCTTAAAGGATAGGCGACACGGAACTATATTATGCTGCCCAGCTATCATTATTCCTTGTCAGGCGTCGCCTAGAGCACTAGGTATAATCACGCCTGTACGCATACCGGTCAAACTTGAGGGTTTTTCAGGCACAATGTAGGTTTGTAGATAATAAGCCGATTTGTTCGCTACGCATGGCAATGCGGAGTAAGTAAACCGCCATATCAAGAAGGAATTCTATGGAATTGGTAAAAACAGAACGAGACACCTTGCTGCGTCCGTTACAGATGGTTAGCGGCATTGTCGAACGCCGTCACACACTGCCGATTCTCTCAAATTTGCTTATATCTAAGAATGGCCTAGATGTATCATTCTTATCTACTGATCTTGAATTGCAGATCACCACGCATGCTGTCTTTGGAATTGGCAGCGAGAAAGTGGCTACGACAGTAGCTGCACGTAAACTTGTCGATATTCTGCGGGCGATGCCAATCGGCGATGTCACATTAGCATTGTCTTCAAAACGGCTGATTGTTCAATTCGGAAAAAGCCGGTTTGTGCTGCAAACACTATCTGCTGACGAATTTCCGATGCTAGCACAGATAAAGGACTGCAGCGCTAGCTTGTCGGTGTCGCAGAGAACGTTTAAGCAATTACTAGGGATGGTCTACTTTGCGATGGCACAGCAGGATATCCGCTATTACCTGAATGGGATGCTTCTAGTGGTCGATGGTGATCAGTTAATGGCCGTGGCGACTGACGGACATCGCCTTGCGTTCGCGTCAATGAAAACAGACAGCGTATTCTCTCGCCAGGAAATCATCATTCCTCGTAAAACGATCCTTGAGCTGCAGCGGCTTCTGGAAGATAGAGATGACTCATTAAAAATTGACATTGCACCTACGCAGGTAAAATTTATATTCGGCCAAGTAGAACTTGTATCCAAGCTTATCGAGGGAAAGTTTCCGGAATTCCAGCGCGTGATTCCAAGAGGCTATAAAAACACGTTTGTGATAGACCGTGATGAACTGCAGCATTCCTTACAGCGGGCGGCGATTCTGATGTCAGAAAAATTTAAAGGTGTGCGATGTATCGTTGCACCTGGCCAGCTAAAAATTATGTCTACTAATGCCGATCAGGAAGAAGCGCGAGAGGAATTAGAAATTGTATATCACGGTGACACGCTAGACGTAGGTTTCAATGTCATATACTTGTTAGACGTTCTTGCTAACCTAAAAGCCCATATGATCCAAGTTGCACTGGGCAGCGATGCAACATCAAGTGCGTTAATCACGATCCCGGAGAATAAACAATTCAAATATGTAGTAATGCCAATGCGTATATGATTAGGTAGATACGAGCAGTAGAATTTAAGCACAGTACGAAGAATCGGAAAATTTATGACTGAACAGCAAAATCCGCAAGCGAAGTCAAATGCGGATAATGGCTATGACGAGTCCTCAATCCAGATCCTAGAAGGCCTGGAGGCTGTACGCAAGCGCCCAGGTATGTATATCGGGGATACCTCTGATGGAACCGGTCTTCACCATCTCGTATTTGAGGTGCTCGACAACTCGATTGACGAGGCACTCGCTGGATACTGTAATGATATCCACGTAATTATCCATACGGACAACTCGATTTCTATAACTGACAATGGTCGGGGGATTCCGACCGATATCAAGCGCGATGACAAGCACACACCGAAACGTAGTGCAGCCGAAATTGTAATGATTGAGCTGCATGCTGGAGGCAAATTTGACCAGAACAGCTACAAAGTATCGGGTGGGCTACACGGCGTTGGCGTATCGTGTGTCAATGCGCTATCTAAATGGCTACGGCTCACTGTGCGTCGTAACGGTAAAAAACATTTTCTTGAATTTCATCAAGGCATTGTACAGAACCGTGTACTTGAGAAACGCGATGATGAACAAGTCTCACCTATGATGCTGATTGGAGATACTAAGAACCGCGGAACTAAAGTACATTTTCTAGCCGACGAAGAAATCTTTAGCATTATTGAGTACCGCTACGATATCCTTGCTAAGCGCATGCGAGAGTTGTCATTCCTAAATAATGGCGTACGAATCCGGTTAGCGGATCAGCGTAGCGGAAAAGAAGACAATTTCGCATTCTCTGGCGGTGTAAAAGGTTTCGTAGAATACATCAATAAGTCTAAGCAGACACTACACCAAAACATATTCCACGTCATTGGCGAAAAAGATAGCGTTGGCATCGAGATCGCAATGCAGTGGAATGATAGCTTCAATGAAAATATATTATGTTTCACGAATAATATTCCACAACGAGATGGTGGAACCCATCTGACTGGATTGCGAGCGGCGTTAACGCGTGTAATTAACAAGTATATTTCTGAAACTGATATTGCAAAGAAGGCAAAAATAGAGACAACTGGCGACGACATTCGAGAGGGATTGTCATGTGTGCTCAGTGTTAAAGCTCCGGAGCCGAAATTTAGTTCGCAGACAAAAGACAAACTAGTATCTTCGGAAGTACGCGCGCCAATCGAGGAAGTCGTGGCGAAAGCTTTGGAAGAATACTTACTGGAAACACCAAACGATGCGAAAATCATCTGCGGTAAAATCATCGATGCTGCACGCGCGAGAGACGCGGCTCGCAAGGCTCGCGAGATGACGCGTCGCAAAAGTGTACTAGATGGCGTTGGTTTACCTGGAAAGCTAGCTGATTGCCAGGAAAAAGATCCGACAAAATCTGAAATCTATATTGTAGAGGGTGATTCAGCAGGAGGGTCCGCAAAGCAGGGGCGTGATCGTAAATTTCAGGCAATTCTGCCATTGCGCGGAAAAGTTCTAAATGTTGAGAAAGCACGATATGACAAGCTGCTCTCATCCGAGCAGATTGTCATACTTATTACTGCCTTAGGTTGCGGAATCGGTAAAGATGACTATAACCTTGGGAAACTACGCTATCATCGCATTATTATTATGACTGATGCGGATGTGGACGGCGCACATATCCGAACGCTACTGCTGACATTCTTCTACCGACAAATGCCAGAGATAATCGAGCGCGGGTATATCTACATCGCACAACCGCCGCTGTTCAAACTAAAGTCCGGAAAAGACGAGTATTACCTGAAAGACCAAAATGAATTAAATTACTATATGCTAAAGCTAGCATTACATAGTGCAGAGCTAGTGCCGTCGGAAGGTGCAGAACCGATCGTTGGTGCTGCGCTGAGTGAGCTCGCACGCTCACACCTGCTTGCGCAAGCAGTAGTAGACAGGCTGAGCTGTCTCTATGACACAGCCTCTCTTGAAGCTGTGATTGACGGAGTAAACATCGATCTGACATCTTTAGACACGACACGCCAAACCGCAAAAGCCTTGCAGGATAAACTACATAATAGCGGAGAAATAGACGTATCAATCTCGCCACAATATAATGCTACACATGAGTTGCATTCGCTACGTATTGATCGACAGCATTACGGTAATACGAAAACCTCAATCATCGATGAAAAGTTCTTGCTAACTGCAGACTTCCAACAGCTAGCGAATACTGCGAATATATTCAAAGGGCTGATCGGAGCTGGTGCAGTAATCAAGCGGGGAGAGCAGATGAGAGCTATTAGGGACTTTAAAAGCGCAATAAAGTGGCTAATCTCAAATGCAGAACGCAACATATCGAAGCAACGCTACAAAGGGCTTGGAGAAATGAATCCAGAGCAGCTATGGGAAACCACAATGGACCCAACTATGCGTCGTTTACTGCGAGTTCAAATAGAAGATGCGATAGCCGCCGATAGAATTTTTACAACATTAATGGGTGATGAAGTTGAGCCTCGCCGAGCGTTTATCGAGAACAATGCGCTACGAGCTGGGAATATTGATGTCTAGCGTACCACAAAAATATGTGGAAAAATGATAAGAACCAGGCGAGCTTTACTTACTCTTGTGGGGCACGCTCTCTCTGTAAGAAAGCCCCCAATTTTCAACTGTCTTGATAAGACACTTAGGGCCAGTACATAACTAGACATATTATTTATAATGCATATTATTCGATACAGCTTTTATTTAGCTCCTAAAACGCAAAGTTTAGACTTTAATCTTTCTGGAAGTTTTACTTCTACCAGATAGATATCACGCCCCTTCCAGGGGTGACGCGATGAGCTTTTAACCATAGAGAATATAACAATACAAACCGTGTAGAGATTTCACAGTTCAAGTATCAGACACTAATTTAGTTCGGCATATACGTGCGATAAGACGCAATAAACTGATCAAAAGATCTTATTTCGGTACGTTCTATCTCGGTTTGTTTCTGCAACGAACGCACTGCCAGCGCTGCGTAATAGGCATGAAGCTCGCGTGACAGCGGGCGGGAACGCATAGCTGAGGCGTGTTGTATACTCTGCTCAAGCGCGAAGCGAAAAAACGAGCGCCTGGTTGTGTTCATAACATCTAATACACGTGCTGATGGTGTCAATGAAAAGTTTTCAACTTTTGCGCGTTGCGCAGCAAGTGCAACACTATATCGACCGTCACCTGCTTGTGCATCAAGCAATGCCGCTGCCGGCTCGATTTTCTTAAACAACTCAACAGCCCAATCCTGTAAAGGCACTAGGTGGCCACCTAGAGATAACTCAAGTCCAGGACGTCGCGCCTGTGTTACTACGCGAGCGAAGTTATTACCTATTTCAGCATGCTCCGACTCATAGAGAAACGGGCTTTCCTCTAGCGCGCAAAACAATAAATACGCCTCAAGAAAATACGTAGTGTTAGACGAAATCCCCATAGCTTCAAATGGATCAATGTCCAGCAAGCGTACCTCAATGTATTGAACGCCTCTCGACGCAAGTGCGTGTAGAGGTCGTTCGCCTGCCTGCGTGATCCGCTTCGGGCGGATCGTTGAATAGAACTCGTTTTCTATCTGCAACACGTTGGTGTTAATTTGCAGCCACTCACCAGCGCACCGTGTTCCCAGTTTTTCATACGGAGGATAGGGCTGGCTAACCGCGTTTGCCAAAGTATATAAATAACCGTCCAAGTTATTATAGTCTGCGCGTACTACTGACTGCCTAGACGTATTCTGATAGCCCACTAGGTCGCTCATTCGAAGACTGGTTGCATAGGGCAGGAATAGCGTGTCAGCATCAAACATATCCAGTCCATTCGGGCGTCCTCGCACGAAACTGCGTGATATCGCGGGTGAAGCGCCGAATAGAAACATAAGTAGCCAACTGCTACGATGAAAATTTCGAATTAGGGAGAAGTATGCATTTGACTGGTATTGAAGTAGGGAGCCATCGACCTGCTCATGCTTTTTCAATAAGCGAAAAATATCTTCATGCAATGAAAAGTTGTAGTGAATACCGGCGATACACTGCATTGATTTTCCGTAGCGCAACGCTAATCCACGCCGGTAAACATGCTTAAGCTGGCCAATGTTTGATGTGCCGTATTGCGCAATCGGGATCTGTTCCTCGGGTGGAAGAACGCAAGGCATTGATGCATTCCAGAGTAACTCATCGCCGATTGACTCATAAACGTAGCGATGCAGTATATCAAGCTGATTAAGCACTACATCGATAGCATGTTCAGCTGGCGTAATAATTTCAAGCAACGCTTCCGAATAATCGGTTGTTAGCTGATTATGCATCAATGCTGAGCCCAATGTAGCTGGATGCGGCGTGAGCCCTAGCATACCATCGAGCTGTACCCGTAATCCCTCTCTCTCAATACCTCGCAAACCTTGCGATAGCAACGGGCGATGGGCAGGCTGAAGCAACAAAGCTATGCGGCGTGCGTATGTATCCGTCGTCTGAAAGGCAAGCGTATTCTTAAACATTATTCGTATTAATAACTGGTAGTCAGTCGTCTGCCGTAGCAGATAGATTTACGAGCGTTAGGCACTTTAACATGCGCTGCAAAATATTACTGATGCTATGCTAAGTGAAGCTAATCGTCTATTTTCGCTCTCCGGGGGAGCGATCGAATACAATCCGAATTCATTACATTTCGAAAGAAGTAGTAAAGTATTTTGCTCATCATATGTATTGAAATATACATGTGTTCATGTAGTGCAACTTTCTCATCTAAATTGATAGATTTATTCAGCGATATACTGTTTAAAACCTCTCGACAATCCTCGACAAGTGATAGCGCAATAGTAGTAATTTATGCATAAATAACTTTCTCATCGCGTCAACTTAGTACACACAAAAATTTTATTTTTCTCAATGATTAACACATTACAGCCTACACTGGAGTAAGCCTAAGCAAAGCGACATCGAGATATCCGAATATATATAGTTATCTAATATTTGGGAATCGAGATTCTGATAACTATCAGATACAATCTAGTTAGATAATATATCCAATAAACTTAGAAAGTTTTTATTATGAGGTAGATTAATAATCTACTTTATGTATCCAACATCATCAAAATTTTATGTTGGATACATAAAATTTCGAGTAATGGACCATGTCCTCGATATAATAAATGCTATTTATAGAATAGCCCGACAAAACATCGTGCAAGCATCTAATTTATTAAACTAACTACACTACAACTTCTTTAGTAAGTAGATTTCAACAGGTTTGTGAGAATAGCTCACTTTATTATTAGGTATCCTCACTAGACTCATTGTGTTAAATTTACTTTAACGAATACAGATAAACACTACTAGTACATATACATTTAATGCACATTATACTAAGCATATATAGCTAGGCTGTTAGCTGTTGGTTAGGATACATATGCACTCTAGAAGAGTAGTTCTCTAATTGGTATGGCATGAAACCATCATAACACTCCTCGCATAATATGCTGCCGTTCTCGAACTATCCAGTTTTAACTAGTTCAGCTCTAAGCTTTGTGCCTGGTCAGGCTATTACGCTATACTTCTTATACTTGATAAAAGAGATATATCGCGCAATATCCGCGTGCTCTCTATTTTCAGGTTTTTTTACTATACCACCTATTACATTAAGGTCGCACGCATGACTGAGATCATGCTCGAACTGATACTGATGCTTTCGGCAATCGTGATTGCTGCCGCATTATTCACAAATGCGCTAGAACACCTAGGCAAGCAGATGAAGCTATCTGAGGGCGTAACTGGCTCATTATTCGCAGCGGTCGGCACTGCATTACCAGAAACGTCAATTCCGCTACTCGCTCTCCTATCTGGACATGGAAAACACCTAAATGAAGAGATTGGCGTGGGCGCGATTCTAGGTGCACCGTTAATGCTTGTGACGCTATCTACATGTCTAATGACTGCCTCTATACTAGGCCGGCGCGGATTCTTTGGGCGGATACAGCCAGAGGCTAGTGGTATCAAGCGCGATCTCAACTATTTCCTCTGTGGGTTTGCATCTTCAGCCTCCGCGATGTACGTGCCACATACGAATGTTATAGTGCGAATAGGGTTGAGTATTGCCCTCATATGCATATATCTACACTACGTATATTCGACATTACAAGCATCGCAAACGCTAGTAACTAACGGGCACAGTACGACGTCGCTGGGTCCTATATATCTATCATATGTTGGTATTCCAACCCGGCTCATAACGATTATATTTCAGCTAGTTATTGCGCTAGTTTTTCTAATGGTTGGTGCAAAGGGATTCATGCATTATGTGGATAGAGGTTCTAGGCTACTTGGGGTATCGCCGCTGCTATTAGCGCTTCTGATTATCCCAATCGCTACAGAGTTACCCGAAAAAATTAACACTATTTTGTGGGTGCGGCGGGGTAAAGATACCCTTGCATTTTCAAATCTTACAGGCGCAATGGTATTTCAGGGGACGGTGCTCCCGGCGCTTGGTATTATGCTTACCCCATGGGAGCCACGTCGCGAGGTTCTAACTAGTATTATAATCACACTGATTGCAGCGGCATGGTGCCGTGCATTGTCGCGCGATTGTGGTTTACCAGTTTGGGCGCTATTGTTTAATGGTATGCTTTATGCAGTTTATCTAGGCATGATGTTGACATAATCTAGTGGTCTTGCTGCTGACTGCACCGAAAATGGAAAGTTCCTCGGATTCGGTGCATACTGCATCAGTCTATGGGGCGCTACGAAGTAACACTTAACTCACGGTCGAATATATAGCGAGCTACTATTTAGTGCTACGCAATGTGTGAGCAGCGGCTACCATATTGCGTAGTGCTGGAACAACTTCTGCCCACGCGCGCGTCTTTAAGCCGCAGTCCGGATTAACCCACAAGCGCTGGGCCGGTATGCGCTTGGCCGCATTGCGCATCAATTGAATAATGTGGTCTTGGGTTGGAATGTTTGGTGAATGGATATCGTATACGCCCGGCCCGATTTCATTTGGATAGTTAAAGTGATCGAATGCATCGAGCAGTTCCATGTTAGAGCGCGATGTTTCTATAGTAATAACGTCTGCATCCATATCTGCAATAGATGCAATGATATCGTTGAACTCGGAATAGCACATATGTGTATGGATTTGCGTGTTATCTCGTACACCATTAGCCGCAATTCGGAATGCGCTAATCGCCCATTGTAAATACTCATGCCATTGGGCTTGTCGCAATGGCAGGCCTTCGCGCAAAGCTGCTTCGTCAATCTGAATCACGCGTACACCTGCACGCTCTAGGTCGAGCACTTCTTCCCGAATTGCTAATGCAAGTTGCTGGCATGAAACAGTACGTGGCTGGTCATCGCGCACAAACGACCAGTTCAGGATTGTTACAGGCCCAGTCAACATACCTTTCATCGGTTTATGAGTTAGAGATTGTGCATATTGAATCCATTCAACCGTCATTGGCTTAAGACGAAGAATATCGCCAAACATGATCGGGGGTTTCACGCAACGTGAGCCATATGACTGCACCCAGCCAAACTGGCTAAACGCATAGCCTTCGAGCTGCTCGCCGAAATACTCGACCATATCATTTCTCTCGGGCTCACCATGCACTAGCACATCTAGTCCTAGGGCTTCCTGTTTGTGAACGCTATGTGCAATCTGCTCTCGCATAGCAGAGTTATAGCTCGATTCGCTCAATTCGCCTCGGTGAAATAGGCTACGTGCCCGTCGGATTTCTTCGGTTTGTGGGAATGATCCAATTGTCGTAGTTGGATACAGAGGAAGTTTTAACTGCTCATGTTGCTTGCGTGCGCGCTCTGAGTAAGGACTAGTACGGCATTCCATATTAGCATCGATACGCGCAAGCGCTGCCTTGACGGATGGATTGTGTACGCGTGCTGATATTTTTCGTGCCGCGATGGCGCTTTGATTATCTCGAAGTTCAGTCTCCATAAACTGTCTGCCGTTATTCAGAGCAGCAGATAGAATGCTTAGTTCATGTAATTTTTGAATCGCGAATGAAAGCCATGAGCGGAGCTCAATATCGAGCTTACGCTCACTCTCTAAATCTACTGGAACGTGCAGTAGTGAGCACGACGGTGCAAGCCAGAGCCGGTGGCCAAGTTGTCTATGAATTGGCTCAAGCCAGTCAAGTGTTGCGGTAAGATCTGTTTTCCAGATATTGCGGCCATTTATAATGCCGAGTGACAATACACAGTCGTCTGGAAGTTTCGAGATTACATTAGAAACTTCATCGCGCGCATTAAGCGCATCCACATGTAGACCCTGCACTGGTAAGCGGCATGCAAGTGATAGATTTTCTCTTAATTGCCCAAAGTAAGTAGATAACAGTAGCTTAACATGATTAGTATGTAGCGTATTATAAGCAAGTACAAACGCTTGCTGCCATCTTGAATCAAGTTCAGTAACAAGGATTGGTTCGTCGATCTGGACCCATTCGGCGCCGCACGCGGCAAGCTTAGACAATAATTGTACATAGACCGGCAGCAGTCTTGATAGTAGTGCGAGTTTATCGGAATCATCCTTTGTTTTTCCGAGCCACAGATATGTCAGCGGCCCGATGATTACCACTTTAGCTTTCACACCAAGCCGACGAGACTGTTCCAACTCATCGATTAGTCGAGATGCGTTGAGTGTAAAGATGGTAGATACACTTAACTCCGGCACGATGTAATGATAGTTAGTATCAAACCACTTAGTCATCTCGCTGGCCTGTATACCACCACCACATACTCCATCTACAGCCGAACGCCCGCGAGCGATACGAAAATAATTATCTAGTGAATCGCCCGATAAATCACGTACCCGTCCTGGTAGGTTACCGAGAGTAAAACTCATATCGAGCACTTGATCATAGAAAGTGAAATCACCTACCGGAGACCAGTCTAGCTTCGACTGATGAGCCCAGTGCCTCTGGCGTAATTCAGCCCCCGCTGTCTTCAATGCATCCAGCGAAGATTCTTTCTTCCAATAGGACTCAAGCGCGAATTTGAGTTCGCGGTTCGCGCCGATGCGCGGAAAGCCTAAATTGTGTGTTATAGACATAGTTCGAAGTTGGAATTTTAAAAGTAAATTCACTATATGGGTGCAGATACACGGAAAAAAGTGATAATATTTCATGCATGCATTAACTACTATCATGGTTCGATATGCTCGAACGTATCCATCTGGCGATTGTTCGCGAGGTTAACCGGCGGGGTTCACTGACCGCTGCGGCTAAGGTATTGTGCCTAACCCAATCAGCGCTAAGCCATACGGTTAAGAAGATGGAGCAGATGCTAGATACGACGGTCTGGCATCGTGAAGGCCGAAATCTTAGGCTTACTCAAGCAGGGGAATATCTATTATCAGTTGCTAATCGTGTACTACCCCAGCTAGAGCACGCGCAATCGCGCTTGTCTCAGTACGCTCAGGGAGCACGAGGTACGCTGCGTATCGGAATGGAGTGCCACCCCTGTTATCAATGGTTGCTTAAAGTAGTATCGCCATACCTCGCACAATGGCCAGATGTTCATGTAGATGTGAAGCAAAAATTTCAGTTTGGCGGCGTTGGCGCATTATTCGTCTATGACATTGATATCTTAGTTACACCCGATCCATTACGACGCTCGGGTATTTGTTTCGAGCCTGTGTTCGACTACGAGCAGGTTTTAGTAGTCCAGCGTGGACACGTACTAACACGTAGTACATATGTCGAGCCGGCCCAATTAACCGGTGAAATTCTTATTACCTATCCGGTTGATATTGATCGGCTCGACGTGTATATGAAATTTTTAGTGCCGGCCGGCGTTCGACCAAAGTTCCACAAAACGATTGAAACGACTGATATTATAGTGCAAATGGTTGCTAGCGGCCGTGGCGTTGCTGCATTACCTTGCTGGCTGGTTCGGGAATACGCGGACAAAATGCCGATCGAACCAGTTCGCTTAGGTCGCAATGGTATTACTAAGCAGATTTTTGTGGGCATGCGCGAGGCAGATGTCGATACTGATTATCTCGACGCTTTCGTCGCGCTTGCGCGCGATTCGGCCTGCTACGTTGCGATATAACATTATCTAATGAATATAAAAGGTATGCGGGCGGAAGTGGGCTAGAGCCTTTGCTTACTTAACATGAAATATTAAGTGCTCTTCAGATTTTCTACTTTCTTTTATCGCCTTGACAAGGCATAGAATGCAGATATGCGTTAGTTACTTTAACCCCTCCCTTTAGTAGGGGATAGATTTACCTCGTGTTGAACAACATAAGTGAGTTGTAGCAGTCGATTTTACTTTCTCAGGATCAGTTTAATTTCGTAGATGTGCTTAGAGAGTTTCTATAAATTCAGGAGTTTAAGCATAGCATTTATTAATACATAGAAAATTGAATTGTTTTTCAATGTTAATAATCTAAGATTAGATACCAAATAATTAGGGAAACAAACTAAGCCCATCTGTTTCAGAGATACCTCGAGTCTCAGATGTGTCGGGTAAATACTTAATTGACCCAGTATGAACGTTTGTTTTGCTGTCAAACAGATTAGAAATATTAACTAACTAGCATGTGATCTATCATAGGGGCATAGACTGCTATACTGTTAGTATTTCTATCTAAAGCTCTTTATATGAGAGTGTGCTCACTGGACTTGATACAAGTGCTAGAGCCCATGTTAGGGTGTTTTAATATCCTTCTATAGGATTAAGTTAGATGCCATAACACCTCTAAGTTTGTTCTGAAATACATGTACATGATATGACAACACAGTCCAAAACTATATAGCCTCGTGCGAAATAAATATCTGAGTTACCGGATATATTAATTGTATTTATATATTGATAAAAGCGCTTCATGCTTATTAAACAGAGCGTTGACTATAAAAATATAGTCATAGGATGACACGCTGGGTATAGATAATTCACTCGTAAATAATATCTAGTACTCATAGCGGAACCCCTAACTTAGAGGCTGATCGCGTACCAGGGACTGGTGCATTATTCACACTATGATAAGTGAAAACTAGCGAAAATTTAATATCATTAGACAGGTTTTTACCTGCTGAATGCAATGTATTGCAATGAAAAAACACCGCATCACCTAAATTCAGTATTGGAGAAATAGCTGTACTCATCAACACTATATTTTCAGATATATCATCCCGAAAAAACTTCGATTCGTCAAAACGTTTATCCGATAAATCTAATACATGCGATCCAGGTACAAACCGTAGCGCGCCGTTTTCTTCAGTTTCTGTACCAAGTGCAAGCCATACCGATACGAGATCCGATCGCTCAAATGCCCAATACCGGACATCTCGGTGCCAACCCGTCAAACTTCCGTATGTTGGATGCTTAGTCATTAAGCAATTATGATGCACGAGTGAGAGCGCGATGTGCTCATCAAAGTATAATTCTACCCAGTTTCGAATTTCTGTTGATTTAGCTAGCGTTCGATACATTTCACTTCGCGCATAAGCGTCCAACAAACGGCGCACAGTATTGCCGCCCGGAGCGTCACGAGATTGAGGTGCGCCCAAATAGCGTAAATCCGACTCAAATTCAATAGCTCCTTTTAGCTGCGCTAGCTCGGCGCGCGCCGTATATTTAGTTATCTCACAAAGATTAGGCGGAAATAATCCGGGTATGACGACAAAACCGTACCGCCTTAGAAATTCGATCTGTCCTCTATTTGATAAATACCCAGCCATCGCATATCCAGTTTAATGAATTAGATTCAAACAATTTTATGTTCAGTAACGCACGGTGCGCTCCAATATTATTGCTACTCTCGATCTTGAAAGCATGACGCAGATAGTGTTTCTGCTTATAATCTATTTTGGATGTGTGATGCTAACTCAGTGCTTAGCTATTTTTTAGTCTAGTATGCTTTGGTGCTGTGTTCATTATATTAAATAGCTCGTTTTCATTTGATGAGCACACTGCCGCTGTGTGTTAACAGCACTTCAGTTACTGAAGCTAGTATCTATGGATAAATTATCTAAGATACCGCTGACAACCTACCTTAATATCAAATTCAGTATCCAGTCAGGTATTGAGTGAGGAATGTGTCAGCAGTGCTCGTGCTGTTGGTACAGATAACATGAGCAATTATAGATGCACTCCACTCACCGTAGCGTCAATAAACATAAAGCGTAATCGATAAACGATAATACTATGCTCTAGTGCCTATAATATTAGCGCAATGCCTCATATACATTATGAGACTAGATTACCTGGGTAAAACTGATAAAGAATGATAAAAATCTTTAATTAAAGAAAAGATGTAGGCTGCATACAGAAAGCTATGGAACAAAATGTTTGTTAAACATACTTTACGTTAGTGCTACCCCTAATTTAATTAGGACTTAGTAGCTTCACTTCTTAATTTAAGGAGTGAACTTCCGGTTACCTGCATAAAGAGATAGCTAGTATAAAATAAGTTTCTGAGCTTTCTATGCTGCCAGGTCAGATAGCTGAATAGTTGACTATCCGACCTTAATAATAGCTATCACTAGAATTCTGAGAAGAGTGTAAGCCTTCGGAAAGGATATTAAGGTTAGCAGGTGTAATTTTTATACGCAGATTTACTCTAGCCTATCTAACCTGCTACTGTCAACGGATAGTATAATCATGCTCAACAAAGCAAAAAGCATAATTTTTATTATAATCGGTACGATCAAAACTTACTTTTAACGAGAGAATCATCGCAGAATTTTGTCTTTGCATCTTATATGCTGTGAATCTTAAAACAGCTATTTCTAATAACACTAATTTAAATGCATGCTGAATAAAACATAATTCACACTAGCATATCGATGTCTTATAGCCTAAGCACAACGTAATTAGCCATCTTGTAAAAGTAAATTAGGTATCATCCTATTCTGTTCTTAGAAATGGACTACGCGGATCATGACATAGTCTATGTTAGAGATTCTCAGTACGCATTACAAATAAATAGTGGCTTCCCTATTAAAGTCCAGCGATTAGATAAAAACAGCTGTGCTTCATGACTAGCTATATTGATGAATCAATACCAGACTCACAGCACAGACTACAAACATAAGCTAATATCCGCGTCGCTATTCTCTACGTTTTTTAAGTATTAATATGAATGAGTCTTCCAGGTTCAATTAGATGAACCTCTAAAAATACGCGCCCGATATTATTTATTTATCGCCCCGGTATCTAGCGATAGTCTCTAGGTTAATGCATGCAACCTTGCTACTGCGTTAGATGGTGGCCACTATTAATCTGGCCAGATTTAGAACATCTATGATGTGTATGAGTACCCTGGACAGATGTAACATGACTTTCTTGATGGTAATGACCCTTTATTTTAGAGATTAATAGCGCGGCTAAGATCCCCAGTATCGCGATCATAACCATGACTTCAATTAGCGTAAAACCACCCTGGCGTATCGTCGTTAGTGTATCGGCCGAGTTCTGAGTCTTTGGTATTGTATACTGCATTCTTGCCTTATTACTAAATTAAACCGCTATCCGAATTAGCGCATATAGAAAAATTCCGCGCATTATACGTTTACATACAATGTACTTATATGAAAACGTACTAACGCATGAGATTTATATTACTCGCTTTACTATATCTTTAAGTCATATTCTTTTAAGTCAGTATTAAATATCATATAAATATACAATCAGCTTGTTGCACTGTAAAACATATCGGGACTTATTATCTATCACTTTTAATGTGATTATTATTGATAATATATATTGCTATTCAGTATTCTCTCGGCGTAGGATTTTTACTCGTCATTATGCTCTGTAGTTACCCTAGCAGCAATAATATGAACTATTTTTCTTGTATTTATTATTTGTAGAACTACTGTGTTAGTAATAATCAAAAGATACTCTGATATATTCAGAACTGAATGCATTGTAGATGTCATGCATAATCTCGAAAATTTTAATAGTTGTTGAGATAAAGAGGTTTCCTGAGCCGGACACTATGTCTCGATAATCAACTGAGATACTCACCTTTTCAAATCCAGAGAGTAATAGATCGCATTGGAATAAAGATGCCAATTAGTCTATATTCCCAATATTTTTTTAGGTCTTTTATTATCCTATTTAGCAATAGAACGAAACGCTTGCTCATGTCAGCAATATTCTTGATTTATACGCAAACACACTCACCTGCGCCACACCCAGAACATTCTATAGATGTGAGCAGGGAAAGTGCACCCGTTCTAGGTAGAAAGGCTGATGCTGTCAATACTTAACGCTTGTTGACGGCGTCTTTGAATGCCTTTCCAGCTATGAATTTAATCGTCTTTGCAGCGGGAATCTTGATCGTCTCACCCGTCTTTGGGTTACGGCCAGCACGCGCTTCGCGATTTCCTGAGCCAAAGCTTCCGAATCCAATTAACTGGACGCTGTCGCCTTTGGATATAGCTTTCTTAATAACTTCGAGCAGCGTATCGAGTGTTTCGCTGATTTGAAGCTTGCTGGTACCAGTTTGCAGGGCGACTGTATCGATCAGTTCCTGTTTGTTCATATATATCCTTTTTGAAGTTAGTTGATTATGAACGCCATAAACGCGCCGATTATACGTGCGTGCGGCTCACCCTTGCGTTGGGTCTTATGATTTTGCTTAAAGCGATCCAAATATTTCGTCGGCAGCAATAGATGATGTATTTCTCATCAGTAAGGGCAATAGAAAACTTTAGCCACTAGAACTAGGTCTAAATAGCGCATTATATCGGGCGCGTTACCCCTCGCAGTTCCCACACTTTGTACTGTGGATAAGAGCATGGATTACTATAATAGTATGGTATTGGATAACTTCTGACTATAAATATAGCTGTGAAATTATTCAGAAAATAAAATACGAATCGCACATTTTTTATGTACACTTTTCATTTTAGTAAGTGTCTGTTTAAATGAAGATAATTAATGTTATTAACAGGCTAGGCATCTTTTTATTAGCTACTACTATGTTTAAGTATAGTGTTATATTTTATATATCTTTACAAGAACAATAAAATTACAAGTCTTTTAATAAATTGTGAACGAATATTCGTTCGTAGAATTTACTTTCATGCGGTAACGTTAGGTTAACTTAGAAACAGCTTAGTGAAAAAGAAACTTCAATACATCGAAGAACTTTTCTAGAAGATACATGTTTATACCTGGTTCAGATACACAATTTCATCTTAGTATCTTAAGTTTTAAAAAAGCTCATTTCAGCTTGTCTAGAAGTTATCTTTACGTAGTAATAATATAGCGGGTGTGCTTCTTAGCTCACGCAGTCGTTCATCTACAGAACACACTCGCGTTGACGCGATATTTTTAACTATTAAATAACTACATGTGCAGTTCTCTTATAAAAAGAGGGTAGCAGGATGTATTAGTGTCTCTTGTTTCCACCAATATTAAATCTAGACATAGTTTCTTATTGGATTCGTCTACTGTACTAGTATTAGTTATTTTTATAAAAAATTTTGGTGCTAGCGTGCATATATTGCGTATATACGATTAAGCTGGGGATTGTATTGGGAGCGTGTTTATTCATGCATATTTTCACTTAGTTTTACCTTTTAAACTTAAAGGCGTGCGTGCTAGCGGTAGCTGTATAGGCGACTAAGGTCATTATAGTGAGCTCGTAGGTGATATATTAGCGTTCATTGTACTGCTTAGCGCGAGCTGCTCTTGAAGATGCGTGATTATCAAGGTAACCGTGCAAGCGTTATTAAAATTATAATTTTATCGAAGATGTTAGATATTTAAAGATGAAACTACGTGCATAATAGAAATATATATGTATAATATTATAATTAAAATAATTAGCCTAATGAAATAAAAGTAAAATTCAGTATTTCACACTGAAATGTTGTGTGCAGTTTTCGCTTCCTGAAGCGATCTATGTGTTTCTAAAAAGTATTGATTTTTTATTTTAACCATTTTCTCCTGGAGAGCTGTATTGCAACACCTAACTATCGTGGTTCTTTATTTTTATATGTTGTGAATTACCTAAAAATATAAATAAAACATCATAGGCGAGGTGTTGGAGATAATTTTTGAAAACTCTTATAATCGCATAGTACTGCGTAGATACAGTAATTATCTTTATATCTCAAGAGCTCGTATGTTGCTTATCACCTAATCAGAGACAGATGCTTTCTGAAAAACGATGATTATATCTATATCCCCGGCTATTTCTAGAAAAATTACTCTAGGATTTTCGGTGTTTTTCTAGAGAATCATTATTAATACATATTTGATGCCCTTTTCTATATTAAAGCCGTATACATGACAACTAATTTCTAGGAAACGAGTAAGAATGATGCGAGATAATCTACAAATACCTTTGATTAGTAATCGTTATAATCAGAAATTAATATAGTAGCAGATACCATACCGTCAGATATGAAGCACGAAATTGTTTGAAATTCTAGCGGAATACGTATGTTAGCTATAACTAGATAAACTGTCTGAATAATAAATAGCCGTACAGGAAAACTCATTTGAGTTAAGCTGGGTAGCTAAGCCAACATAATTAGCTTATTTTCTTTTTTAGGGGCGCGTTCGGTTTTTGCGTCATTATTATGCTTTATCCTAGTGAATTTGATGTTATCGTGGTTGGTGGCGGACATGCTGGCACCGAAGCTGCGCTTTCTGCTGCCCGGATGGGTGCGAGAGCGCTGTTGTTAACACATAACATCGAAACGATTGGCCAGATGAGCTGTAACCCATCGATCGGTGGCATTGGTAAAGGACACCTAGTTAAAGAAATCGATGCTTTGGGGGGGGCCATCGCAGCCGCTACAGATGAGGCTGGGATTCAGTTCCGTATTCTTAATTCGTCTAAAGGTCCCTCCGTTAGGGCAACTCGTGCGCAGGTTGACCGCCTCTTGTATAAAGCAGCAATTCGCCGTCGTTTAGAAAATCAACCAAATCTATGGCTATTCCAACAATCTGTTGATGACCTAATCATAGAGGGAGATCGTGTTGCAGGCGCTATTACACAAGTCGGAGTTCGATTTCGATCCCGCGCAGTTATTTTAACCACAGGTACGTTCCTAGACGGAAAAATTCACGTGGGTCTAAATAATTATACAGGTGGGCGTGACGGTGATCCAGCCTCAGTGTCACTTTCGGTACGCCTGAAGGAATTAAAGCTACTCCGGGGACGATTAAAGACAGGTACGCCACCTCGAATCGACGGCCGATCTATCGATTTTTCGAATCTTGAAAAACAGTCGGGTGATCTAGACCCAATCCCAGTATTCTCTTTCTTAGGTCGAGCCGAGCTGCATCCGCAGCAAGTTTCGTGTTGGGTGACACATACAAACTCTCGGACACACGAGATTATTCGTAATTACTTAGATCGCTCACCAATACATACCGGAGTGATTCAGGGTATAGCACCCCGTTATTGCCCATCAATCGAAGACAAAATTTATCGATTTTCTAGTAAAGATTCCCATCAAATTTTCCTAGAACCGGAAGGATTAACAACAAATGCATTCTATCCGAATGGCATCTCGACTAGCTTGCCATTCGACGCACAATTGAATCTAATTCATTCGATCAAAGGTCTTGAGCATGCCCATATTTTGCGGCCAGGCTATGCAATCGAATATGATTATTTTGATCCGAGTGGACTGAAGGCATCACTAGAAACGAAGGCGATCACAGGACTGTTTTTTGCCGGACAAATCAATGGAACAACTGGGTATGAAGAAGCCGCTGCTCAGGGGTTACTAGCCGGCATTAATGCAGGATGTTTTGTGCAGCAACGCGATGCATGGGTGCCACGTAGAGACCAAGCATACTTGGGTGTGCTCGTTGATGATCTTGTAACGCAGAGTATTTCCGAGCCGTACCGGATGTTCACTAGCCGAGCTGAATACCGGTTGAGTTTGCGAGAAGATAATGCAGATATGCGGCTAACAGAAATTGGTCAGAAATTAGGTATTGTCGATGAGAATCGGTTTGTATTTTTCCTGCGTAAACGTGATGCCGTTTTACGTGAAATAGTCCGTTTGAACTCGACACTGGTAAATCCCAAGACTTTTCTAAAAGAAGATGCAATTGCATTGCTAGGTAAACCTATTGAACATGAATACAGGTTAGCAGATTTGTTGCGGCGTCCTGGGGTTAGTTATGAGGAGTTAATAACACTTCAAGATGGCCGCTATGCACCACCCGACATATTAGTCGATGAGCCGAGGATGCTGGAGCAGGTTAAGCATCAGATTGAGATCGGGGTCAAGTACCAGGGCTATATTGAGCGACAAGCACGCGAGATTGAGCGGAACGCAGCGTATGAAAACACTCCACTTCCAGTGAATATAGATTATGCACAGGTCAGTGGGTTATCGTTTGAGGCCCAACAAAAGTTAAATCATTTTCGTCCTGAAACTTTGGGTCAAGCGTCACGTATTTTAGGCGTGACACCTGCTGCTATTTCACTATTAGTAGTTTACCTTAAGAAATATTTTGGTCGCCTGACACTAAAAAAATAGGGCATATGTGAACACTCGTATTTTTGAATCGGAAGCTATTGACACAGTAACAGGCGCTCTCTATGCTCGTTCTACCCCGCAATGATCTATAAAAGGAGTAGGACAGTTCGAAGCGCATACAAAGATTTTGAAGTACAACGACCAGAGCTAAAGCAATTATTGCGTGATGGTGCTATTAGTATGGGGATTTCGTTATCGGAGGGGCAGATTGTCGGATTATTAGACTATGTCGCCTTGCTAGTGAAATGGAATGCAGTTTATAACCTAACTGCGATCTGCGATCCACGTCAAATAGTGATACAGCACCTGCTTGATTCTCTGGCGATCGTGCCGCATATTGCGGCACGATCGCCAGCGTCGTTACTTGATGTGGGTTCAGGAGGTGGGCTGCCAGGGATTGTGATCGCGTTTGCTATGCCGTTCTGCGCTGTAGTAAATAATGATATCGTGCAGAAAAAAACTGCATTTCAGCAGCAGGCTAAGGGATTACTGCACTTACTAAATTTGTCTATCGTGACTGGCCACGTAGAGAGGTTGCATGCTGAGATTAACGCACTGCCCCGGTTCGATGCAATCGTAACGCGCGCTTTCTCGGAGTTGGCTAATTTTGTTATGCTCTCTCGGCATTTGATTACACCAGATGGTGTGCTGTGGGCTATGAAAGGTGTTTATCCAGATAAAGAAATTGCTCGGTTACCGCCTGGCGTGACGGTACGTCAAGTCATTCAGCTTACTGTTCCATTGCTTAATGCTGAACGACATATTGTTGAGATGGCTATAGAGCCTGGATATATCACAACCGGACAGGCGTGATTTTAAAAATTACGATATCGCTTCACCATGCTGTGATCGGGTAATGTATAGGTATCTGTTACTGATCAGTCTTTACTTTTACAGGGTAATTGCCTAATAGTCAGCGCATCTCTTGATCATGCTCGCCGAGTTTTTTTAAATTAACACTGTTTTATATTTAAGGTACGGGTTAGCGACCCTATTATCTTGATTGATTTGATAATAAAAACTTTATTACAACCCAGACTACTGATTTACATGACTGACCCGCCAGTAGTATTCTCGCGCAACTTTAATCTACAAGTGTGTTACGTCTGACATAGAGCATAGCGCAGCACAGGCGCGCTTTATAAAGTAACCTGTCGCAATATGTTTTAAAGAAAACCAGCGCCAGACGGCAGTAGTAATTGAATACACTGCAGTAATAGCCTACAATTGCTTAACTTTATGTGTTTGCTTACTGCAAAAAGGCGCAAATATGCTTACATTAAAATGTAATGACAACTAAGAACTAGCTAAAAATTGTAAAATATAATCCTAGAGTTGTGCCAAAACTTCCCTGCAAGTCATTACAAACGAATAACAAGAGTATTTCGCTAACAAAAATTGCATCTAACCATATCTTCGATTCTAGGCTGGGCATTACATCATGTATTAGGCTGACAAAGGTTATAATAGTACAAATAGTTGTATCGTTGGTAGCGGCGCTTGCGTGGTGGCTGTTTGAAGAAAAATCGCTAGGTAACGCTACACTGTCGTCGGTGTTTGGTATAGTAGTATGTTGGGTACCAAATGCGTTATTCATAGCACTTCTGAAAAAGAAAAAAGATGCTGGAAGCGCATTTGCTTGGATGCTGGGTGAAGTAGTTAAACTCATATCAACAATCGCTTTGTTTATTTCGATCGCACTACTGTATCCAAATATCTACTGGCCTGCGCTACTTGTCACCTACCTTGTTACGCTGAAAACAACATACTGGCTCGCGATAGCGAGGTGCTGATTAGTGTAGTATCCGACGAAGCAGATTTTTGATTTACTAGGTTGACACGTCATGGTTGCTAGCGTACGAATGAATCCGGATCCGTCCGAGTATATTCAACATCACTTGCAAAATTTTGCATCAAAGCAGCAAACTTCGATTCTCGATTTCTCAATTATTAATATTGACACACTGTTTTGGTCTATTTTTATGGGCCTGATTACGATCGTGATATTGGCTCTTGCTGCTTGTACGGTGACGCCAGATGTTCCGAGCCGCTTTCAATGCGCAATTGAAATGTTAGTCGAGATGGTTGAAAATCAATCTAAAGCTATTGTATATGGCAATCGCCGCTTTATTGCGCCACTAGCGCTGACCCTATTCCTCTGGGTTGCGTTAATGAATTCTCTAGACTTTATTCCGGTCGATCTACCCGGAAGCCTTATCCATTGGATTGGCCTATCAAATATTATTCCACATCATAGACTTGTCCCAACTGCTGACTTAAACGGCACCTTAGGTATTGCCCTTGGCGTGCTTGTTCTAATGTTGTATTACAACGTCAAGATAAAAGGGTTTAAGGGCTTTGTACGTGAACTTATATCGGCTCCATTTGGGCCAAATCCGTTGCTTTGGTTGCCAAATCTTTTGCTTAATATAATAGAGTTGCTCGCGAAAACCGTTTCGCTCGGTATGCGATTGTTCGGGAATATGTATGCAGGCGAACTGTTGTTCTTGCTAATAGCGCTGCTAGGCAGCATATGGGGCTTTGGTGCGGACACAACGGTGCTCGGCTTTATTGGTCACGTGCTTGCTGGCAGCATATGGGCAATTTTTCACATCCTAATTGTATTATTACAAGCTTTTATTTTTATGATGCTAACGCTTGTTTACCTTGGCCAGGCACATGAATCTCACTAAGGCCCTATAAGCCTAAAAAATTTGAATTTCAAATTCATAAGTCTTTTAAAAAGGAGTGATTATGCAAGCTTTCATCGCTAACATCCAAGGTCTGACCGCTATTGGTATCGGCATCATTATCGGCTTAGGTGCAATCGGTGCCTGTCTAGGTATCGCGTTAATGGGTGGTAAGTACATTGAAGCATGCGCGCGCCAGCCGGAATTAATAAATCCGTTACAGACTAAAATGTTTCTACTTGCAGGTTTAATCGACGCGGCATTTCTAATCGGTGTCGGTGTAGCTATGCTGTTTGCGTTTGCAAATCCATTACTATCGAAGCTTACTGGATAAGGTATTTGATTAAATACGCGCTGCTTAAATACACTGCGTGTTAAGCAACGGGTGAAAGCTTCGATAAATTCTCGAAAATATGCCCGCCTTTAATTCCGGAAAGCTATAGTTGTTAAGGAAACACCGTGAATCTAAACGCAACTTTGATTGCACAAATGTTTGTGTTCCTAATCCTTGCATGGTTCACGATGAAGTTCGTTTGGCCACCGTTGATCAGTGCGCTTGATGAACGTACGAAAAAAATCGCCGATGGGCTTGCTGCCGCCGATAAAGGTAAGATGGAGTTTGAGGCGATACACAAACAGATTGAACAAGAATTAATGAATGTTCGTAATGAAGGGCAGCAGCGCATCGCGAAGGCAAAAGAATGCGCTCTAATCATGGCTGATGAGATTAAGCGCAACGCGCAATCTGAAGCAGTAGATATTATTAGACAAGCAAAAATAGAAGCAGAGCAACAAGTGATTAAGATCCGAGACACGTTGCGTAAAGATGTTGCTGTATTAGCAGTCAAGGGTGCTGAACAGATCTTGAAACGCGAAATTGACCAGAACACGCATGCTGCAATACTGAATAAGCTGAAAGCCGAACTCTAACTATGCCTGAACTAGTAACCATCGCTCGTCTGTACGCTGAAGCTCTATTAGATATTGCATCAACTGATCGCACTGCATGGCTTGCATTAGTACAGGAGTTATCTCAGGTTGCGAGTCTCCCCGAGGTTCTCTTGATTGTGTCGAGCCCAAGGATTAAATGTCAACAGATTGCAGATCTTCTTCTTTCCGAATTACAGTCACCGTTAAAAAGCGCGTCTTCTGCAAAAAACTTCGTTCAGATTCTAGTAGAAAACCATCGGGTTCAGTTGTTACCCGAAATTTCCGCCCAATTCATTGCATTGAATAATACTCAGGCAGGTTTTACTGATGTAACTATTGAAAGTGCGTTTTCGATCGATGAGGAGGGGCTTTTTGAGCTAGTCGCAGCGCTTGAACACAAGTTTAAGCGTAAGCTAAAACCGGTAATGCAACTCAATCCCACGCTGATCGGCGGAGTGCGGGTAACAGTAGGTGATGAAGTGCTTGATGCCTCCATCCATGCGCAGCTTGCAGAGATGCAAGCTGCATTGATTGCATAACTAAACTATGATCCGGCTATATCAAGCTAACGTTGCCGTGCAACGGCATTAAATATCGGGAGTGATTATGCAAATTAACCCCTCTGAAATCAGTGAGCTAATTAAGAGCCGGATCCAGGGACTAACAGCTAATACTGATATCCGAAATCAGGGAACTGTAATATCTGTGGCAGATGGTATTGTCCGCATCCATGGTCTTTCTGATGTGATGCAGGGCGAAATGCTAGAGTTTTCTAGTAATACCTTTGGCCTAGCACTAAGTCTGGAGCGCGACTTGGTCGGGGCAGTAATTCTCGGTGAATTTGAACATATCTCCGAAGGCGATACAGTTAAGACAACAGGTCGAATCCTCGAGGTGCCGATCGGTCCGGAGCTAATTGGGCGAGTCGTTAATGCACTGGGCTACCCAATTGATGGAAAAGGTTTGATCAACGCGAAGAGCACCGATGCGATTGAAAAGATCGCCCCTGGAGTAATCTGGCGCCAGTCGGTATCTGAGCCAGTTCAGACGGGTCTGAAATCGATTGATTCAATGGTTCCAATTGGTCGCGGTCAGCGCCAGCTTATTATCGGCGATCGGCAAACTGGCAAAACCGCCCTAGTCCTTGATACGATCATTAACCAGAAGGATAAAAACCTAACGTGTATTTATGTCGCGATCGGCCAGAAAGCGTCATCGATTATGAACGTTGTTCGAAAGCTCGAGGAGCATGGGGCAATGGACTACACTATTGTAGTGGCTGCATCAGCATCTGATTCTGCTGCGATGCAATTTATCGCGCCGTATGCCGGTTGTACGATAGGCGAATACTTTCGTGATCGTGGTGAAGATGCGCTAATTATCTATGACGACTTGACAAAGCAAGCATGGGCATATCGGCAAATCTCATTATTGCTACGCCGTCCACCAGGCCGAGAAGCATATCCAGGTGATGTGTTCTATCTTCATTCGCGTTTGCTTGAGAGAGCGGCTCGTGTGTCCGAAAAATATGTAGAAAAATTTACCCGCGGCGAAGTAAAAAACAAGAGTGGATCACTGACTGCGCTACCAGTTATTGAAACGCAAGCTGGTGATGTAACTGCGTTTGTGCCAACTAATGTTATCTCAATTACTGATGGCCAGATCTTCCTGGAGACTGATTTGTTCAACGCTGGTATTCGTCCAGCGATCAACGTCGGTATTTCCGTGTCTCGAGTTGGTGGAGCAGCACAAACGAAAGTGATTAAGAAACTATCTAGTGGAATTCGTACTAATTTAGCGCAATATCGTGAGCTTGCGGCGTTTGCGCAATTTTCGTCGGATCTAGACGCGGCGACCCGAAAGCAGCTTGAGCGTGGCCGTCGTGTTACGGAACTACTTAAGCAACCGCAGTATCAGCCGCTGCGGGTTTATGAACTGGCGATCGCACTGTTCTCTGCGAATAATGGTTACTTAGATGATTTAGAGGTAAATAGTATTTTATCCTTTGAAAAGAGCCTTAATGAGTTCCTTCAGATTAACTATGCTGCCGTAATTAAGCGTATCGAAGACAACAAAAATTTAACGCAAGATGATGAAGCTGCGCTACATGTGGCAATCAAGAGCTTTAAGAAATCTAACACCTCCTAATCTAGGAGGTGCGGATAGAATGCAGTTTACATAGTGCTTTGTCACGATTAGCTGCGCTGTTTCGGATAAGGAATAGGCAATGGCTGGAATGAAAGAAATCCGAGGTAAGATTAACAGCGTGCAGAACACGTGTAAGATAACAAAAGCCATGGAGATGGTTGCTGCATCGAAGATGCGACGTGCGCAAGAACGTATGCGAGCAGCACGCCCGTACGCTAATAAAGTTCGAGATATCATCGCACATATGAGCGAGGCAAATCCAGAATATCGTCACCCTTTCATGGTGAAAAACGAGCGGGCACAAACAGCGGGCCTTATTGCGGTAACGACTGATAAAGGCCTATGTGGCGGCATGAATACAAACATGTTACGTGCGATAGTACAGAAGTTTAAAGACCTCGCCGCACACGGTATTCAAATAGAATCAACCGCAATCGGTAGTAAAGGTATTGCTTTATTAAACAGCTTTGGCAGTAAGATCTTGTCCCAGGTCACACATCTAGGCGACACTCCGCACTTAGAGCAGTTGATAGGTGCGATAAAGATTCAACTTGATCGATATTCTCAAGGTGAGTTATCGGCAGTGTATCTAGCTTATACACGTTTTATTCATACGATGAAGCAAGAGCCGATAATCGAACAACTATTGCCACTAACTAATGAACGCTTCGATAAGCGGATAGAGGATACTACACCAAATACGTTATGGGGCTATATCTACGAGCCCGATGCACAGTTAGTGATTGATGATCTAATGGTCCGTTATATAGAGACTCTCGTGTACCAAGCTGTCATTGAAAATATAGCGTCTGAGCAGTCAGCACGCATGGTAGCGATGAAGGCGGCATCTGACAATGCGAAAACGGTTATTAACGATCTCCAGCTTGTCTACAACAAGAGCCGTCAGGCGGCTATTACCAAAGAACTATCCGAGATCATCGGCGGTGCGGCAGCAATCTAGGCATTTTACACAGTTAAAGCCCTGAACCACTTACTTAGAAAGAATTAAGTATCTAAAGGAAATACAATGAGTACTAATGCTTTAGTAGAGGGCAAGATCGTACAGTGCATCGGTGCCGTTATTGATGTCGAGTTCCCGCGTGAGCAGATACCGAAGATTTACGACGCTCTAATTCTAGAGGGCAGTGATCTAACGCTCGAAGTTCAGCAGCAACTTGGTGATGGCATTGTACGCACAATCTGCCTAGGATCATCTGAAGGTTTACGTCGTAGGTTAATAGTCAAGAATACAGGTAATCCGATCACCGTGCCAGTTGGTATGCCGACTCTCGGTCGGATTATGGATGTACTGGGCCGGCCAATTGATGAGGCAGGCGAGATTTCTCGTGAAAATACACGATCAATTCATCAGAGAGCACCGGCATTCGATGAATTATCTCTATCAACAGAGTTGCTTGAAACGGGCATTAAAGTAATCGACTTAATTTGCCCCTTTGCAAAAGGAGGGAAAGTAGGGTTGTTTGGTGGTGCTGGTGTAGGCAAGACGGTAAATATGATGGAGTTAATCAACAACATTGCAAAGAAGCATGGGGGTTACTCTGTATTCGCAGGCGTAGGTGAGCGTACTCGTGAAGGGAACGACTTTTACCATGAAATGAAGGACTCAAACGTTCTGGATAAAGTCGCGCTAGTGTACGGGCAGATGAACGAGCCACCAGGTAACCGTCTACGCGTAGCGTTGACAGGCCTGACGATGGCTGAGCACTTTCGTAATGAAGGTCGCGATATTCTATTCTTTATCGATAACATATACCGATTTACTTTAGCCGGTACAGAAGTATCTGCCTTGTTAGGGCGGATGCCATCCGCAGTAGGTTACCAGCCTACGCTCGCCGAGGAAATGGGCAAGCTTCAAGAACGCATTACGTCAACAAAAACTGGTTCGATTACTTCGGTTCAAGCTGTATACGTTCCAGCAGATGACTTAACTGATCCATCTCCAGCGACTACGTTCGGTCACTTAGATGCTACAGTTGTACTGTCCCGTGACATTGCTTCACTAGGTATTTATCCGGCGGTTGACCCACTAGATTCAACATCACGGCAGGTCGATCCAAACGTGATTGGCGAAGAGCACTACAAAATAACGCGAAGTGTTCAGCAAACGCTGCAACGTTTCAGGGAGCTACGTGATATTATTGCGATTCTCGGTATCGATGAGCTATCGCCAGAAGATAAGCTAACAGTAACTCGTGCTCGTAAAATTCAGCGCTTTCTGTCACAGCCGTTCCATGTAGCAGAAGTATTCACGGGATTGCCTGGAAAGTATGTGCCGCTGAAGGAAACGATCCGTGGATTTAAAATGATTGTTAACGGCGAATGTGATCATATACCAGAACAGGCGTTCTACATGGTAGGCTCGATCAACGAATCTTTCGAGAAGATAAAAGGTATTTAATTTAATGCCTGTATAAAAATATTTTTAGATAGCATTAAGATAATTAAAGCCAATTCTTTTCAGTTTAGAAATAGATATGAAAACTATCAAAGTAGACGTTGTTAACACTGAGGAAAGTGTTTTTTCGGGACATGCCAGATTCGTTTCTCTTCCGGGCGAAGTAGGTGAGTTAGGCATTCTAGCTGGCCATACTCCACTCATCACACGTATTCGACCGGGCTCTGTACGTATCGAGGACGAGAATGGCGATTCGCAGTTCGTGTTTGTTGCCGGCGGCATCCTTGAAGTGCAACCTAGAGCAGTGACAGTGCTCGCAGATACTGCGATTCGCAGTACAGAATTAGATGAGATAAAAGCCGAACATGCATATAAAAGCGCCAAAGAGGTCCTAAAGAATACCGACTCAAATACTGAATATGCTTCAGCTCAAGCTGAGCTAGCCTACGCTACCGCTCAGCTGGCAGCTATCGCGCAACTGCGATGTCGAAACCGAAAGTATTGATTTGAATATCAACGTGGCAAATTCCTATCAAAAATAGTGAATATTAGAGAGATTTTTGAGTGTATAAGTTGCGTCTTCATTTTAATTATATTAAATACTATAATTAAATCTCAAATTTAATTAAAAGTATTCTTAATGTATTAAGATTATTTAAAATGTTCCAAAGATGCAACAGAACAGAAATAAATAATAACACCTATGCTCTCGGACCTCTGGTGAAAACGTTTGGGATAACTAATCGTCTCATATTTTGTTACGTTAAGAATTAATATTATTCATTGCACTAGTTTTTTATGGAAAATTTTTCTAATTGTTACATATCTAAAAGATATTATACACTGAACATAATAACCTTTTTGGGCTATATTGTTATAATTAGCTCTATTTTAGACAGATGCGTAGTATAGCTTATGCGATGACACTCCAGTGCAAAAAGCATAGCTATTTTATAGTACAATTAGATTAGGAATGCGATTAGCTAGTGCTACTACTTATTGGAAAGTGCGGGCTTTATTTCACATGTAACAGGTACGATTTTCTGAGGTTATGTTATGTTAATTGTTATGTGTAAGTAGATTTCTTGATATTTTTTGTGTTTCTAGTAGAATAATTACTAGATAATGTGCGCGCTCTATGTTTAAAGCAATAGCTTTCTCTAAAATAGAGAAAACAAGCTGTTATTTATCATCCGGAAAAGTTTCTCCATATGATTAAGTATCTCGATTAACCAATATAACATCATATCCGCTAATCGCTACGCATTTGATGTACAGGTTCTGTATTAGTTTATAAAGACTTTATTCTGTAATAGAACTTTGAGTCAAATATACCCCTAGCAAGGAATCTACTCTTCGCGATTATATTCGAACTCAAGCTAGCATACCTTAGCTGGTAGTATTGTAGTCGATGAGATTCGAAGCTAGAACATTATTCAGTGATGCTAATCCGGTACGAATTCTAATAGCTACCAGCTTGTTTACTTGATCACTTATAAGTGTATATTATTTTATCAAAGATAAAAGCAATGGCTTTATATCACGAATTTATGCTATATGCCGTAACTTTATGTTATAGTTAGCTCGCCATAAGCTAACGCATAAGTTTTTTCTGATTATTGGTATACATGAATTTTCGCCTAAACGCAAAAGGGAAATAATATCGATACTTAGGCTAAGGTAAATTTGTTAGTTTTTTACTAAAATAGTATATCTATAATTGTCTTGGCTCTCAAGAGAGATAATAACAAACATATTCGTGATTTTTTTATAAAATGCAGTAGTCAGCGACCTGAAACTATGTTGTGCACAAAACTAACTAGTGTCTTACATCTATAATAATAACTTGAGACCAAGTATTTACTTCAAAATAGGGTATCGAAATTCACGTCTAGTACAGGCGGTAAGAGCATGAGTTATAAAGCACATTAGATTAGTACAGCCGAGTGATGCTGGGTGGAAAACTACTTTGTACTGTACAGTACAAAGTTGATAGTGAACATTCGGATTTACTACATAGCGAAGCTACTGTGACTTATAGTTGGTCTACTTATACACATCTCTTTGGTACACTGTATATTTTAGAGTATAAAGCTAGTATAACACACTGATTATTTTGTAAGTCTTTGATCTTTAAATTAGAATAATTTCTTCAACTCAACTCTAAATTTCATCTCAACGGGCGCAGCTAGACCTATTCTATAGGCGAGAATCATATTTTTACACAAAGTTATCAACAGGATACTAAGTTGAGATAAATTTTATAATTAATTTAAAGTTTAGCGATAATTCTATCGCTTTTTAATCTTTTTTGTCTTTTTATTAAAAATACTGTACTTTGCGATCTCACTTTTTTATGGTGACCGCCACCGACACATGATCTATGCAACTGAGCAATACGTCAGAGTTGCTCTGGACTGTCCATGTTCGACACTGTACGATTATCGCTGGGTCCTGCCATTACAGCCGCTGCCTGGTATGCTTGTCCAAGTGCAATTTGGTCGCCGGAAAACAGTAGGGCTTGTTATTGAGGTTGTCGCTACGACTGACGTGCCACAGAATCGATTGAAAAATGTTCAAAATACGTGTACCGGTTGTTCTCCGCTCAATAAAGACTGGCTTCACTTTATTACTTTGGCTGCGAAGTATTATCAGCGCAGTTGCGGGGAAGTAGCGCTGTCAGCGTTGCCTCTAGCATTGCGTGATGCCGCTCGTTGGCCTGGGTTATTTGCCCGACAGTTAATTTACCAATTAACAGAAGCTGGACGCAATAATTTGCCGAATATATTACCATCTCGAGCAACAGGGGCAAGACGGCTTGCCCAAGCATTTTTGCAGGCGGACATGCTAGACGCAGCTGATGTCCGAGCTCTTTATTCTAGAGCCGTCGTAACGATTGAACAGTGGAGGGAGCTCGGATGGGTGCGTGTTCAGCAACGTGACTCTGCCGAAGCATCAGGAATAAGTGGCATAACCCATTTAATGGGAAAAGAGGAATATACCAATATTGTATCACCATTAAATCAGTGTGTGGGGTTTAATCTAAATTCTGAACAGCATGCGGCTGTCGAGGCAATTGACGCCGCACGTAGCTTTGTATCATTTGTGTTATATGGCGTGACAGGCAGTGGAAAAACCGAAGTATACTTACATGGATTAGCTGATTTGTTTATTCGCTTGCCTGCTTCACAGGCCTTAGTAATGGTACCGGAGATCAACCTGACGCCACAATTCGAATCGGTGTTACGGGAGCGTTTCTCTAGCTGGCCGTCTACTGCTTTTGTAACCTTGCATAGTGCTCTATCAGATGGCCAGCGTGTACAAAATTGGTTAGCAGCCCATAATGGAAAAGCTCGGATTATATTGGGCACACGTATGGCGGTGCTTGCTTCACTGCCGCGGCTAGCGCTGATTATTGTTGACGAAGAACACGAGCCCGCTTATAAGCAGCAAGAAGGACCGCATTACTCGGCGCGAGATCTAGCGGTGTGGCGGGCTAAGCAGTTGGATATCCCCGTCATACTCGGATCAGCTACACCGTCACTTGAAACATGGTGGCATGCATGCGAGCGCTTCCACACAACGCTAGTTTTATCGCGGCGAGCTGCAGGGGATGCGGTATTACCTAAGGTTCGCCTCATTAATATGAAAACGGGAGAAGGGGTAGGTCGTTATCGAGCGGATAGATTATCAATGTCACTTGTTAAGGCTTTAAAAGATTGCTTAGCACGTGGTGAGCAAAGCTTGATATTCTTGAATCGCCGCGGCTATGCGCCGGTTCTGACCTGTAATGCGTGTAGTTGGGTTATGGGCTGTCCGCGCTGCAGCGTATATTTAGTACTACATAAAATAGAGCGGCGTATGCGATGTCATCACTGTGGAGGAGAGAGCTATATTCCACGGGTGTGCCCAAAGTGTGGCAATATCGATTTAGCATCGTTTGGCTCTGGTACGCAGCGTATCGAAGAAGTGCTCAGTACCGTAGTGCCTAGCGCAAGAATACTGCGTATCGATGCCGATAGTACACGGTGTAAAGGCAGTGTACATACCTTATTATCAGAGGTTCACTCTGGCGATATCGATATTCTAGTGGGCACGCAGATGATTGCGAAGGGGCATGATTTTCAGCGGGTCACATTAGTTGGCGTGTTGAATGCGGATACCGCGCTGTTCTCGCATGATTTTCGTGCTGGGGAACGGTTATTTTCCCAATTGATGCAGGTCTCAGGGCGGGCCGGACGGAGGGGTGCTCAGGGCGAGGTATTGATTCAAACTGAGCACACGCGACACCCATTATATACGTCGCTAGTGCGACACGATTACGTAGATTTTGCCGCAGCGGCACTAGCTGAGCGACGTGATGCGCATCTACCACCCTTCGTTTTCCAGGCTTTGTTGCGAGCTGACTCGCATAGTTTAGATAAAACGCTACATTTTCTAAATAGAGCATCTATGATGCTCGCTGCAGTACCGAGTGCTAAGTGCGTAACGTGCTATGATCCAGTGCCTTTAAGTATCGTTAAGGTGATGCACATGCATCGCGCGCAGCTACTACTCGAAAGTACTTCGCGCACAGCACTACAGCGTACACTGCGTGATTGGGTACCGCAGCTGAACACGCTTAAAGGCGTGTATCGCTGGAACATAGAAGTTGATCCTCTAAATATTTAATTTAGCACAACATATCTCTTAGATCTCTCTTCCGGTAGGAGAAATTTATTTGCATTAAAGCTTAACTAAGTTAAAAATCTGAAGAAATATAATAATTACGCTTGCATCAAACGTTGTACAAAAGATAAATATGATAGGCGCTATCAATAAGGTGGCCATCTTCGTAGCGCAATACCCCTTTAGCTAAAGAGATTATTTCGGATAACAAGTGACTTAGTAATATACAAGAGCAGTAGTCATATTTCTATTAATCAGTTAATATTAGGATATACATAATGCGAACCCCGTGATTACTAAAAAGCTCGTCGTGATCAACGGCAAAGCGGGTCTGTGATGCAGTGCACATAAGAATAATCGGACAAGCTTCTAGCGCGTACGCCATCTAACGAGGTTTGTAAACTCGGCCGCTCTGTCATTATTGCATTAACAAGCTACCGGGATCTTCTCAAGATACTTAGCAACAGTAAAATAGTTTTCAGGTTAGGTACAAACGGCTTGCTTTTAACAAATTCAAATTTGAATTTCGGAAAAATTTCTACGTAGCATTTAATTTTATTGTATACGAACTAGGCAGGATTATTATGTAATCCAATACTAAGGCTCAGTATCACTGAGTCAGTGCAGGCAGTAATGCCGTCTTAGAAAAGAGAAATAGACGTAATAAAATGTACATTTCAATACAATAGCGTGTTAGACAGTACATCTTTAATGCATTTAAATCATCTCGATTTTACCCGCTCAGGCATCGCGTATGCAAACTTCTGTTGAATCCCTAGAGATGTATACGTGTTGTGTGTCATTATTATCATTTTGCCCACCTAACTTGTCATCTTCACCAAGTAAAGTCTCTAGATTTGGTCTTGTATTTTTCTTTTAGCCACTTTATAAGCTTAAGAACATTTGCCCATTTAGCTTAGGCCCGTCGATCATCGATCGTATTATACAAGTGTGTTTATAGCAGATAGCTTCTATTAAATCATCCAGCAATGTCGTTGCCGGATCGGTACTAGCTTGCTCTACAATACACCGAATGAAATCGCAGAACATACGAAGCAGCCTACTTGACGCGGTGATAGTCATATCTCGAGGCAGTCTATATGGGCTGACTCGAGAGCGACACTTTTGCTTATCTAGAAAACAAATAGAGTGTTTATAACGTCGTGTTACTTACCCCTGTCGCGGTGTGGTGATCGTGCAGATAAACTTCAGAACGATCGAAGAAAGACTATCTAGCCAAAGAGCGGGTATGAAATACGCTCTTGGCGTAATACCTGCCCGAATACCCGGGCCTTGAGATTGCTACTATATAGCAGCGAATAGTCTTGAAACTGCACGCGCCATTCGGACTTGTATACTGATAGTCGGAACACTACTGATTTTGCTTCATGTTCTTCATCATTTCATAGCATTATAGCAATAGTATCGCTTATGCTATATTCGGATCATAATTTCCTCTAGAATAGTTTCGAGTTTTGTGTAATTACAGTGTTTTTGCGTTAAGGATATGTACTGTTGATCGGTAGTTTTGCTCAAGTTTAATGTCTCTCAGACGAGGAAAATCTGCTTTCAATTAAGTGAAATTTTCCAATTTTGCGCTACGCTAGCTATAAATCACCCGATCATCATCACCGACTACCGTAAACGCTAATCGCGAGCCAGTAAGTAACTTTAGCAGCTCGTACTGGCAGATATTAGTGTCCTAATACTCATTTACTAGAAAGTAGCGTAGACTATTTTCATGCACTAGTGCATGATGCCAGACCTATTTTATAGGTAATAAAATGAAGTCATCGAAGTTTACTGCCTGATATGCATACAGAGTTGTCATGTAATCGTAAAATACGACCGCTACTTACATCTCGTATTCATTCTGTGTGAGTACGCAGGCCTGTTCCGGCGTGACAATGCTAGTTTTCCATATTGAGATAATTGACTAGGTTTTTCGCATTAGTCCTTTGTTTGTCATACGTATCTATTCTTGAAAAGCATCTGTATGCTAAGTGCAGAAATACGTATACCCATCAGCTGATGGCTGAGCCTTTTCGCCCTTTTCAAGACGTCTCAATGTTTTTACCCACAACAAACTTTTCGGCCTGTTCACGCATTTCGACTACCGATTTATTTGTAAAAGTGAGCGCAGTAATATAATGTAGCTTAAAACTTTTTGTCTGATCAGATGCGCGATCTTATGCGTAATAACACGGTCTGGTCGCTGCCCTAACACCAGCAAGCACAATGCATGGACTGTCACAGTAAATAACTGCCGCTTTGCGGAGGGTTTGGGCGATACATAGAATGATCGGAGAGCGACAACACACCCTGCCGAGAGCGGGGATACTAATATGAACACCGCTCCTTAGATAACCCCGGCGCAGCACCCATCCAGCCTGAAATCTAGAAGAGGCGCGTTGCGTGCGTCATCTGTAACAATTTAGATATTTAGATGCTACTCTATATAGGTATAAAACATCCATGTGATGTATTCGATAGTATACGAGCTGCTTTATAAGTGAGCATCAGCACCTTGATATCCATCATATAATGTGATTAAGTCTCGCGTCTTGCAGCTCTGCTGAGTAGGCAATGCGTCGGAGATGCGTAAGCATTAGTCGTTACTATTGTAAGTATGCAGTAGTATACGACGATAAAAAACTCTTTATTAAAATCATCATTTCCAAAACTAATGTATAGGTATTACGTTGTCATAACTAAAAAACGTATAACACGCTCTATGAGTATTCAGCTAGAAACGACTTAAGTGGTAAGCTTTCTTGCATTCTTAATTTGAGTTTTAATCATTACTATATCGTGTCTTCTCTTTAAGAGAGAAATCCCAATTAAGTATCATATAAATGAAGGATATATTATTTAAACTGTTAAAACTTTATATTTATTGCCGCCTCTAGGATAGAGTAGCAACCCTTATTAAAGTAGATTGCCCTCCTACAATTAGCAGCACAAGTACACCAATCTAAATGCTTTATCTAATATCGTTTCACGTATTAAGAATCTGAGGGAGTGGGTGGGTATATATAGGGAATGTATGGGAAAAGTGGGAGCCGGAGAGTAGTATTTCTCACATATTAAATAGACAATACAGTTCAGATAGCTTATAGTTTGAAGCTTATTTCTAATTACGCTTCACAGCTATTAAATAAAAGCGCCCGTAGCTCAACGGATAGAGTACTGCCCTCCGAAGGCAGGGGTTGCTGGTTCGATCCCGGCCGGGCGCACCAGGCAGATGGCTGTTTATAGCCATTTATACCTTATTAAACTATATATCCAAAGAGTATGTAGCTGTTATTACTGGCAGTCAGCAGCATTTCACTTATTGCCGATAAATTTTTCTATTATAGATATAATAAAGCTCTTGAATCTTCTATTAGTTAAATGCTACTAATAGCGCTACAAACCATAAGACTTTTATCTGACAAGTTTATTAAGTACCCATATTTACAGAGATTTAAACACAAGTAAGCGATACCTTTCTAATAAATTAGAAAGGTATCGAGGAAGTTTACAGGAGCTAGTTAGATGCAGGTCCAACGAGATGTAGAGATACGTAAGAAAGCTGCCGCTATCAAGCATTTTCAGCTATTTCTTAACTTGCATCCGGTGCAGAAATAAGTGTTATGGATTTATACTTGGTAACTATCTATATATAAAGTTATCGACATTATTTGGTGTGCAAGCCGTAGAAAATACAAGTAGGCTGATCGTATTTTCTGGCCGTGATTCCCTTCAGCTTCTAGTATTTATTAGGTCGAGGGTGTTCTAAAATCGCAGTTCTTAAGAGATATAGAAGAGGAAATAATTGCACATAGAGCATGCCTATTTTAGTATTGTCGAGTGTAAACTCACGGGGGTATTATAGAGGTGTAGTAAAAACAGATATGTACCTTGTCTAGGGTACGACCGTCAGTAGCGGTAGTTATGCAAGCCTGTCTGGCCTAGGTTTATATTAAGAATAGAATGCATTTCTAATGTGAGCACTGCTAAATATGATGGTATGCGCCCATCTTTTAATTTTAGCTATCAGTTGATTACTATATTATTTAATAAATCAATTAATATTGTTACAGCGTAGTTTTTATCGCTAACCTAGATATAGGCTGGTCTATTTTATTGGTGAGTACTTCTAGTAAAAACATTCGCTCGTGGCAAGGAAATACTCACTTTTTAAAATGGAAGAATATCATATGTTGTGAATAACAGTCGAGAGGTACTAAATTTGGTGTGCACTGAGATCCCTGAGATGTTGCGAATTGTGATATTGCGTGTGGTACTGAAAGTTTGCTAAGTAAAGCTTTATCCAGATGCAACTATTTACTATCCTGATACAGGATGTCTCGATATATTGATTGTAATTTCTATGAACAGAATACTGTCGATAAGTACATGGTGTAAACCAGCACATCAACCAACAAAAGCTTTCTCGACTACATAGTGGCCTGGGACTGAATTACTACCTTCTAAAAAACCAAGGCCATTAAGAAGTTTCCGTGCATCACGCAGCATATTTGGACTTCCACACAACATAATGCGGTTATTCTCGCTCGAGAATGGCGCTATGCCAAGTAGCGTAAATAATCTACCCGTTTCCATCAGCTCTGTGATGCGACCACGATTTTGGAACGGCTCACGCGTCACGGTTGGGAAATATATTAATTTTTCTCTGATTATTTCTCCTATATGCTCATGCATTGGCAGGTGTAAAGTAATATATTCTTTATATGCGAGCTCGTTAACGAAACGGCAGGTGTGTGTAAGAACGATTTTATCATAGCGATCATAGATTTCCCAGTCTTTTATAATTGATAAAAATGGAGCTAAGCCAGTTCCAGTGGATAGCAGCCATAGTGTTTTACCTGGAAGTAGGTTATCAACCACTAATGTGCCAGTCGGTTTTTTTCCGATGTACACTTTATCGCCTATCTTCAGGTGTTGCAGCCTAGAAGTGAATGGGCCGTCCTGTACCTTAACGCTCAGGAATTCGAGGTTTTCCTCGTAGTTCGCACTTGCTAGACTGTACGCGCGTAGAAGCAGCTTATTGTTTACTTCTAAACCAATCATGGTAAATTGACCGCTTTCGAAACGAAAACCTAGATCGCGTGTGCAAGTAAAGCTGAAAAGCGTGTTAGTCCAGTGGTGTACGCTTAGAATAGTTTGTTGGGTCAGATTACTCATACTATTTCAATCGGATTAGTGGTTGTCTAGCTCGAGACGTATAGCCGATTAGCTAAAATTAATTAGAGGTAACGCATTATTTTACTGCATATCATTACGTCTATCTGATTCTGAAGTAATAACGATGCTCTAGATATAAAGAGCAGAAGGTCAGATTATTAGTAATAAAATGAGGGGGCTCACATCTAGTTAATAAAGTCGATAGTTAAAAACTATTATACTGAGTACCGATAAGTTCATCTTTACTTTATGCAATCTCTCTCAGAGGCCATCTACAATAAATTGTCAGTACAAAACTATTCCTGACTAGATGGTCTTAGCCAATCATATGTTAGCCCGGGCCTGTTAATACAGTGTGGGTAGTTGCTCTCTATACTTCTCCCATTTAGCTTTAGATACGCTATGAATGTAGTGCGTAATTCGATAAATATGGCAATACTGCACTCGTTCAAAAATGCGGAAAATGTTCTAGTAGACTTGCTAGTTTTCAGTAAATCACACTTTTTAAGTCGTTAATATTATTAGGATCGCCACTATAAACCACTTTACCCTATCTTAGGATAAGATAATATGTATCGTATATCTGAAGCAATTGTTACCGAGGAGAGTGCTAGATAGCTGCTGCAGCTATTATCTTATGCGATATATAGTGGCACTTTTAAAGTAATATGCTGTATTTAAATATAGTGTATAGCACTTTTCAGTGCTACTTCGTAGTTTTTTAGCTTTAGCTATGCTACGACTTTACAACAGCTAATATAGATACCGCTGAAATTAGCATATGCGACTACTCGATGCTAACTACTAGTTGGTTCTAACGGTAGACTTAATATGCAAAGATACTTTATATATGCATAATTTTACTAGACTAATCGTCTTCGTTGTACAAATAATTGCTCAAGCATCTGCTGGCGTAATGTAGATATTTTCATGTGCTTTTACGCTGAACTACATGATAAGGCTGCGTTGACTTCTTCAGCTAGAAAACACATGTGAAAATATGCCAACCATATTTATGGAGTGTGCATATAATAGCACTGTAATTAGTTTGTTCTTAGAGTCCACGAGGGTGTGTAAGTACTCAGGTTTAATCCTTGAGTAAGACTTAAACAAAATTATTGGGGCGAGATATAGACTACTATAATTTTAGGTGGGAAAACGTAGCAAGAGATTCAGGTTAATCTATAGCTTAAGAGCGAAAGTTGGATGGTTTCGAAGCCCGCGGTTTCTAATAAATAGAATAGTTAGATTCAATAGAACATAAACAGGCTAGTCGAATAAGTTATAGTGTATGTGAACGATCACCGCCCTCGAAGGCGCTTAGTCTAGCATCGAAACCGCGATAAAATGCAATCACTTTAAATAACTCGCCCATTTCAGCCTCGGACAGCAATTTTTGTACCGCATTAGCCTGAGGTAGGAAGCGAACTGAGTCAGATGGGTCTAGTTGTGCAAGCAAGTCTGTAATGCCGGCGTTTATTAAAAAGTGCGCCTGCGACGTGTATCCAAGCAAGAGTGCGCCCGCTTCGAGAGCTGCCTGTTTGATAGCGCTAAACTGCACGTGTGCGGTGATATCCTGTAAACCTGGGTATAAAAATGGGTTGCTATGAGCACGGTGTCGATAGTGGCACATTAGTGTGCCTTCCGTGCGCTGTGGATGGTAATACTCAGCAGCCGGGAAACCATAGTCGATGAACAACACCACGCCGCGGCTGAGTACTGAGCATACCGTATGTACGAATGCAGCTGCCGCCTCATGTGTCTCAGTCACGTAATCGTGCTGGCCAGGGACATATGCAAGTGCAGCTGGCTGAGTCGTACCGGATAGAGGCCGATCAGCGAATACGAATCGGGAATCTGTCATGGCGACGCCGCGTTCATACCAGAGGCCATCCCGACGCGCAAAAAGACGCACTGGCATTGCATCAAGAACTTCGTTACCAATAATTACACCATCCACTTGCCCTGGGAGCGTATCGACCCATTGGACGCAGCGGATAAACTTCCGTGCGGTTTTTGCAATGTATTCGCGTTGTTTCTCTCTTAACTCACTAGATAATTCTACAATCGTGTAGCGTGTACACTTGACACCAAGCACATCCAAAGTACGCAGTAATACGGCAGCAAGTTTACCCGTTCCAGCTCCAAATTCAACTATATGACGAGTTCTGGTAGCACTAAGTATCTCGGATATTGGTCTAGCGAGAGTTTGAGTAAACAGTGGCGTGAGTTCCGGGGCAGTAATAAAGTCACTGCCGTCGTCGGGGCTACGGCCAAACTTAACTGTACCACTGCTATAGTAGCCTAGGCCTGGTGTGTAGAGAGTAAGTTCCATGTGCCTATCGAATGGCAGCCAACCTCCAGATTCGGTTATTTTCTGGGTGATATGCTGTACCAAAGCGTATAAGTTCGTGAGCGCAGTGTCGTTAGGAACAGGTAAACTATCCTGCTGCATTATATTTAACTTTATCTCGGCATTATTCATGCGCTGATTAGAATCTAACTTCCTGATTTTCTGTGCTCTATCGTTCTGTTATAACGTCTTATTACGTTATAAGAGCGAGTGCATTCTTTGGTGCAAGATAAAATCATTATACCCGAGCACATTTTATAGGATTCTGCGCACGGAGACAAAAACTTAATATAGCTTCTGATCAACTTACTTTATCGAAAAATATACAACATTAATACCGCATACGTTCTCGATAGCCTCTTAGCTATGAGGCTATCGAAGCGGCTGACCTCAAAGCTAAAAGTCATGCCTATTGCAATCGGACTCACCCTGCACTCTGGTGGTCAGTTCGATTTCAGATTTCTAGCAATAGAAAAGCCCAAACTACTTAGATAGTCATTAATATGACCAATGCGACATTGTAACGTGCCGCCTAATAGCAGCTTTGACGGTACGATGTTACTAATAAATGCAAGCGTATCTCATACTAACGATGTGCCCTGTAATATTTGTATAAGCGGTATGAGGGTAATGCTTACATGCCTGTTACATGGCATCTTACGCAACTTAGCTTCTACTTAACTAGATCTCCCTATGCTCTCCGCCCTTTTTCACCCAAGACTAATAAACTGTCGACGCTTATTTTTACGTAACTATGAGATTTATATCAATATTGGCGCGCATGATTTCGAGAAACACGCTGAACAGCGTGTCATCGTCAATATCGATCTGTTTATACCGCTATCTGAGTCGACGCCGTGCGCCGATAAGTTAGTCGAAGTCGTTGACTATGATTTCATGCGCTCAACAATTGAACAACGAATCTCACGCGGACATGTCAATCTGCAAGAAACATTGTGCGATGACGTTGCTGCTGCAATGTTATTGCACGAGAGCGTGAAGGCGGTACGTGTGTCGACTGAGAAGCTTGATGTTTATCCCGACTGCAAGTCAGTAGGCATCGAAATTATTCGTATTAAAGAAGCTTAATATGAGTATGTTTCGAGAACCTTAAGCTCTCGAGGACAATGAGCTGTTTAACTGCCCCGCCCAGAAAGTCGTACCGAATTAAGGTAGGCAAACCCGATAACGGTTTACGTATTTTTAGAAAAAGAGACGTGTATTATTATAATTTATTACACTAGTATAGTGCTTAAGCTATATACTTAAATTTTAAGCAAAAGTTTTATATCAGAAATTAGGCTACGTACAGTATCATCAGACATCTTGTATCCAAGAGTAAGATAGTGCTGTAGCATTTTGGCGTGGTATACATTATGTAATAAGCATGCCGTAAATGATGTTGCGTACCGAGATTATAGTTCACTCCCAACAGCTGCCTATAAATTGTCCTTCTGAATTTAGGTAGCATGCTTAGAGGTGTGCCACCTAAATCAGCAGATTCCTCTACGGTAGTGTGCATAATTCTGTGAATTCAGGTTATTCCATTAAATCTGCGCAGTAGTTAGCGTGAACTTAAAGCGCGATAATATGGAGATGTCATTCTAAGAATAAAGAAAGTATTGCCCCGAACAGCTGGGGCACATGTTTGTTACCTTAGCCGATGCGTATTATCGCATCTGATAAATCATTACTTGATGTTTATCTGCAAGCGGTGGGGAACAAATTATGTGCACCACTGATAGTGGTGCACTCCGAATTAAGTAATTCAACACGCCGTTAGGCTATGTTTCCAGCATGCTTGTATGTTAGTTATGCTACGGAATACAGTAAGCCCAATGTAAAAATTATCTTTTTGAGACATCCCTAGATGTTGATGTGGTGAATATTGTCATTCTTGCGGCTGGTATAGGCAAGCGCATGCACTCGGAGCGACCGAAAGTGCTACACCTACTGGCTGGCCGGCCAGTACTGTCTCATGTTATCTCTACGGCGCGGGCGCTAGCGACGAATCGGCTCATCGTGGTAGTTGGGCACGGTGCTGAGGCAGTGCGTGAAGCTATCGCGGCGCCCGATATTAAGTTTGTTTTACAGGCCGAGCAACAGGGTACAGGTCATGCAGTTCAACAAGCGTTACCATTTATAGATCCATCACTGCCCACCCTGGTGTTGTACGGCGATGTGCCGCTTACGAGGGCCTCGACGCTGCGGCGGTTAGTTAAAGCAGCAGCTAACGGTCACTATGGGGTGCTTACAGTCACACTGGATGACCCATGCGGTTATGGTCGCATTGTACGAGATTGCGATGGACGGATTATACGGATCATAGAGCAAAAAGATGCTAACCCGTGGCAGCGCCAAATTTGCGAGATCAATACTGGTATTGTCATCTCGCCGAGCGGACGGCTTGAGGCTTGGCTCAGCTCGTTAAAAAACGATAATATGCAACACGAGTTCTACTTGACTGATGTCGTCGAGCGGGCAATCAATGACGGTGTTGAGGTTGTTGGTGTGCAGCCAGATGACATTTGGGAGGCGCTCGGCGTGAATAACAAGCGTCAATTAGCTGATCTGGAGCGTGTCTATCAGCGTAACGAGGCACTGCGATTGCTAGACTCTGGCGTCACATTAGTTGATCCGTCGCGTATCGACGTGCGTGGTACGTTAGAGTGCGGGGCTGAGGTATTGATCGATGTCAATTGTGTGTTTGAGGGACACGTTGTGCTAGGTGATTATGTAAACATTGAGCCAAACTGCGTTATCCGTGAGACAACGATCGCCGCAGGAACACGCGTGAACGCATTTACTTATATCGATGGTGCTTGTCTGGGTGAGAATGTTGTGCTAGGCCCGTATGCTCGGCTACGTTCCGGGACTATCCTATCTAGTAATGCACATGTAGGTAACTTCGTCGAGATTAAAAATGCAGTGCTCGGGCATTACGCAAAGGCCAATCATTTGAGCTACATAGGCGATGCTGACATCGGAGCGCGCGTGAACATTGGCGCAGGAACGATTACTTGTAACTATGATGGGGTGAATAAACATCGTACCGTTGTCTGTGATGATGTATTCATAGGCTCTGACACGCAGCTTGTTGCACCGGTTATCGTAGGCTCAGGCGCGACGCTCGCCGCCGGTACAACTGTATGGCATGATGTGCCCGCTGGAGCACTGGCATTAAATGAGAAGACACAGATCGCAAAGACGGAGTATGCGCGACCGGTTAAGAAAAAAGCTTGAAAGACATTGTGCAATAGGCTAGTAAAACTAGAAACCTCTATTTTTCTCGGATAAATATCATGTGTGGCATTGTTGGCGCGGTAGCGAAACGTAACATTGTCCCGGTTCTTATTGAGGGGTTGCGGCGTCTGGAATACCGAGGCTACGATTCGTGTGGTGTAGCTGCTATCGTCAATGGTGTCGCTCGGTGCGCTCGTAGCATATCGCGCGTAGCGAACCTTGAACAGCAGATTCATGACATGCAACTTCTAGGAGAAACAGGCATCGCACACACGCGTTGGGCAACTCATGGAGCACCAGTCGCACATAACGCGCATCCGATCTTTTCACACGACACGATTGCGCTGGTTCACAACGGGATTATCGAAAATCATGAAACTCTTCGTGAAGGCCTGCAAGCGAGCGGGTATAAGTTTGTAACGCAAACCGATAGCGAGGTTATTGCGCATCTAATCTATAGTGTGTATCACGATAATTTGTTTTCTGCCGTACGCGAAGCAGTAAAGAAGTTACATGGAGCCTATGCGATTGCAGTTTTTTCGAAAAACCAGCCACATAGAGTGTGCTGCGCGCGCGGTGGCTCACCACTAGTAGTTGGGTTAGGTCAACATGAAAATTTCATAGCTTCAGATGCGCTCGCCTTAGCAGGCATCACTAATCGTTTAATTTTTATTAAGGAAGGTGATGTAGTCGAATTGACGCTCGACGGTGTTCAGATTGCTGACCATAACGGCGTCCTTGTACAGAGGCGAATACATACGGTTAACTCCTATGATAGCGCAGTGAAACTCGGGCCGTACCAGCATTTCATGCAAAAAGAAATTTTTGAGCAGCCTCAGGCTATTTCGGATACGATTGCACACATTGACGCATTTGAGCCTGAGCTGTTTGGGACTAACGCCAGCGATATACTTAATGAAATCGACAGCCTTCTAATTCTTGCATGCGGTACCAGCTATTACTCTGGTTTAACAGCGAAGTACTGGCTTGAATCGATCGCAAAAATTCCTACACATGTTGAGATTGCAAGCGAGTATCGCTATCGTGACTCTGTCCCGAACCCTCGATCACTAGTTGTAGTGATCTCGCAGTCAGGTGAAACAGCAGATACGCTCGCCGGGCTTAAGCATGCGCATGCGCTCGGACACTCGCATACGATGGCTATTTGTAATGTAGCAAGCAGCGCGATAGTGCGGTTTACCACCCTGCGCTTTCTGACACATGCAGGTACTGAAATAGGTGTGGCTTCGACAAAAGCATTCACAACGCAGCTTGTTGCTCTATTTGTACTTACAGTGACGCTTAAATGGTTGCGTGGTCACGCAGATTCGAATCTTCAAATGCAGTACCTGAAACAGTTGCGACACCTTCCGGCAGCACTTAATAGTGTGCTTGCGCTTGAGCCACAAATTATCGCATGGGCAGAAGAATTTTCACGCAAAGAAAACGTCCTCTTCCTGGGAAGAGGAATGCATTATCCAATTGCACTGGAAGGCGCATTAAAGCTAAAAGAAACGTCATATATTCACGCTGAAGCATATCCAGCCGGCGAACTCAAGCATGGTCCGCTCGCACTAGTGACTGAAGCAATGCCAGTAGTTACTGTTGCACCTAACGATATGCTACTTGAAAAACTAAAGTCTAATATCCATGAAGTCCGTACACGGGGGGGGCAGCTATATGTATTTGCTGATGCGGATACACGAATCGTTAATGACGAAGGTATTCATGTAATTCGAATGCCTGAGCATTATGGGCTGCTGTCGCCAATACTACATGTAGTGCCGTTACAATTGCTCGCGTATCACACCGCCTGTGCACGTGGAACTGATGTAGATAAGCCACGAAATCTAGCTAAGTCAGTGACGGTAGAGTAATGAAGATATTCAGTGAGTGTTATCTAATGTGATCTATTAACCTCTAAGATTGTTGTAATGCTCTAGTTTTAGACGGCTCGCGTGCAATATCTTACGCTCCATAGCTTGTACAGACACAGTAGTGGTTTATCTGCGATAAGTGTCTGAGAACAGACACGTCGGGTTACCATGCTTCTGATGGATCTATCCTTAAGAGATGGCGAGCACTTTCTCAGCATTTCGTGATGAGTGCACCCGGTGCGCGTGCTGCCGCGTTTATATGTACGAGATTCATCTCGTATCTGATCTGACTCCTGCAATTCCTGATGACTTTCCACAACTACCGGGATCGATATTCTCTTACAAGAATTTCATTGGTTTCCTATAGGGGATTGGCATATATCTGTGTAAGTATGCTAGTTTTTGAAAACTCTGGGAAGCAGGTTAGTTCTTATATCTATTTAGAGATCTATATATTTTTCATGGCTATGATGACATATAGAAGGTCTTGAGCAGATTTTTTAGGATCTTCCTTGAATTATTCTATCAATCTGTAAGCCAAGATAATCTTTTTAAGCGGGCATAACAGTGTAGTGCCATTATTTCAATGGAGAAGATACGATATATTGGTATTCGCTGTCTGAGTCTGTCTTGTACTACTTAATGAAATGTTGCGTTAGTATTCACATAGAACTGTAGCCTTTTAATTAAACATAACTATAGAGTCTACAGTACACCGTAAATCTAAATTTAAAAATATTTTTGAATTAGAATCGTCTGAAAGCGATTTTCATCAACCATTTTATAATTTGCAACAATCCTTATTCTGTAGAGTCACAGTGAATTAAAAATTTATAACCCATTTTATATCCCAGTACTATGCTTTAATAATAGAACTAAAGTGTATCCGGTAGGCATTAAAATATACCTGCATATTAGCACACAATCTTAGTAATTCAGCGGATCGCTCTTCATTTATCTTGTTTAGGGTCGAATAGAGGTTTGCGTTTTTTGGGGTAGTGTTTATACACAAACTCTCTTCTCCATATCTTTTGATATAGATTCAGCCCGCTAAGTAGCGGGCTTTTTGAGCAATAAGCGCAATGACGACAAAATTACGACATGTCAGAATGTATATGGCTATTTAGGGTAGCTTTAGGTTATTTTTTTATTTATTCGGGCCTATTACCATCATTAGCTTTAGACACATTTGCCACTCGTACATGCAAATAAACAAAATAATACTTTCTAAAATACTAGATCTTTATGATCATAAAGATATTTATGCAATTAGACTGCCTTGTGTTTTCTCTGGTACCGATTCCAATCGTTGCTTACCACTTAAACAGATAACAAATTGAGCGGGAATAGCACCGAACCATCACTATAGACGATATTAGTAACTAATAATTTCTCATATAATTCTACATGCAGGGATGCTGAACCTAAAAACTCGTCCTCTTTTAAGAGGAAGTATTAAGCTTTGTAGATATCAAGGATTTGAAATTCAACTAAATTGTGTAAACTGTTAACTCATCTTAAATAAAAAGTTGGTATAGTTGACTATATTAGTCTAGACATCTACGCCGATAGCAAGGTTTATACACTGTATAACACACCCGATGCACCTTTTATAAGCTTATCAAGCTGTGCGATCGTTATGATTCGCCCCTCATTCCCAAAGAAGAATAGATCAACGTGATTAGTGTCGTTATTAGTTTGCACATCTAAAAAGCCACATCACCCGGATTTTCTGGCGTACCTAGTGGTATGCCCCCGAATAAACGCTTCGCTAGAATAATAGTCAGTTAGCACAGCATGCACGTCAGCTGGTGTTATCCGCTGCGATAATCGCATCTAGGGAAGATAGGTTGTAACTGTAAGAGCCTATAACTGCAAGAGCCATATAGACCGCTGGCGGTATTATTAGTCCGGAATAGATTTTCATTCCCGGGTAGGTATTTATGCGTTAGATCGAGTGCGTAGGGTCGTGGACTTGATAACGCAGGATTAGATGTTTTTTATAGGTCGAAATTAATTGTTTGTTTACCGCCACTACTATACCCAGTAATCGAGTAGATTGTCGCGACGAAGTCGATCGGATTATATCCGCAGAAGCTTGGGCAATTTGTACGCCTAGCCCTGTTTTATGCGGAACGCTGTGCTAGCGTCGATGATAATAACGCGGTCACTCTCAACCAGAGACATAGATTCGAGAGATGCGGCATCTGGTAGACATGGGAGTATCACATCAGAGGCCTTGATCAGTTTCCGTCGCCTATTGGGATTTTTTTCACCTCGTCTCATCGAGACGTAATACTTTAGTGTCGTGCCGCTCTGCAAGGTATTCATTAATTTTTAGACCAACTGTACCATCCTGCCCATCAATAAAAACTTTTGTTATCATTCCTAAATGCACCTTATACCCCGATACTCTAAATAAATATTTAATACAAGTACAAAAGATGTGTGGCGATTGTGAAGAAAATCTATTATTAAGTATATGTTATGCCGACTTATAATGGCGGTTAGATTAGCACCGAGCATTATCTGAAACATCGTAGCTGGAAAGCTAAAGATTAACAGCAGATTAGGTAATGGCTATTAAGCTAGTAACGATATAGTAATGCGCTCTGCTAACTTACATATATAAGCTTGTATTTTTTACTTATCGCTCATAAGCTCCAGATGAGATAATAAGATCTCTAGAGCGTGGGGGGCTTTACCAAAAAGACTATAGAGCTAATAGCATCTAATTCTAGAATGAGATAAAGGAAATAGTTCTCTTCGCTGAGAATATCTTTATTGTAAATTGTAGTATATTTCGGGGATGCCTGCCCTATAGGAGATGAGTAGTTCATGTACTACTGCGCAACGTCAGTAAATAGGTCTGTCACATGCAAATGATTGGATACTCAATCCAAATCGTAAAGTGAGTGTTTAAGAAGAAAACTTCCTAGTTTAAACTTAATATAATTATTACAAATCTCTATCTAGATTAGGGCTAGATAGAGCCAAAACGCATGGGCAACCTAACGCTCCCGAAAGCTAGCTATAGCTTTCGCGACTACAGTTGAAAATTCGCTAGCTTTAATGTGTTTCACTATTGTGATGAGGATATCGCGCCACCATGTGCCGCCGACCATTGAGTAGGGGCATGCAAGAACTTCTCGACTTCATCTAGTGTTTTTGTGTCAAAGTACCCTTTATCTTTAGATACGCGTAGTAAGTCCCACCAGGTTGCTAATGCATGTAAATTGACTCCAACATCTTTAAGTACCGACATATTTTCCTTAAAGATATTGTAGTGGAATAATACAAAGCAGTGCTCGACGCTCGCACCGGCGGTGCGCAACGCATTAATAAAGTTGATCTTACTACGGCTGTCAGTCGTTAGATCTTCGACCAGTAGAACTTTCGATCCCTCTAGTAGAACCCCCTCGATCTGTGCATTACAGCCGAAACCTTTTGGCTTCTTTCGAATATATTGCATCGGCAAGTCCATACGATCAGCAATCCATGCAGCAAATGGGATACCAGCAGTTTCACCGCCTGCCACAGAGTTAATTTCCTCGAACCCGACTTCAGCATAAATAGTTGATTCGGCCATCTCTATCAGGGCATTACGTGCGCGGGGATAGGAAATCAGCTTTCGGCAATCTATATAGACAGGGCTTGCCCATCCGGATGTAAAGATATATGGTTTTTTGACATTGAAGTGAACGGCCTGGATTTCGAGAAGAATCCTAGCGGTGGTGTCAGAGATTATTTGACGATTGATACCTATCATCGAGAAATTCCTTAAAATCTAGAATGGGCTACGTAGGCCCGTACTTTGCGTACAGCTTACTAATTATAAATCATTAGGATGCTATACCGCTTGGCCAAGCTCTAGATCACCGATATGAATTACCCAGTTGTTAAGAAATAGTTTATAGATTGAAGTAATGTGATGATTGCTTATATAGATACATGCCATACTATAGCTACACAATAATAGCTAAGTATCCTGGCCTATTACTGTAATGATAAGCCCTATAAGTTTTCGATCACTTCAATATAATTGGAGTTTAATGAGTTAAAACTATCTTTTGCTTATTCTTAAGGCACAGCAGAAGAGCGTACAAAGAAATTGATACCAAGTGGATAGGCAATGCATCAGGCTATACGTTGTTAAGAATCTTAGCTAGTGTTATAAGGGCAAAGCGCGTAGTAATATGATAAAAAATACTTTTTTAAAAAGTGTTAGCATTATCGCTGTCATTTTATAACGAGCTTCGAAAGCTAACCTAGGCAAGCTGCGTGCTTTAAATACTAGATCGGATAATGCGCTACTGCTGACAACCTAGCAGCGTGCTTTTTATAGAAAGATACTAGTATTCCGATACAACAAGACAAACTTATAATATAAAGTATATGGCTCTATCCATCTATAAAAGCTTTTGATATGTTATGTTCCGAATGTCACATATAACTAGCTAGCTAAGTAAATAACTACCTCTGACTAATTTAAGGTTGTTATGGGGATGATCTATATATTATATTATAGCACGATCTATACCGTTGATTGAAGGCATTATAATCAAATAATCCAGGACACTTTTCCAAAAGAAAATCGGCTTATTGCCATCAATTAACAATAAAACTTTTCGGGTGGCCGCGGATACGGTCGCGTGCTACGAAGGCTTATCCAGCCTAGAAAGCGACTCCCTTATGTGCATAGGGGATAGATTTAGATATTTCTTCTCAAATCTCCTATACAGGAAAAATTATTACTTGTTTATGCCTAGATGTTAATCAAAATATTAACTTGCATAACTTCGCCGGCAAGTTATTTAGTATCAATTATAGAAACATGCGTCGTTAATTAGTGTGCACTAGTTACGAAACAATTTGCACGTAGGTATCGTTTTCAAAATTAAAGCGCGAATATATCTAGATAATCTAACACGATCCCGTAATGCCGGAATTAATACTGCGCTATCGAATAGGCATGCTAAGCTTATTAGTGCTAAACACGATAGTTACGCTTACATCATCTTCTATGCAAAGATGGGAACTTTATTAAGCCACGAGGGTATTTAGGTACCAGATAAAATATAACGCTGTTTCATTTTTTTAGAGATATTAAAAATATAAAAAATAATAACATTTATTACTTTATGTTTAATAAACATGCCAATTTTATTATGCAATATATATATACTTTGATCACCGCTGAATGAAGTTAAGCTACACTATATTTTCTACCGGCTTGTCTGATACGATGAGCTTAGCCTATATATAAATAGGCGATAATTTATAAATAATTACCCCGAGCTGTAGGCGGCTGTTCGGCAACGAGAGTGGATGAGGTGGTGCTATAATACAATAGCTCCAAACTTGCTGATGCTAGCTGTTACGTGTTTAGTCGTTGAGCAGAATTAACGAGTCAAGATAAAGTATTTATTCTCTTTTTTGGAATGGAGTTATAATTTTCTACAAGCCAAAAATTTCTCTCAATAACCTGTATTCTAAGGTTAGCTCTAATATAGAGCTGCTTCGCGCCATCTATAATAAGTGTAGGTTATCGGCATCAGTATACTGGGGGCAGCCTACATACATTCAATATTTTGGCGCTTTAAAATCTTTTAGAGTGCTTTTATAGTATTTATTATTAATAATAAGCTCGTAAATAAAAATTTACTAATCTAGTATTCTAGAACAAGAGTTGAATATCAGTAAAATTTAATACCTAAAATATTATCTTAGAAGCACTATCGCTAGTATGATAGCTAAACCACTTTCAAGCAAAAGACTAGGTTCACGCCCTAAATAAAGGTGCAGCATAAGAATCTAGCCGTCCGCCTGTCATCAGAGGTTAAGCGATCCCAGTAGATATCTGTAGTACTAAATAGTAATAGTAGGTGTGCGTTGATTAGAGACCTATTGGAGCTTGCTACAAGCGGGAAGACAGCCACTAAATAAATATTTAGAAGTATGTCGTATTTATGATTATCTAGATCAAATCTAATCCGACAATTTGATGCGGTTCCAGTAGAACAACTAAGCAATTCTGTAAAATAACCGTCTATCTACACATTGACGTCTATAGCAACGTTAGCTACGAATGACTAAGAGATATACTGGGTACTATACTTAAATCAATAATAGCTTTCTAGCTTACTAAGCAAAGAGGTTATATAATTATTTATAGCACTATATTTTATCTGGAACTTCTTAGGTACATGTAGTCATGTTATTAGCTTAAATCAATAAAATTGATAATCCATTGTTATATAATAAGTGACTAGCTTAAAATGAGTTTTTAATTAAAAGTATTATAGATTTTAAGATAGCAGTGTGCTATTATGCTCTCTGTTCAAAACCCAACGAAAATCTATCTAATTTAGAGTTAGATAAGAGTAGTCTATCGCTAAAATATTGTTTTGTACTTGCAACATTTTATATAAGGCATATTTGCAGGTAGATCTCAGTAGCACAAGATTTTAAGAAAACTCTTGACGCTTCGCAAAATT
>NZ_CP080504.1:1100065-1105254 GCF_020342435.1 Candidatus Vallotiella sp. (ex Adelges kitamiensis)
AGGTTTAAACTAAAGAGTTTGATCCTGGCTCAGATTAAACGCTGGCGGCATGCCTTACACATGCAAGTCGAACGGCAACGCGGGCTTCGGCCTGGCGGCGAGTGGCGAACGGGTGAGTAATACATCGGAACGTGTCTTAGAGTGGGGGATAGCCCGGCGAAAGCCGAATTAATACCGCATACACTCTCAAGAGAAAAGCGGGGGACCTTCGGGCCTCGCGCTCAAAGAGCGGCCGATGGCAGATTAGCTAGTTGGTAGGGTAAAGGCTTACCAAGGCGACGATCTGTAGCTGGTCTGAGAGGACGGTCAGCCACACTGGGACTGAGACACGGCCCAGACTCCTACGGGAGGCAGCAGTGGGGAATTTTGGACAATGGGGGAAACCCTGATCCAGCAATGCCGCGTGTGTGAAGAAGGCCCTCGGGTTGTAAAGCACTTTTGTCCGGAAAGAAAGCAATTTAGTTAATACCTAAATTGGATGACGGTACCGGAAGAATAAGCACCGGCTAACTACGTGCCAGCAGCCGCGGTAATACGTAGGGTGCGAGCGTTAATCGGAATTACTGGGCGTAAAGCGTGCGCAGGTGGTTTGCTAAGACCAATGTGAAATCCCCGGGCTTAACCCGGGAACTGCATAGGTGACTGGCAGTCTAGAGTATGGCAGAGGGAGGTAGAATTCCACGTGTAGCAGTGAAATGCGTAGAGATGTGGAGGAATACCAATGGCGAAGGCAGCCTCCTGGGTCAATACTGACGCTCATGCACGAAAGCGTGGGGAGCAAACAGGATTAGATACCCTGGTAGTCCACGCCCTAAACAATGTCAACTAGTTGTTGGGGATTTATTTCCTTAGTAACGTAGCTAACGCGTGAAGTTGACCGCCTGGGGAGTACGGTCGCAAGATTAAAACTCAAAGGAATTGACGGGGACCCGCACAAGCGGTGGATGATGTGGATTAATTCGATGCAACGCGAAAAACCTTACCTACCCTTGACATGGTCGAAACTCTACTGAGAAGTAGAGGTGCTTGAAAGAGAATCGGCGCACAGGTGCTGCATGGCTGTCGTCAGCTCGTGTCGTGAGATGTTGGGTTAAGTCCCGCAACGAGCGCAACCCTTGTCCCTAGTTGCTACGCAAGAGCACTCTAAGGAAACTGCCGGTGACAAGCCGGAGGAAGGTGGGGATGACGTCAAGTCCTCATGGCCCTTATGGGTAGGGCTTCACACGTCATACAATGGTCGGAACAGAGGGTTGCCAACCCGCGAGGGGGAGCTAATCCCAGAAAACCGATCGTAGTCCGGATTGTAGTCTGCAACTCGACTGCATGAAGCTGGAATCGCTAGTAATCGCGGATCAGCATGTCGCGGTGAATACGTTCCCGGGTCTTGTACACACCGCCCGTCACACCATGGGAGTGGGTTTTACCAGAAGTGGCTAGTCTAACCGCAAGGAAGACGGTTACCACGGTAGGATTCATGACTGGGGTGAAGTCGTAACAAGGTAGCCGTATCGGAAGGTGCGGCTGGATCACCTCCTTTCTAGAGAAAATGTCTATCTGCAAGTACCCACACTTATCGGCTGTAAAGTCACGGGGGACAGACAAAGGGTCTGTAGCTCAGTCGGTTAGAGCACCGTCTTGATAAGGCGGGGGTCGTTGGTTCAAATCCAACCGGACCCACCATGCGTGTCTAGCAAATAAATATCAAACCCAAGAAGCTTGGGGGCATAGCTCAGCTGGGAGAGCACCTGCTTTGCACGCAGGGGGTCGTCGGTTCGATTCCGTCTGCCTCCACCACTGTTTAATTGCAAGTATTCAAGTTTGAGTATTAGTAATTAAATCTGTGTATCAAGAATTTTTTGTTAGCTGTAACGTTCTTTAAAAATCTGGAAAAAGCAGTATATCTATTAGAGCATCTTGAGATGGATGCAAAAATAGATGGGTAGAGAATTTATTTTCTTGAGTAACTCAAAATACTCAAAAAGTATGGCACAGCACAAAGCTCACCCATAACTTGCTCGTTGCAAAACGGACTTGTTATAGGATCAAGCAAGTAAGTGCATGTGGTGGATGCCTTGGCGATCACAAGCGAAGAAAGACGTAGTAGCCTGCGAAAAGCTGCGGGGAGCTGGTAAACAAGCTATAATCCGCAGATGTCTGAATGGGGTAACCCGACCTACATAGGTCATCCGTGATTGAATCTATAGATCATGTGAAGCGAACGCGGCGAACTGAAACATCTAAGTAGCCGTAGGAAAAAAAATCAACCGAGATTCCCAGAGTAGTGGCGAGCGAAATGGGATCAGCCTGTACCATGTAACTCTCTAGTTAACTGAACGCTTTGGAAAAAGCGGCCGCAGTAAGTGATAGCCTTGTAAGTAAAAACTAAAGTGTGGAACTAAGGGTACGATAAGTAAGACGGGACACGTGAAATCTTGTCTGAAGATGGGGGGACCATCCTCCAAGGCTAAATACTCGTGATCGACCGATAGTGAACTAGTACCGTGAGGGAAAGGTGAAAAGAACCCCGAGAGGGGAGTGAAATAGATCCTGAAACCACATGCATACAAACAGTCGGAGCCTTGTAAAGGGTGACGGCGTACCTTTTGTATAATGGGTCAGCGACTTACGTTCAATAGCAAGCTTAACCGATAGGGGAGGCGTAGCGAAAGCGAGTCCGAATAGGGCAATAAGTTGTTGGGCGTAGACCCGAAACCAAGTGATCTATCCATGGCCAGGTTGAAGGTGCGGTAACACGCACTGAAGGACCGAACCCACTAACGTTGAAAAGTTAGGGGATGAGCTGTGGATAGGGGTGAAAGGCCAAACAAACTTGGAAATAGCTGGTTCTCTCCGAAAACTATTTAGGTAGTGCCTCGTGTATCACCTTTGGGGGTAGAGCACTGTCATGGTTGAGGGGTCCATTGCGGATTACTTCGTCATAGCAAACTCCGAATACCGAAGAGTGTAATCACGGGAGACAGACGCCGGGTGCTAACGTCCGACGTCAAAAGGGAAACAACCCAGATCGCCAGCTAAGGTCCCTAAAATTAGCTAAGTGGGAAACGAAGTGGGAAGGCAAAAACAGTCAGGAGGTTGGCTTAGAAGCAGCCATCCTTTAAAGAAAGCGTAATAGCTCACTGATCGAGTCGTCCTGCGCGGAAGATGTAACGGGGCTAAGCTAATTACCGAAGCTGCGAATACGTGCGTAAGTGCGTATGGTAGGAGAGCGTTCCGTAAGCCTGCGAAGGTACACTGAAAAGTGTGCTGGAGGTATCGGAAGTGCGAATGCTGACATGAGTAGCGATAAAGGAGGTGAAAAGCCTCCTCGCCGTAAGCCCAAGGTTTCCTACGCAACGTTCATCGGCGTAGGGTGAGTCGGTCCCTAAGGCGAGGCAGAAATGCGTAGCTGATGGAAAGCAGGTTAATATTCCTGCACCATTGTTAGATGCGATGGGGGGACGGATCGCGGAAGGTTGTCCGGGTGTCGGAAGTCCCGGTCCCTACATTAAAGAAGGTGCTCTGGCAAATCCGGGTACATAATTCAAGGGTGTGGGGCGAGCAGTTTTAAGCTGCAAAGCAATTAGAAGTGGTCCCAAGAAAAGCCTCTAAGCTTCAGTCTAACAAGACCGTACCGCAAACCGACACAGGTGGGCGGGATGAGTATTCTAAGGCGCTTGAGAGAACTCGGGAGAAGGAACTCGGCAAATTGGTACCGTAACTTCGGGATAAGGTACGCCCTATTAGCCTAACTGGCTAGCGCCAGCAGGGTCAAAGGGTTGCAATAAACTGGTGGCTGCGACTGTTTAATAAAAACACAGCACTCTGCAAACACGAAAGTGGACGTATAGGGTGTGACGCCTGCCCGGTGCCGGAAGATTAAATGATGGGGTGCGAGCTCTTGATTGAAGTCCCGGTAAACGGCGGCCGTAACTATAACGGTCCTAAGGTAGCGAAATTCCTTGTCGGGTAAGTTCCGACCTGCACGAATGGCGTAACGATGGCCACACTGTCTCCTCCCGAGACTCAGCGAAGTTGAAGTGTTTGTGATGATGCAATCTACCCGCGGCTAGACGGAAAGACCCCATGAACCTTTACTGTAGCTTTGCATTGGACTTTGAACAAATCTGTGTAGGATAGGTGGGAGGCTTTGAAGTGTGAACGCTAGTTCGCATGGAGCTGTCCTTGAAATACCACCCTGGTTTGTTTGAGGTTCTAACCTAGGACCCTGAAGCGGGTTCGGGAACCGTGCATGGTAGGCAGTTTGACTGGGGCGGTCTCCTCCCAAAGTGTAACGGAGGAGTACGAAGGTACGCTAAGTACGGTCGGAAATCGTGCTGATAGTGCAATGGCATAAGCGTGCTTAACTGCGAGACCGACAAGTCAAGCAGGTGCGAAAGCAGGTCATAGTGATCCGGTGGTTCTGTATGGAAGGGCCATCGCTCAACGGATAAAAGGTACTCTGGGGATAACAGGCTAATACCGCCCAAGAGTTCATATCGACGGCGGTGTTTGGCACCTCGATGTCGGCTCATCTCATCCTGGGGCTGTAGCCGGTCCCAAGGGTATGGCTGTTCGCCATTTAAAGAGGTACGTGAGCTGGGTTTAAAACGTCGTGAGACAGTTTGGTCCCTATCTGCCGTGGGCGTTGGAAGTTTGAGAGGGGCTGCTCCTAGTACGAGAGGACCGGAGTGGACGAACCTCTGGTGTACCGGTTGTCACGCCCGTGGCATCGCCGGGTAGCTATGTTCGGGAGAGATAACCGCTGAAAGCATCTAAGCGGGAAACTTGCCTCAAGATGAGACTTCCCCGGGGACTTGATCCCCTTGAAGGGTCGTTCAAGACTAGGACGTTGATAGGTCGGATGTGTAAGCGCAGTAATGCGTTAAGCTAACCGATACTAATTGCCCGTAAGGCTTGATCCTATAACTGGTCCGTTTTGATGTTGTGCTATTATCTACTAACTGCTTTTACCCCAGACTAGTTACGCGCTATAGCGTAACAACAGTTTTTTGCCTGATGACTATAGTAAGTTGGCCCCACCCCTACCCATCCCGAACAGGACCGTGAAACGACTCCACGCCGATGATAGTGCGGATTGCCCGTGTGAAAGTAGGTAATTGTCAGGCTCTTCTTTTTAAAACACGACGCCCGCTTTAAATAATGAAGCGGGCGTCGTGTTTTAAATCTCC
>NZ_CP080505.1 GCF_020342435.1 Candidatus Vallotiella sp. (ex Adelges kitamiensis)
GAAAAATATTAATTTTTTGTACAAAGGTGAGGTTTTTCGGGATGCTAAAACCAGGAAAAATATTAATTTTTTGTACAAAGGTGAGGTTTTTCGGGATGCTAAAACCAGGAAAAATATTAATTTTTTGTACAAAGGTGAGGTTTTTCGGGGCTTATAACTTGTACTTGTAAAAGTATATATTTTCTTACGAAACAAGCTGATATCTTATATCATATAAAATTATGGCAGTCATATAGATGCTATTGGCTTGTAGCACTCTACCTTAGATGGTAATGAAGGTTTATGGGGCTTTCTTCTTAATAAGAGGATGCTATCCTAGTCAGCCCTTATTCTCTTAAGGAGAATATTAGGCAATAGTGAGATTTTTCGGGAAGTCTGCACATGAGAAATTTTTTAGTTTTATTTAAATAAAAACCTTTTTAGAACAAGATAGACACTCATATTTTTATATGAGGCCTGGTTTGCTTGATAGTTAAAAGTGAGTTTTTTCGGGATAAAAATTGAGACAATATAAATATTTGTAGTATATTACAAATATAGGTGAGTTTCTAAATATAGACAGTTCTCACTATTGAGTGTATTATTCAATAAATTACTGTCTAGATTTGATGTATGGCAACTCGTGTTGCAAAGAAGAAAACTGATGTTGTTAGCCAAAGCTCCGCAGAGTTGCGCAAGGCCGTTGAAGCCATCGCAATTCAGCCGAAGAGCGGTAAGATTACTTTGCTGACTCGCAAGCTGTTTAATGTTTTATTGGCTGTTGCACAGCAAGCAGATGAGTCGGGTGATACCTATCGAGCGCTGCTTTCAGACATTGTTAAAAATTCTGCATTTGATTCTAATGATACAGCTCTAGTAAAAGAGCATTTGCGTCGGATGGTGTCAGTGCAGGTTGAATGGAGCACTGGAACTTCGAGCCAAAAACCAGGACGTAAGTGGGGTATTTCAACGTTAATTGCAGACGCTGAAATTCTTGAGGATACAACTACTCGCCGCGTATGGGTCGAGTTCTCATTTGCCCCCAAGATTAAGAAAAAGCTTCTTGATCCTGTCCAGTATGCCCGCCTAAGCTTACAGTTTCAAAGCCAATTACGCAGCAGTGCTGGGTTAGCACTTTATGAGATTTGTGTACGCTATTTAACTAATCCTAGCCATCTTACAATGCGTGAACCTTGGGAGTGGTGGCGTCCTATTTTATCTGGAACACCTGACTTAGAGGGTAGCAATGATGCTAAACATGAATATAAGTATTTTAAGCGAGATTATCTTCGTCCTGCTATTGCAGAGGTAAATGCCGTAACCAATATTAATATTGAATTAATGGAGCATCGTGAAGGGCGGCGTATATCAGAAATTCAGTTCCGAGTTGTAGAGCGCAAGAAACCAATAACAGCGATTGATAAACATCAAAATATGTTCGATAGCACATTGATTGATCGCATGCTCAGACTGGGTATTCCATTAAAAGACGCACAGACAATGTATAACAATAATGAAGAAAATCACATTCGTGCGGCTCTTCAAATGACAGAACAGCGCATTTGTAGTACAACGCTGCCTGTAGTACGTAGTGCTGCAGCACTATTCAAGGATGCTTTAAAAAAGGGCTACGCGCCTCTAATTAAGGAAGTTCAAACGCTTCCATATATCAAAAAAAGGGATACTTTAGAAAAAGATCCAAAGATTCGGCTCTTAGCAGAATATGCCGCGTATCGTCGAAAACAGGCACGTAAGCTTTACGATAAGCAAGATATCCAAGATCAAAAGCTTACTTGTGAATTATTTGAGGATGAAGCCTTGGCGAGTTTAGGCACTCATCTTCGGGATGAATGGCGGAAGCGGGGTATTGTATCAAAGATTGCTGAGACGGCTTTTCTTGATTGGCTTGTGCTAAAAACATGGGGAAAGCCAACTGATGGTGATTTACTGGCATTTACATTAAATCATGCGCGCGTTGCTGAATAAACGAATATGCAGTACTACATATAATATTTTTAGCGTTACATATCAGGTATATCACTGTCTGGACTGTTGGTATTTGAATTTTTAAAAAGTTCTTCGATTGTTGATAATAATTCGTCGCGCTTTTTCGAAGTTAGTCCTTGTAACTTTAATTCTAGTCTGTCATCTCCATATAACTTTAAATCGCCTAAAATAACTCCTTTCATTTTAATCTCTAATCGCTGCTTATAGCGCTGCCGCCGCTTTACCGGTGGCGCATTATTAGATAATGCCCTATCTTTAACAATATCAGCGACTTGTCGTGTGCTTAGATCGTTAATAATAATTCTGTTAATTAATCTAAGTGCGGCATCTGTGCCTTTTGCTGAAGTATATCGAGCAATTTGGTATGCCATATTCGACCCAAATCGATCAGGTCTAACTAGCATTTCCTGCATAATAGTTTCTGGGAGTTTTGCAATACTTAATGCGACGGCAACTGTTGACTCGTCGATTCCTAGAATTTCGGCAAGTTCACGTTGACTTTTAAAAAATTGTTTGTCAAGAAAACGTTGCCATATAATGGCATTATCAAAGACTGTTTGCGAGTCTCTTTGGACGTTTAAATCATAACCAAATTTATAGCTTTCAATACCAATTGGTAAATCTATAACGATTGCCTTCACATTTTCCTTGTTAGATTCTCTAAGTGCCCGAATCCGCCGACCTCCGTCACTTAAAAAGAATGTACCAGGGTTTTTATAATCAGGAATAACATGAATAGGCTGTTGTTGACCTTGCTTAGAAAGGTTTATAGCAAGGCTCTGAATAGACGACTTTAGGTAGAAATAACGCGGATTAAAAGAGCTTAGTTTAATCGCTTTTAATGGCAACAGAATAATCTGTTCTGCCGTATATTTAGCTTCAGTACACCATGCGGAGTAGGCCGGAGATTCACTGGAATATGGGACGGTAATTATAGATTTATTATTGTTATTATTTATATTAATTTCTTTAGATATATCGGGGCTATTTTTCTGCTGAATCCACACATCGATTATATTAAGACGTTCTAGTGCTGTTTGTTTTTCGCTAGTTGTTGTATCAGGCCGCGCTTGGAAACCTGGGGCTAGTTGAGAGGATTTCATATAGCTTTTTTATGTGAAAAATTATTTCAAGAGTGCCGAGATTTCATTTGTACAGGCTCGGATTTCGGCACTTGCTAGCTTACTACTGCGGTCTGTCATTTGTAGAACAGTTTGTCCTAGTGCCATCGCTTGTTTGTAGCACTCTCGAGTAGGGATCTGAGTTTTTAGAAGTGGAAAGCCCAGTTCTTTGAGTGAGCGCTTCAATTCACGTGTGAGCATCCGTTTCTCTTCAGTCTTATTTAAAAGAAAAACACCCTTCAAAGCCTTATTCATTATCTGAGCTTGCTGAATAAGCTTTATTAAGCCGATACTCGACCAATAATCAGCTGGAGATGATGATATTGGTACAACGGTAACATTAGCTGCTAGCAGTACAATGCCAGAGATCTTTTCTGTAATTGATGGTGGGCAATCTACAATAATGAGATCATAATCACTGATAAATTTTTTTATTTCCCTATGAATTTCTCCTCCTGTCTCCGATAAGTTGACAATTTGAAATGGCATCCGCCCCTTTGTAGAGGCAGTACTAGACCAGTGAACTAGCGTAGTTTGTTTGTCTGCATCGACAACTAAAACTTTTCTTCCCATTTCATGGAAGGCTGCACCAAGATGCATGGTGATGGTACTTTTACCAACCCCCCCTTTTTGCTGAGTCACTGCAATTATTTTAGCCATCACCCTACCTTAAGTCTACTAGTACTTTATAAAAAGTGTAACTAAATTTAGTTTATAAAACTATTTTTTGTTGGTATCACTAACAAAGACTTTATGCGCATAAAATAAAAAAGGGGGGTAAACGGAAAATTACCCCCCTCCTTTTTTAAAGGAGGGGGGTAATTTACTTATATTCTGTAGTTTAGTATATTGCTTTTTTTATAAAACACTTTACTTATTTTAATAAATATACTTTATATTCTATTTTTAGAATTTTTAATTCACCTAGGTGAATTTATTAGCATATAAATTCTTTGCCTAAAAGGATAATTCTTAATTTAAGATACTTAATAGTATAATTTTTTTATTAAAGTATTTTTTATAGAAATTATTTAACTTAAATATAATTATTTATATTTTTTACGTTAAAAAACTTTTTTATTGTAAGCATATTAAAGCTTCTTGTCAATATAAATATAAGGCTCTATTTAAGAGTTTACATAGAAAAACTACATTTAGATAAATATAAAAATATTATAAGAATTTAAAAATATAAAATAGACAAAAATTATAATTCTATATTTGCTTGGATGAGCGAATTATACATTGTTACTATGTGATAAGGTGTTGTCGACGGCATATTGATACGCACTATAGCACCATCTTGTGCCAGAGACTCTACCCAGCCATAGTCCCTTAAAAAACGTTTTTTAAAACGACTAAGCTGGGTTTTAAGAGATATTTTTTGACTAAACGTATCGTTAGTGAGATGCAATGTTTGCGGTATAGTGAGGGCACGACACAATTCTGTTTGTGCCCATAATCGCTCATTTGAATCAGTTATATGACCGTCTTCGTTTAGGGCAGCACACACGCCTCCAGTCCGAGGAGAAACGCCATGACGGAGCGAAAATATATAGGCTGAATTAAGACACTTAGACAGGTCGTTACATTTAAAAATATCTAGCTCACCGGACGCGATATAAAACCATTCGAACTGATGTCCAGGTTCGATACGCAAGGGACCGCAGCCGATAGGCAGTTCCGCAATGCAGCCGGTCGGGCGATGTATAAATTTCATAATTATTTGTTCTGCGATAGACTGTAGCGCATCGGAAAACCAAGAATTATGCTGTATATCGTAGGCAGATAAATAAGCTTCAGATAGGTGCATAATTGGGTTTTGTCGCGGGCCGATAACAACTGTTTTAAAGTCTGTAGATAGCACTGTGTTATAGAGACCAGTATGCGTTTTGAATCGCGTCTCAATTACATAAAGCGTTTCTTCAAGTAGATCTAGTGCATCTTGAGTGCCTCGACGCTGGAAATATTCAGCACAACCAAACACAACGAACGCATGTGTATACAAATCTTTTTTTGTTTCTTGTGGCACGCCCTGTGAATCGATGCTATAATTCCATCCCCCATGTTTTATATCTAAGAACCAGGTGCGGAGTGATTCAAATAATCGGTCTGCATGATCATACCAGCCAGCTACGCTAAATACGTAGAGTTGACGTACACATGCCATAGCTCGATATCGCGTGGTTGGTAAGGCGGCCTGTCCAGGCGCTGGTATTATATCATATGGCAAGCTTAATATTTCATTGAACCCCCGGGTAGACCATAACGGCAAAATAACGCCAGTAATGTGCTGGCGTAACTCATTTATAAGCTTAGAAGTATATTTTGATTGATACATATAATAAGCCTTTTCCGCGTAAGGCTCAGATGCAATTATACGAAGCTAGCGCGAGTTACTCAAATAATAACCACAGTTATTTAACAATTTCAGCACTACTGTGCGAAACGTTAGTATAGATATACTAGTTGGTATATTAGTAGGAGCATTATCTCTATGTTCTAGATTAGCACTAAAGATAAGTACCTGGATATACTTGAGAGTTGCGGAGATTAACCGACGTTACTGTGCCAGTATTATTAATAGTATGTATGCCTTGCATACATCAGAGCCTAAGCCACTCTATTTATTACTATAATATATATAAAATTATGCTCTTGATTAAGCTATATCGGTTGTTAGTTAAAGTTGAGGGCTGATACTAGTATTAGCTTATTACAAATGCGGTTATCGCTTTATACATGCTTAGATATTTTTAATACAATCTTTGTTTCGGAGAAGCTTTATTTATTCTAGTGCGCTATAGTGTTTTTTCGTCACTAAAAATTTACTAAAAGTAGACTCGTCGCTTAATCATTTTTTTGTAAAACGGTAGTATCTATGCGGGTTTGATATTAATTTTAGATTATGTCATGTGTAGACTCGTTTAAAGAAAAACTTTATCTACTTCCCCCCTTTTTATTTATTAATGAATAGGTTAGATAGTATTACCTATTAAAAATTAGGTAGTTACTAACTTGAGCTTAGTCTGTGGATGCTGACTTTAAATAGTTTTTATCGCACACTCTGAGCATAACCCTTTTAGTTCAAGTTTACCACGAATAAGTATAAAACCAGTCGATTCAATTTTGTCCATCAGCGCGTGATGAATACCCCGCGCATCGATTTCTGAGACTACGCCACAGAATTGACAGACAATTAGAATGCCTTGTTGGCAGTGTGTTAAATTATGGCATACTGCAAATGCGTTAATCGACTCGATTCGGTGTACTAATCTAACAGACCTCAAAAAATCAAGTGCGCGATATACGGTCGGTGGCGCGGAGCCCGCATGAATTTTACGCATTTCATCAAGTAGCGTATATGCTTTAGTTGCGCGCCCAGATTGCAGTAGCAACGATAAGACTTTCTGGCGCAATGGCGTCAAAAGTTCACCGCGTTCCTGACAGTATACGCTCGCGAGCCGAACCGCCTGCGTAACATTATTCATGATGAACAGACTGAGCTGCGAGAGTAGAAAAACTTCGAAATTTAGTGTTAAGCATGTTAATTATTTACATAGACGAGTGAAATCACGTGTTCACTTCTACATTAGCAATACAGCAGCAGTAAATTGACCAACATGTTTATGTGTTAAAAATGCTACTCTCGTACTGAGAGTGCTAGATTTTTGTGCTTAAATTAGTAATAGCCAATTACAGGAGGACGAGTATAACTCAATACTACGGTATGTAAGCTATGACATATCTGAGATATTAGCAACTTAGCGCAGTATTATACGTATTAATTTGATGTCAGTAAGTATGTATTTCATGTCGATGAAAGCTGAAACTGACAGGTAAGTGATATCTGAATATAGCTAATATGCGTTAACAACAATCGCTAGCATATTAGCTAGCGCAAACAACTATAAATCAAAACAGACTTATTCCACTGAAAACTAACTAAGTCGCACTTCTACAACTTTAATTGCAATTTTTGCCTCTGGGGTACCGATATTATAATTCATTATTAGAGAGGGGGGGTGTGCTTAAATAGAGAACTAATTTAGTGCTATTTAGATTAATAATCTAACCATTTTGTAAAATATTTTTAGTACTAAGAAGGCAAATAATTATTTAACACCCACATACTCTAGTATTCTGATAGAATAATGCAGATATTATATTCTAGCGATGTTTAAATGTATTGGTATTATTACTTAGATGCTGTTTAGGTTCTAGCTAATAGCTTCTGCGCTGAAGAATATTCGGTGGATATTTTTTTATAAAATACTAAAAGTACAGTCTGTAGATTTTACATCAATCTATACGTTCATTTTTTATGCATTAGCAGCTATCATATTATATATAATATCTTATTATTAATAATTTAAAATATAAGTGAAGCTAAAAAATAATAGCGATCATTTTAGTCTAAAAGACAAAAGTTAGTTATTTATCAATAAATGACTACATACTGTCTTTCTCGTTAAAGTGGTACTCTGATATCAGAAGTTGGAGTATTAGCAGATAGAAATAATCAGCATTATAGAAGTACTGTGATATATTGTCCCCATCGGTATTGTAATTTTTTTTAAAAAAGTATAGATAATATGCCTTTGTCATATTAGTTACGATTAAATCGTCAACTTTTCTTAATTACTAAGCCAAGCAATAAGACAACCTTATAGTTGTTACATGATACTGTTTTTAGTAAGTATGGGCTCTAAAATAAACGTGTTTTTACCTAGTTTAATATTTAAATATCCTTCTATTTATAGTGAAGAATGATTCTTTTTCTAGAAAAATATTCTAGGTAAAGTTAGCAAGAAAAAGATTAGAATTAATTAGTTTTTCTATTGGGGATAGCATTTAAGAAAAGTTTAAATGTAATAAAGCGGATATCGGAATTATATAAAGATATGTCTTTACGAGATATGGAAAGCACTTTCTTCTTCTTAAAGAAGATACTGACCCTATATTTTTAATTTTTTTAAAAAAATTAAGTATTCTAGCTTAGAAAATATTATATCCTAGTTTTTATTAAAATTTTACGTTTTTAGTAAAAAAATTATCTTATCAATTTTTTGTAAATTTAATCTACGAGCGTTGTTTTCAGGTACAGCAATTATGCTATTTAGATACCATATAAAACTTGCGCAGCTGTGGGGATACCTTCGCCCTGGAAATTGGGTTTAACATATCTACAGAAACTTACCGAGGGTATGGTATGCTATTTAGCACAGAATAATTTTAAATTTTTATAAAAAATTTAAATTAATACGTTTTAATAAGACGTATTTCTGTCTTCCTCAAAATTTAGGGGCTGCGTCTTATATAGCATTAGCTAATGACTAAAAAACGCTTTAGATTCTGAATAATAGAATCGCTGTGCGAAAATCGCATCTTAAAAAGAAAATAATTATCTGCTTTATAGATATCCTATTTCTCTTATTATAAGTACCTATCTTGAAGATACCAGGTAGAGACTAATAAATTATTTAGTGCGATGAAATACAGCACTACTAATTTTTGGCAGAACGTTAATTGACTGACAAGTAGAATTACAGCTATACACAGCGAATACTATAATATTAGGTTTCTTTAAACGAAGGACTATTTAAATAGAGATGAAATTGATATTTCATGAAGCATCTTGATCTTAGGGATTTATGCTGTTGATGGTTTTACCTAACTTGATTGATGCTACTAATTCAGCTATTGTAATGCTTTCGCACTTATTTCCGCTCGTGATTACGAAAAGTGAATCTTCTTCCTATATTAATATAGGAGTTATCTAACTAAGGTTAACTATACGTAAGACTGTTTTGAAGATAATCCAAAAAAGATCAGTTCGTTTATAATGCTTGCCTATATTCGAACAAGTTTACCCAAATAGTCGTAAGTGCATCGACTAGCTAATTCCACGGTGGAGCAACATATATTCAAATATATAATGCCGCTAAATATTAAGAAAATAATTTTAACCAAGAACAACAAGGCAACTTATGGGGAGTATCTAGCCGTTTTGGGTGTATGGGATTAGGTGGTATGATTTGCTTAGGACTATTTATAGAAACTAATTTCCCAGCAGATTGAGCCCGTTACATTTAAGTTACGCTAAGGCATTTGTGCCGCATTATATATCGAAAAATGATAACATTGATGCCGCTAATTTAGCAGTCTAAAATAACTTTACCATATTGCACTCTTTGTCGTAAGCTCTAGGGTAATTTTAACTGAAGAAGGAAAAGCGTGATGTCTCTTATCAATACTCAGGTTAAACCATTTAAAGCAACCGCATACCACAATAGTACTTTCGTGACAATCACAGAAGAGAACTTAAAAAGAAAATGGTCAGTCATCGTATTTTATCCGGCTGACTTTACATTTGTGTGCCCAACCGAGCTAGGTGATTTAGCAGACTACTATCCTGAATTTCAAAAGCTCGGTACGGAGATCTATGGCGTGTCGACAGACACTCATTTTGCACATAAAGCTTGGTCTGATATATCAGAAACAATCGCTAAAATTAAATATCCGTTGGTAGGTGATCCAACAGCTATCCTGGCTCGAAATTTCGAAGTTCTAATCGAGGAAGAGGGTCTTGCTCAGCGCGGTACATTCGTGATAGACCCAGAAGGCAAAATTAAGATATACGAAATTTATGACAATAGTATTGGCCGTGATGCAAAAGAGTTACTACGCAAGATACAGGCTACTCAGTACGTTGAATCGCATCCTGGAGAAGTGTGCCCAGCCAGGTGGATCCCAGGTGATAAAACCCTAAAACCGTCGTTGAACCTAATCGGTAAGATCTAATATACCGCTTTCATAAAGCTTTAATTTTTTATTCCGTTTATTAAAATTCTTAAGAGAGGCTCGATTCTATCTTAAGACTTCATTAAAAATACATAAACTAAGTTACTTAATCAAAATCAATGCGATTAAAGATAAAAGAATCAATCATGTAAATTACGCAGGCTATCGAAACCTGGATAGATTATCTCGTGACTCATTTAGTCGAATAGTTACATAAACACGTACCACCTCATTTGTTGAGACAGCATGGAATGCCGCCTATATTTTTTGCGGCATTCCTCTAATTTTTCGGCATTCCTCTAATTTAGAAAATTACTCCTCTTATTAAGTCTTAATCAGCTCACACTTACTTTGTTAAGTAAAAATCTTATTTTATAAGCAGGCCCGAGACCTGTATAATAACGTCATGCTTTAAGATCTATACTTTATATTTTTAGTTAGAAAACTTTTATTGTTAAGATGCCTTAAAATAGCTAAGTTTTTATAAAAAATTAGTAAATTTTTTCATAAATTTTATTTAAATAATTAAAGTAAAAATAAAAAGTATTTAAATTTTCTAATTTAGAATAATAAATAAATATATTACTTTAAATTTTTTACTAAAAATTAGTCCTAATTTAGTTTTTTTAAAAAACTTTAATTGTATAGATAAATTTAATTAAATTTATTATCTTCTTCTATAAGAACGTTTAAGCGCGCCGCGTGTGTTTTTGCGTTATTTTAACTAAAAATATATTAATATAAATATTATTTTAAATAAGGAGATATTATTATAAATTTCTGTATTTTAATATAAAATTAAAATACACAATTCACGACATAAGTATGCGTATATGTCAACCGTTATAAACGGAAAAATAAACGTTTTAGATTACCTAAGTGCTTTTGGTACTACGAATCAGATTATCGATATATGTTAAAATATATCCGTGTGTTTAGGTAAAGCATTATTGTTTGTATAGCGATAGTAACTCGTCTAAAATTAGATAATCCTATTGTAGCGCTTTCTTGGGGGGGCAAGATCAAGATCTTTGAAACCCTATTTTTACATAGTGTAAATTTATGAGTAAAGTATATTCTAATAATAATAGCTATGTTTTATTTTAAATATTTTTGATACTTAGATTCGAGGTAAAAAATAATTAAAATTTATACGTTTTTTACTATAAACGTAAAATAAATAAATTTATATTTTTTAGATGAAATTAATTCATTTAATTAAAAAATAGGGGGGGCTATCAGTAGCGCCATAATAATCTCAATATAAAAATTGAGAAAGATAGTTCTCACCTAATAAAAATTATGTTATTTAAGATTTAATTTAAACTCGATCTAGTGTATAACTACCTATATAAGGTACCAGAAAAAGACTATTTGAGATAAGGGCGCTCACTAAAATAAAGGAATACAGCGTATAATATACAATGTTAATTATTTTACTAAATAACGATGCTAGACATTACTTGTTATAAAAGCGATCTAGAATTTCTTTTTTATAAAACTTTTATACTATTTTAGTGATTATTAGTTTAATGAGAAGGGTCATAAGACATACTACTTTCTCTTTAGATTATACCTTTTCACAGAAGCATATAAGCTAACCCTTAATGATTCTAATGGCGACGCTAGTCTCTATATAAATAGATTGATATAACTAAAGATAAAACCACAGCATATCTTTTAACGTATAAAATTCAACGTGAGGGCTGAGATGTGCTATATTAACAACAACTTATTTGCAAAAATTTTACGGGGCGAGCTAACGTGCGTTAAAGTTGCAGAGACAGAAAATGTACTAGCTTTTATGGACCTAATGCCAGAAGCCGATGGCCATGTTTTGATAGTGCCGAAAGAAGCTGTATCAGAGATCTTTGACCTCTCAGATGCAGCAGGCGCTGCGTGCTTTTGGATGATTCGACGGGTTGCTACAGCCATGCGAGCTGCATTAAAACCAGAGGGTATGATGGTAGTTCAATTTAATGGGACTGTAGCTGGTCAGACTGTACCACATGTACATTTTCATGTAATTCCACGACGCGTTGGCGAAAAGCTTAAGTCGCATACGCGCGAGATTGCCGAGCTGAAAAAGCTCGAGGTGATTGCAGAATTAATTCGTGCACAGCTTAAGCTAAGCGGTTAATCTATAGGAGGTGTTTGAGGTTTTAGATGTACTTGCGTTTAACATAATACACGCGGCTTTCGTTAAAGCTAGATACATACAGTTTTCATTATAACCTTACACTTATAGTGTAAGATAACCATCAGATTAGAATATACACTGCTGCGCCTAGCGCAGTTGGAAAGCCTTATTTGTCTTGTTTTTGTATATATCTAGCTAGAGATACAAGCTTTTTTGAGATATTTCGAGATACATTCCGGATATGTACAATTTTATTTTGGTAAAATTTTTGCTAGAGTCGATATTTAAGCCGTAAGATACAATAAATATATTCAATAATAGCGTATCATAAGCATAAAGAATAAGATAAATCTTTGAGTCATCGCTTAATAAGCCACTAGGGTAAAATTAACACTTATTTGAATGGAGACATCCCCGGTCGTTGTATATTTTTATTGTCTCGCAGTAGTACAACACCGGGTATCTTGTGCTGACTCATAACAGCGCGACTAATTTATTTAGATTGTGTGATATCAACATTTATAACTGCTTGTCACTGATTAGTTCATTGCGAAATTCACGGAAATTGTATTATGCTCGGCACGGTCAAGTCTTTCGTAGCTATAAACTACGTTTCTAATTGTCTAGCTGTCTGACCTGTATTTCTCGAAGAGCGTGAAATAGTGATGCAAACCTCTCTATACTTGTACAGCAAGCTAGAGAAAGTATATCCCACAGCTACGCGACATAATAACCTTACTCTATGGACGAACAGAAGAGACAGAAAATTATTACATATATTCACAATCAGATGGCGGAATATGGTATTTCTATTGAGCGGCTTGCTGAGGCACTTGCTGAAAAAGAAAAGAATATAAAGCCTATCTTGTTTCGTGATGCATATGGAAACGTATGGGATGGCGAAGGAGAAATGCCTAATTGGCTCAGGCGAGCAGTATATGCAGGACAGTCAGTGGAGCACTTTAGGGTGAGGGTAAAAAAATGATCCACACGCCACCTCGTGTTACGTCAATGCCGCGCGCTCAGCTTATACAGCTGGCTGACTATTCAAGCATTGCTTTCGCACAGGTGGGTAGTGGAGAGCCAATAGTACTAGTTCATGGCGCATTGTGCGACTACCGGTACTGGGAGCCGCAGTTTATACCGCTTGCATCAAAAAATTGCGTGTTATCTCTTAGCCTCAGCCATTACTTTCCAACTCGTGATTTGAATCATTCTTTTACATTTAACTGGAATACACATGTACAGCAGATCGTTCAGTTTATAGATATAGTCGCTCGTGAGCCAGTGCATATAGTAGCGCATTCCCGCGGTGCTTATCTTGCATTCCATCTTGCTCACCGTTTCCCAGGGCGGTTGCGTAGTATGACACTAATAGATCCGATCGGTTTTACTAAAAACGGCGAGATATTAGATTGCTATGCATCATTGTGTCAGATGAATACGCTACATACCCGCGCCGCGGGGCTAATTAATAAAGGCGAAGTAGATGCGGGCTTAGCATTATTTGTTGACTCAGTTAGCTGTCAAGGAACATGGGCACAAAGCCCAGATAAGTTCAAGACAATAGTGCGAGATAATGCGCATACACTATGGCTGCAAATTATAGATCAGATTCCAGATTTTTCTGCGCATGAAGCTAGCGAAATTACACTACCGATCATGTTAGTTGTCGGAGAAAAAAGCCCTTCTATTTTTCATCAGAATATCGAATGCTTGCGCAAGCATGTTAAAGGTGCTAGCCAAATAACAATGGCCGGAGTTTCACATGGAATGAACTTAGCAGACCCACACACATTCAATCGATTAGTGCTTAACTTTATCCGCGAAAATAGCCAAACGTAGTACTACTCAAGAATTCATAGTTAATATACTTAAGAATACTAAGTGTCGGCAAATTAAACATAAAAAAGATTTAGGTTCAGTTTAATGGGACAAATAAATAAAACCACATGTAGTTCTAATAAATATGAAAACTGCATATACGCTTTTAAAAAGTTTATTTATTCCTATAATATAGGTCACGAGAAAAACTTTTTGTATAAAAAGTGTATTAAAATATAAGTAAAGAGTTCTAAAATTTAGAGAAGATCAACTTAATATTAGAAATTAGTATATTGTTACAACATCAAATTTTACTACTAAAAGTAATGCCTTCAGGTGTAAAGAATTTTTTATAAAAAGTTACTAAAATATAGTAAAACGTAAATGCATCTAAAATTAGTTTTTAACTCTTCTTAAAAAGAGGTTCGATAAATATTTTATTCTAAATATTTACATTTTTAGTTTTATTCATTTTTAATGATACTTTAAATATAAAAAATTTTAAATAGCTCTATAAGCTCTTTAAATAAAAAATATATTTACCCCAATAAGAAGTGCATTAAATTTAATTAAACTAAAAATTAGTACGTCACGATCTTTTTTATAAAAAAATATACTATTATAGTAATAAGTCCTTTACAGGATTCTTGGCTAAAATTATTTATTATATTGGCCTATAAAAAATATAGGTTTTAAAAACAGATTATATACACACGTATATATAGTACATTATAATAAATTTAAATGAGAATTTAATTATCATCTTAAAAAGATGTCGACATCTAGAGAATATGTTCTAATTAAAATTAGAATTCATCTACATTATAGAATGATATTCTCTTCAAAAGAAAAATACTTTATTTACTATATCGAAAAAATATTATATAAATATAACGATGTTTATCTAAAAATAATAAAAACATAGAGGTTAGTAGTAAATACTAAATAAAACTAATTACAAATCTGATAAAATACAGATAAAAAGGCGTTGTTTTTCAACTAAACATTAGTTTTATACAAACGGATTAGAAATGTTCCGGTACTCTTTCAGGATATAGGACTATATCGTATGCTAGGTTATCCTCTACATAGATTGACATGCAGTTAGTACATGAACGTCTTCATATAGTCTTTTGAGACTATTAAGCCTTTGATGTGCTAACAATTATAGGGTAGAAATAATGTTTGAGGTAGTATACCAAAACTATTTATATAATTTAGTCGAATATTTATCTAGTTTATTAGGGCTTAATTTAGACCCAGAAGGGCTAAAGTATCGATACTTTTAAGTTAAAAAATACTGGACGTCCAGGGAAAGCGTGATTATTATCTCGCTCTTGACGGGGCTTAATAAAGTGCGCTCCAGAAATAGAATTATGTGATTCACTGATTGATCAGTTATTTGCTTAAAATACGCAGTTGGATAGAGCATGTATTCTGCTAGTAAATTACTCGCTAGCTTAGCATATATATAAATCACATCACTAACTATCAGTGCAAAGCGCGCGGTGCACAAGATGGCTTTGAGCTATCTGCATGTGCTGCTAGCGCATTTGCATGCCCGACTTCAAGTAAATTAGGGGTTGTCTTAATTAAAAAATGTTTGAGTCTATGCCGTATGATTTACCGTATTAGTTTTGCTCCGCCTGCTGCGAAAATAGTAGTACTTATTTATATTTATCGTCGCTCAAGCACTACGCGAGCAATGCTTTTGGTGGCGCGCAAGTAATCCATATAGACTTGATGCCTAAATTCGTTACCTGGATAAAACTCTCGCGATAGCATCGGCAACAATGCTGATATTCTGTTCGTTTAAACCCGCAACACACATCCGTCCAGAGCGGACTAAATATACGCCATGCTCAGTGCGCAAGCGGTCTACCTGTGCAGTGTTCAGACCAGTATAGGTAAACATGCCTCGTTGTTGAATATAGTGAGATACTATTTCATCCGAAATACGACCCTGTAATTGTTTGTACATTGCATGACGCATCGCAGAGATGCGTCTACACATCGATGCGAGCTCCGTTTGCCATAACGTACGCAGGACGGGCGTACGGAGCACTGTATGGACTACTTTGGCACCATAGGTAGGCGGATTGCTATAGTTAGATCGTACAGTTCCGCTCAGCTGTCCGAGTACACGCATTGCCTCCTCATCGGATTGGCATACGACACTTAAGCCACCGCAGCGCTCACCATATAGCGCAAAGTTCTTCGAAAATGAGTTTGCGACTAGACATGATATGCCGCGCGCAGCTAGCTCTCGTACTGCGAATGCATCATCATCTAGATCTGTTCCGAAACCCTGATATGCCATATCTACAAACGGTAACAACTCTTTCTTCTCGATTAGTGAAATAACCTCGCGCCATTGATTGCGGTCTAGATCTACCCCTGTAGGGTTATGACAGCATGCATGCAGCAGAACAATGTGACGATTTGGAATCGCGTGTAACGCATCTAGCATTGCGGCAAAACGTAATCCACCAGTAGCGATATCGTAATATGGATAGGTATTTACTATGAAACCAGCTCGTTCGAATACCACGCGGTGATTTTCCCAACTTGGATCGCTGATCCACACCTGTGCGTTGGGTAAAGTGCGTCGTAGAAAATCTGCGCCGACTTTCAACGCACCTGAGCCACCTAGCGTTTGCAACGTCGCAATACGCTGCCTAGTACGCACGCTACATGCATTACCAAACACTAGTTGATGTACTGCATCTCGATAATCGGGTAACCCCGCCATTGGCAGGTAAGGTCGAGGTCTAATTTCTCTGGCCAGCGCATGTTCTGCGTCGTGTACGGCAGCCATCACTGGCAGTTTTCCGTCAGCATTAAAATAGATACCAATGCTTAGATTTACTTTATTAGCTCGGGGGTCAACTTGAAAATCCTCATTAAGCGACAAGATTGGATCACCTGGAAATGCTTTGACGTGCTCAAACATAAAGTATCCTAAAAAAGTAAGGCGTTATCGCTTGAAAGCTATGCCGTGATCGATAAAAAGTCACTAAACCGGCTAAAGCGATAGCTTACCGCGAAGAGAGCTAATCTGAGAGGAATCTAGATAGATTGATGAGCGTAGCAGTGTTTATTAGCATATAAGAATCAAGATCATCGTGATAAAAGTAAGATATAGGTTTATGAAAGGATGGCTTCTATTAGCAAAAGGGTTTATCTACAAGTCTTATATTTATTTTAAGAAACGCGAGTGTAGAATGCCAATCATAGCTTAGTTAATTAGAAATACTTCTACTATTAGGTAGCACTATTAGAAGATAGTGCTAGTGTGTATAGAATGCGACTATTTTCGTAAACCTATTGTTATAAACTGACAGCAGGTAGGTTAATATCGCGGGTGTTCGATACGGCAGATAGCATGTGGCTATTTATTACATAGATGTTTATACAAATAAGCTCTAGTTTCTAGTGAAATTTTTTTCACAGATAAAACAAAAGCGGAAGGCATTGCGATCCGACATGAAAATTGTGATCCAGAGGGATTTTCCTAGTAGCCAGAAGAAGACTACTATCAGATCTAAGCCCCCTATAGGCGCAATTCTAACTACATCTTATTTTCTATCAGGAACGTGCTTACTATAAATAACATCGCTAGGCTGTGGATTCTCTTCTAGAAGAGTACTATGCTATTAAATATAGGCTATATTTTTGCTAAATAACAGCAGATTCGTGACGATTATTCGATTCACCAACGATAAGGCTACTTTTATATCAAGGATAAATTCTGTCTCATCATGTAACAGTATGCCGCCAAGACTAATTATAGTAATTAGCAGCTGATATTCTAGTTCCCAGCCCCTTGGGAAAGCCGTTTTATCTTAGTCTATAAATTCTAACTTCCGACAACTTAGCTTTTCCTAAAAGAAATACATAAAAAATAACTCAAACAGACAAAAAGACACTGTAGTATTTATAGTGCTTGTCGGTGATAATAATTACATAAGCGATAGACTAGCCTATCGGCTCTTATACTTAGTAATAAAAAGTAATATAGCAAGCTAATATATAGCTTCAGAAAGTACAATTCTTTCATAATAAGAAACGTTGACATAATACCTAAAAACAATGTTAATTGTATGTCTAGTACGATTAGGCAGGATACTCATTTTTTAATTTATTATTAAATATGCTATCTTCATAGACTACACACCGCTATGTATTATTCTGTGAATATAGGAGAAATATGATACCGCTTCAATAGAAGGTATCGACTGATTTTTAATCGCAGGCTATTTTTATAAAGTGCAATGGGGAATAGTATTTTTTAGTTCTCTAGTGTAAGAAAGCTAATTATTCTAGAAAGTTTCATATTTTCAGAGAAGAAGGGAATAATAGTGCAGATACTTAAGCTCGATCGTGCAGATCGTTGATTATTAAGTGTACTACAAGAACAGGCGCATACTTCAAACTTTGAATTAGCTAAGGCGATCAGTTTATCCCCCGCACAGACGCCACGTTGTCATCGACGTTCAGAAAAATAGGCGTGATCAAGCAATACGAAACTCGGCTGGATGCGACGCAACTTGGAATTGTCGTCATCGCGTTTATTCATGTGACAATGGAGCGCGAGCATATGCATAATATCGGCAGGGTTTCGTCAACTAGTTGCCCGACGCTCTGATGCAGGAATGTTTTTCGGTAACAGGGGATATCGACTATGTGTTGAAGGTCGTATCGCGAGATTTACAAGCGTTATCTAATATTCTACAGATTCTAGGTGTAAGCAAAGTGCACTCAAATATATTCTTAGACGATATTAAGTGTGCAAGCACGTTACCACTAGAGTTATAAGCGTAGCACGGCATAATAGCCGTGCTACGCTTATAACTTACATTACTTAGAAAATAGCAGGTGAAATTTAATATCCAGTTAAGTATAAATAACATTCAAGTCAAAGATCAAGCTTGAATATTATTCAAGCTATAGATTTATAAAATAAATATTACCATGCTATCGCACAAGCTTTTAATATTAGCTCCTAAGTTCATAAAATTATGTATATAACACTATCTATTTGATTATTTCTTAGATTGTCATTCATTCCTAATAAAAAATAATTATATAGATTAGTATCTAAGAAAATAGTGAAGTGCACTAAATAAACTACCCTGTCTATATTAATGTCTAGTATAATTTTATACTTTACTATCTTAATCTATTAAGATAGTAGTCAAGTTAATTAAGAGACTAAATATTATTCAGACTACCTTGTCTTTAAGAAAAGAAAAAATAGAGTTTAAATTTCAATAAACATTGAACATTTATTTGTTCAAATAAACCTTCCTTAGTAAATAAATGTGCTATAATAAGTACACAAAAATCTGTGTTGCATAGCTAAATATTTTAGCTTTACATAAGCGGTAAATTTATGATCTTTTCAACAAAAAATTTCTTTATTTACCATTTATATGGTAAAGTGGACGTCCCTATCCCCGGGGTGATGAAATTGGCAAACATAGCGGACTTAAAAATTTGAGTGCACAGCTGGAAACAACTGATGTAGAACCCTTCAAATCCGGCGAACCCCCTGGCATATAAGCCGAGGCAACACCGAGCTAAAATTCAAGCTTGCCAAACTTGATAAAAAGTGTAGAGACTAGACGGAGGGTACCTAATGTACGGTGCTATAAGCAACGCAAGTTGCACACCGCGCGACGGTGAAGGCATAGTCCAGCGCACAAACGCTTGCTCTTGCAGAGTTAGTGGCGCCGAAAGGCGTAGTGTGAAGAAAATCCGCCGCTTCACGGCTTACCGGTTCGAGCCCGGTCCCCGGGACCATTTTTTACTCTAAAATTTTAGTAATTCAAAAATTAAACATTTTATTATTATATATCTAAAAATAGTACTGCAAAGATAGTAAGACTACCGTCTTAAATATCGAAAAGTAGTATGACCAACTCGGCATTATCGTTTATAAAAATTAACTTTTTATAAAATCATTTTTTGCTTGTTAGCACATACCCCCCGACATTTTCGAAAACGAAACTGAAATGGAATGTATCTATTCTGGGTCAAAATCGACTACGAGCAGTGCCCAACAAGTTGTAGTTGCGAAATAGGATTTAAGCATAGCGGTACATCGTTAAACTTCTAATTAGTCATGAGAATAGTAATTATCTTGGTGCTGAGATAGTTACTGTCTAGCGCGAACTGGAAAGTGATATATCTTACGTAACTTCATATATGTGTTGCACCGTTAGATGGCGTATTACGTAAAAGAGGCTCGGGTAGTTTTAGTCATAGTTTTTATGGAATTGCCACTGCAATACCGCATATTTCTGATATGCAGTGCATAGATCTATTTTATAAGTAGTTTAAGAGCTATATTTTTTCTTTAATTCTAACTAAAATCAGGCTATGACCCATAGAATGTATAAGATTTTCTTAAAAAATATTTGATCATACTCTTACTTTTTTATGCTTGTAATTCTTGTAATCTATTTAGATCCTCTTACAATAAAAAATATTGAACACCAAATTAAATAAGTTATTTCTAGTAATCTAGAGAAAATTGCCTATTTTCAACCCGGAGATAATTTATTAGCCAGCCTTAATAAGAATGATCGCTTTTTTAAGGAAAATAAGATTGTATAAATGAAGATTATCTAAATACCTATCTGAAAAACAGATATCTATCCTTAGATAACTAATAATTAATCATAATGTAAGCTAGAATACTAAATAAGCTTTATAATTTGCATGTATAATTAAAAATTATGCTTACTACTGAGAAGTAGACAAGCAACTATGTCGTCTTAGTTGTTGCCAACAATAACTCTTACATAATAAAAGATGCTAGCTCGTCTATTGGTTTTCGTTCGGACTTAAGTTAATTTTTCGGCGGATGTTATTGTTATAGCAAAAGCTCTAGCGTCGCTACGCATATTGATGGTTTTAGAATAAGTAGCTTTATACATCTAAATAACTTATTCGATATCGACCAGAAATGTATATTTTGATTTATCATAGTAGGATGTTTTTCTAAAATTATTAATTTTATGTAAGCATTCGAGCCGTTGCTTGCTTTAACTGATGTTACGCGTAGGCGTACGGCATTTTTTATTGCACTGAAAGGAATAATTTGACCACTGTTATCCCGAAGCCTAACGAGCCCGTCGAAGTTGCATTGCGGCGTTTCCGGCGTTCTATTGAAAGCACCGGCTTAATTAAGGAATTACGTGCTCGAACAGCATATGAAAAACCTACTGCCGAGCGTAAGAGGAAAAAAGCGGCAGCCGTAGCAAGGTTACGCAAACAGATTCGGCGCTCTTTGCCCCCTCGTAAGTTTTACTAATCAAAATGCGCATAGTAAATAAGCATATCTAGTGGCAATAATGATATAAAGAATTTATTTCTTCTAAAAAAAGAATGTCTCGATAGTAAGTAAAGCTATCCTAGATATACGCGCTTCTGTATTAGTAATTATGCACTTGTTATATCATTATCAGTAAACCATCATAGAGAGAGCATATATGGGATAATAATTACAATACTAGTATTTACTTATATAAACGATTATGCTAATAAATACTAAAAGTGTATATTACACTAGTTATATAGCTCAAAAAATTTATGAGTGCAGCCAGATTATAGGGTAATCACTATATAAAAACTAGCGTTACGGCGCGCTCGCGCGCCGATTTCTACTAGCTATAATAAGCAAGTGCAGAAATTACGTTTTCTGTAAAATAGAAATAACCTTAAATTAAAAATTTATATAATAAATATACAATAGTGTTGTATAAATAACTAATCTATAGCGTCATAATAATATATATTAAATTCTATATATTTAATATGTATTAAGCTCCAGACTTTATATTGCATCACAATTTAGAATTTTAAATAATTTATAAACGCTAAGTTATTTAAATATGTGCTGTAAGCATAGCATCTTAATTTAGATACTAAGATCTAAAATGCGATAATTTACATTATGTAAACTCAAATATTTATTAATTTTGTATTATAAGCAAGCAACTTAATCTATTTTTTAGAAACAAAACCCCCCAATTTCCGAATTAGAGTTTATTTATTCTTGGTCGCATTATGCGGATTGTTCTATTTTTGGGGAGGGCAGTATTCTCTGTCTATATTTTAACACTAGTTTAGTAAGGTATTAAGTAACTGATAAGTATATCTCTCGCTCCGGAAATGGTTGTAAAATTATAAGTATTCAACTATGTTTTGGGCGCAGTGTGTTTATTATACACTCATAAGTAAATTTACTATAAATATAGTAACCCCAATACCGACATAAACGTGTAACTAAAAATTCTTTCTACTATTAGTATCCTATAAAATATAGGGACACCAATATAGTTTTAGTATCTAAATATACTATATTTATGAATACTTTCGTAGTATAAAGTGTTTTTAAAAACGTGGTATAAAAATTCACTTAAAAGGTTTTTAACTTCCTTAAAAAAGGAGTAAAAACTTAAGTTAATTAAATTTGAATTTAACTACAAAATAAAACAGTATAATATATGTTGTACAGGTATAACAATAAATATAACTAATATAGTTTTAAAAAATTGTCCCAAATTAATATCTAGTCCTTATAAGAGTATAAAAGACATATAAATCTACCATATTTCGGACGTTGGTTGCCAAACTCGCCCGAACCAGTGTATCTTCATCTTCTACTGTTGGGCAGAAATAAAGTTTACTCACCATCTATAAATATTCTTAACTTAAACTAAGTGATGCTAGCTTAAAAAGGCCCCGTGGGCGATGGACGATAGTTAAGAATTCAACTTCTACCCCCCCCGTTTCCTCGATCTTCCATTTTGTCTTGACCTTGCTCATAGGAGATATTCTGTGGTTACTAACTTCAAGTTTTTATCTGAGTCCGCACGTGTGGACGATGCCGCAGTTACACCGCTCCCTAATTCCCGTAAGATCTATATAACGGGATCCCGGCCTGACTTACGAGTCCCTATGCGTGAAATTAGTCAATCTGATACACCAGCTGTCTTTGGTGGTGAAAAAAACCCGCCGTTTATAGTCTATGATACTTCTGGACCTTATACTGATCCTGAAGCTAAGATTGATATCCGTTCTGGCTTGCCGGCAATACGTGAGATGTGGATTAGGGAGCGAAATGATACAGAAAAACTAAATAGGGAAACCTCAAGCCAGTACCGCAAGAACTGTTCGGCCGACCAAGAGACTATACGCTTTCCGAGCTTGCATGCCCCAAGACGGGCTAAAGCTAAGACTAATGTAACTCAGATGCATTATGCGCGCTGTGGCATTATCACTCCAGAAATGGAGTTTGTTTCGATCCGCGAGAACCAGCGCCGACATGAATATCTAGAGAGATTGCGCGCAAACGGATCACAAGGCTCCAAGTTGGCCGATCTAATGGGACGGCAGCACTGTGGTAAAGCGTTTGGTATGACAGTGTCTAATATCGATCAGGTTTGTGGAATTACCCCAGAATTTGTACGTCAAGAAGTCGCAAGTGGTCGTGCGATTATTCCAGCTAATGTTAATCACCCAGAATCTGAGCCGATGATCATCGGCCGAAACTTTTTAGTGAAGATTAATGCTAATATTGGTAACTCAGCCGTCACGTCATCTATAGGAGAGGAAGTTGATAAGATGATATGGGCGATCCGCTGGGGCGGGGACACCGTTATGGACTTATCTACCGGTAAAAACATTCATGAAACGCGCGAGTGGATTATCCGTAATAGTACAGTACCCATCGGTACTGTACCGATCTACCAAGCGTTAGAAAAAGTTCGCGGTAAGGCTGAAGATCTAACCTGGGAAATTTTTAGAGATACGCTGATTGAACAGGCAGAACAGGGTGTAGACTACTTTACGATACATGCTGGTGTGCTGCTGCGCTATGTACCGATGACTGCCCATCGGATGACAGGAATCGTTTCTCGCGGGGGTTCGATCATGGCTAAGTGGTGTCTTTCTCATCACCGTGAAAGCTTTTTGTACGAACATTTTGAAGACATCTGCGAGATTATGAAGTCATATGATGTAAGCTTCTCACTAGGTGATGGATTACGGCCAGGCTCAATCTACGATGCAAACGATGAAGCTCAGCTTTCTGAGCTTAAGACGTTAGGTGAGCTAACACGGATTGCCTGGAAGCACGATGTACAAACAATGATCGAAGGTCCTGGGCATGTACCAATGCAGTTGATTAAGGAAAATATAGACTTACAGATGGAATGGTGCAACGAAGCACCATTCTATACGCTCGGACCGTTAACAACTGATATTGCACCAGGCTACGACCATATTACCTCGGGTATTGGGGCAGCGATGATTGGCTGGTTTGGAACAGCAATGCTATGTTATGTGACGCCAAAAGAACACTTAGGACTACCGAATAAAAATGATGTTAAGGAGGGTATTATCACTTATAAGTTAGCTGCGCATGCTGCCGATCTTGCGAAGGGACATCCCGGCGCGCAATTGCGCGACAATGCATTATCGAGAGCTCGCTTTGAGTTCCGCTGGAAGGATCAGTTTAACCTCGGGCTCGACCCAGAAAAAGCACAAAGATTTCATGACGAAACGCTACCTAAGGATTCCGCTAAAGTTGCGCACTTTTGCTCAATGTGTGGTCCACACTTCTGTTCAATGAAAATTACGCAAGATGTGAGAGATTTTGCAGAGAATCAGGGTATTGATGAAATGGAAGCATTGCGCAAGGGCATGGAAGTTAAATCAATTGAATTTAAGAACTCGGGTTCTGAGATTTACCATAAACAGTAGTCTACTATAGATGGTCTTGAAACACTTTGTTTGTATAATTACTCGTATCAAATCAGAAATTAAGACAATGAAAGAACTAAATTTCAAATTTAGTTAGGCTTGTTTTTCCGTCGGCTTTCTCAGAAGCAAGTTCACAAAGTGGCGAATAAACTATATTACCCTATAGCATAATACTAACCTGTATAAGCAACACCTTCGGGTACGATAGGATACTATTAGTACTAAGCTCAACAAGTAGATTGATAAATCTATCTTTAACCTAAGAAGCAGCAGGATAACCTGATGGCAGAGCTTATTGCAGAAGCTCTGCCATCATTATATTAGATCGCTCTAGTTACTAATATAAGCTTAATTACCCTATAAAGCGATATACACCTGTTATCGCACCGCTATTTCCCCTACATACTATAGTATGTAATTCAGATAACATGACTTACTCCACGCACATCTTTTCTGTTGAGCTAATCTAGATCAGCGCGCATTGCGATAAAATCATAATTTTTAGGCTAGTATTAAAGTGCCATTTCTTACTGTTTTTATTTTTTGATTAATTTCTTTTTAAGCTTCTTATAAAATGTGCTTATTACAAAGCACAGTTTTGTTAATGTTTTTCTGGTAATCTACTAATACAATTAACTCAATAGGCTTATTACCTTATTGCAGCTACGTACCGTAAACGCGCTGATAGTCCGGTATCGCGATGTGTCGGTGTGTTAATCGCCTGCTCTATAACAGGGCGCGTGCCGATAATTGTAATTTGAGCTCTCGCGCGTGTTACGGCCGTATAAATTAATTCACGCGACACAGTTTGACTAAATGTAGGTGGCAGCACTAGCGCAGCCCGCTCAAATTCTGAGCCTTGTGATTTATGGACTGTGAGAGCAAATGCCGTATCATACGACGACAGCATTCCGGGAGATATACTCCGATGCCTTCCATCGCCCCGCTCAAAAACCACTTGAAGTGTGCCGTTCGAAGATGGAAGAGCAACACCGATATCTCCATTAAACAAACCAAGTGCATAGTTATTGCGCGTAACAATAATCGGCCGGCCTGTAAACCATCTAGTAACCGATGAAATAGGCAAGCGGGCAAGACGAAGTAGTTGCATAGTAATCCAGTCGTTTAAGGCATTAACACCATACGGGCCTGCCCGTACTGCGCATAGCACACGAAATGTGTTGAGTGCATCAAATAGTTCCCCAGCCTCTGGCTCTCGCTTCTGCAATATCCCCGCTAACAAATCGATATAGCGCGAGAAACGCTGCATAATATATTCGCGCGCTGTGCAGCTAAGTATCGGCCCCCTATCTTCGATGAAATATATATCTGAGCGGGCATCTTCCGTATTAAGTATATCGAGTGCATCTTTAGATAAACCCTCTCGGATTGCGCTAGATAGCCGTCCAATAGGAGAGTTAATATTGAACCGATAATTAGTTTGTAACCAGACAACGCAATTAGAGAGCGCCGGCGATTGTTTGTAGACCTTTGATCTTGCTGTACCATTTTGCACTAGCTTACGGGCGCCTACCCCATCCGATAAATTGTTATCACTAAATACATCTCTCTCTTTAGAAGGTATAGTTTTTGAGATGGGGGGATTTAATAGGTCAGATGGTAGATTCCATTTTTTTTGTCTATCAACAGACGCACGCAGACTACGGCGAACATATTCTGAGAACGTGTTTCTCAATGTGTCAGCAGTGCAGCCAACCATCTGTGCAATACGCTTAGAGCGTTCCCCCATATAACATGGATAAGCATTTAGTTCAGCGAATACTGCTCCTGCATCGACCGCAGCTAATTGGTCTTTGTCACCCAATAAGATTAAACGAGCACCTGGCGCAACAGCATCCACTAACCGACTCGACAGCGCTATGTCAATCATTGATGCCTCGTCGATAACGATTACATCGTACGGCAAAGGGTTACGATGATGGTAACGGAAACTTCTATCTGGTGCGCTTCCAAGCAACCGATGCAGCGTATAAGATTCAATCGGTAACCGAGCCGCGATATTTTTATCTAATCGCTCTTTATGAGCTGCTAATGCCTTTAGCATATGCTGCGCTGCTTTTCCAGTAGGTGCTGCCAACGCGATACGCAAACTCGGCCGATCATAGAGTAAACACGCTAGTATGCCAAGAATTGTAGTTGTTTTGCCTGTGCCCGGCCCTCCATTAATGATTGTTAGCCGCCCAGAGCACGCGATAGCAGCCGCAACGCGCTGCCAGTCGAGATTACTATCACTTGTTTCTCCGAAATAACGAGATAGTATATTGCGCCATCGCTGAGAGTCGTTAGAAGACGTAGTATAAAATACTGATCGTGCACGTGTACTTAGTGCATTAGCGAGTCCACGCTCGAATTCGTAGTAACGCCCGAAATATAGTCGATTATCGCTATCAATAACTAGTGGTAAACAGGGTGACGGGTCATTATCATTAATGCATATAGCAACCCCGCTTTCGATCAATGACGTACGGATTGTTTCGAGCGGTTGCCCAAATTTCTGTGCCAGCGCTATCAATTCTATACAGACATGCCCGTTCATAAGCGCTTGGCTAAGCATCGAGGCAGCAGCCTCGGCAGTACACGCATCGCCGTAAGTTGCTCCAACGCTCTTGGCAAGAGCAGCGGTTCGTTGAGAAAATACCCGAGATAGTCTGCTGTCAGATATCACTGACATTTCTAGAAAGCCGTATATGGTTGAGCTAACCTAAAATTAAACATCGCCATTTTTTTCTGAAAAAAATGTATTAAATGCCTTGACAGTAGCAAGAGTCGGTCTAAATCGGACGATTCCGGTGTCAGGCCAATCCGGGCGAACGCCTCTTAGGAAGAGATACAAATTTCCGCCGAAATGGGTTTCGTAGTGGTAATCCGTCACTCGTACCTGTAAATATCGGTGCAGCGCAATCGTATAAATTAATGCTTGTAGTCGATATGCATGCGTATCCATAAAGGATGATAGTACATGCGTACGATAGGCATTCGGCGAGTTACCAATATAATTTGATTTCCAATCAATAATCCAGAACCGGCTGCGGAATTCAACCACAGAATCAATGAATCCCTTCAGGTAGCCGCGCAATATACCATAGTTAAGGGTCACTCCGGCGATGCCATGCTCTTCGAGCATTATTGAAAACTGGTGCATATCAAGCTCTGTAACTGGGAAAACGAATTCAAGTTCAGTTAAACGACGTGACGGATCTAGCATGCCGAGCATGAAGTCTGTTTCGAGCTGAGTATGTGTAACATTCCACAATAGGCGCTTCATCATGGCGGTAAGCTGAAACCTACTTAAAGTAGGTGAATTTACTGGATACTCGATAAGTGCGCGCATAATAGCAGTTGGCCAGTCTGAAGGATCGTGCAGATTGGCAAGCTCCATTAGTCGATGGAGACAATTTCCAGCAGCAGGCCCTCGGGGGAAATATAGAATGTCGTCGGTACATAGCCTAGTTATGTCACTACCTGGCATCGTAATTAACTCTGATATAATTTCTGGCTCATCAACCTGGGCAATACTATCATCATGATTGGCCCCCACGTGTAACATATCGTCAATATCGGGTAATAATCTCTGTCGTGTCATGGCGAGTGAGCTGAAACTTGCAATCCGCCAAGTTTCAAGGAGACGACGCGCTAGAAGGCGTGTATGCACTACTACTTTCGGTATATTCATTAGAGGCAACAGCCGATCGCGACGGATTACGGTTGGTAGAGGCAGAAGAACGATTCCAGCAGATTTATCGCTCGATAATGCTTGCCAACACTCCGCTAATACGGCAGCCTCAAGCGGCTTATCTAGCCATGCATTGAAATTCATTGATCCACCAGCAACGAGCCAGTTCAGAATACTCTGGCGTGACTCTTTTGTTGTTCTATGAACACCGCTCGTATAAATTCCTGCAACAAGATAGCACCGATACACTGCACGCGTAATCGCGACGTAGATTAGCCTCACACGCTCCGCAGCTTGTTCACAAGCTATACTTCGATTGATTTTCTGCGTTTCTTTAGCGTCGCAACCAAAGTGCAAGGTAGAAAATCCATTATCACAATGGTACTCATGTGCTGTCGATGATACCCTATACGGAGGTTTTATATGCAATATACCATCATTAAGAAATGGGCAAAATACCACGGGATACTCAAGCCCTTTAGACTTATGAATCGTGACAATCTGGACGAGATCTCGATCTGTTTCGAGACGTAATTGTGTATTCGAACTTATACTCGGATCCGCGCGTTGGGCGCTTAGCCAGCACAAGGTTGGAACGATACCAGGATGTTCGCTATCGCGTGACTGAATCAGTTCGGCTAAATGATTCATATCAGTTATCCTGCGTTCACTATCGCCTACTTTTGCTAAGCGTATTGTGATGTGTAATTCGCGCAGCATAATACGCCACATCGGTGCAAAGCCGTGCTCCCGCCAAAACCGATGATATCTGGAAAACCGCTCTACCCATGCTGCTAAGTCTATATCCGAGTGTGTAGAATTGTGTTGCTCGGCTTCTGTCATAGCTGATTCAGCTTGCTTCATATCCCATAATGTTGTGGCCTTCAAGCCAATCCAGTCTGTGGCCAAAGCTGCCCGTAGGCGTTGCAAGTCATATGGTGTATTAATCGCTAAAAAAATACGTTCGAAGTTTTCAGCGTCGATTGACTGAAACACTGAGACTTGGGTAAGTTCCACACTACCTATGCTAAATTCACGAAATACCCGTTTTATTAAAATACCCTGCCGATGAGTCTGCACGAGTACGGCGATATCTGAGGGAGCCAGAGACTTGGTTCCTATTACTGTATTTCCAAGTTGCGCATCGCGTATTAGACGCGTAATCTCTTCTGCACACGCTTCAGCGGCCACATATTGAGCGTCACGCTTATTAAGCAGCGGATAATCTGGTAGCCACCATACTCTTAGAGCCGCTCTACTACTATTACTTGTGCAAAGCGGATCATAACGATCCCAAAATTTTGGATGCCGCGTGTTCCCGGAACGCACAGGATAGTAATTGAGTTCATTGAGCACAAAAGCGCGCGAGTTATAACTAAACAAACGATTGCATGCAGCAATTATCATCGCATCAGATCGTTGATTAATAGCTAATGTGTAGCGAGCATTAGTATGAATACGGGCATTTAGGTACGTATACAAGTCGGCGCCTCTAAAACTATAGATCGCCTGCTTAGGATCACCAACGAGAAATAGTGGACCTTTCGGGACAAAAATCTTTTTAAAGATTTCAAATTGCAGTGGATCTGTGTCCTGGAATTCATCGATTAATGCTGCGGGATAGTGCTCACGCAAAACGTCAACTAGCCACTTATGTGCATGAATCGAATAATATAGATTAGATAGTAAATCATCAAACGACATAGCTCGCATCGCACGCTTTCGCTTAGCGATAGTCGATGGACCAACAAGCAACCACTCCCGAACGAGGGAAAACCAAAGACTCAGATGCGCTGCATGCTCTGCATAGAGCGCAGAAACTAACGCGTTCGCACAGTCTGAGAACTCGTGCACAGGTGGTTTACATTTAACCTTAGTAGCAGCGATCAGTGAAAACGAAGTCAATTTTAGAGCGTCTTTTGGAATAGGCGCATAGCGATCTCCGCATCCAAAAAATTGCTCCCATGCGGCTAATGCGGTTTGTATCTGAGCTGGTTTATGTGTGCGCTGGTTTAGTTGATCTGAAGAATCAATGAAGTGCTGTGCGATTTGATCTCGCTTTGCGCGCCATAGATTATCGGCATACTCAAAATGATCAATCGTCATATCAACTATTTCATCATACACCGGGTCAGTCCATACGAGTTTAGCCAGTGGCTTTTTCAGGCGTTGCACGAGCAGTGCCTGTAAAACTTCAGGCCCAACGTTATGAGAAATAAGCCAGCGTGCAAAACCTGTTGAGGATGCCGCTGCCGTTTCGACATGCTCACGCCAAAACTGCACAGCGATATCAAATTTTAGTGCAGTATCGTCAACTTCGATATCAAGTGTGTACGGCATCGCAGCTGCAAATGGAAGTTCTTGCAGCGCACGTTGGCAGAATGAATGAATTGTATAGATCGCAGCCTGATCGAAGCTATTCAGCGCACGCCGGATTTGTTTTAGTGCATATTGTGTAGCTACTTCCGATGTTTTAGAATCGACGATACGTTGGATAAGCTCAATTGAAAATGGATCACCTATCTTGAGCGATTTTTCAAGCTGTATTAAGCGTGATCTGATTCTCTCGTGCAGCTCCGCAGTAGCCGATTTCGTAAAAGTTACAACCAAGATCTGATCCGTTTTCAAGTTTTTTTCGAGTAACAGACGAATATAAAGTGCACAGATATTCCAGGTTTTCCCGGTACCAGCAGAGGCCTCGATCTGAGTCACCCCATCGAGTGCACAGGTAAAAACGTCAAGTTCAGGCGCATTGAAAGTCATGAGGTTTCTTCTGTGGGCTGCAGGTGTGCAAGCAGTGGTTCAAATACCGTTTTAGAAATAGCGATCGAAGTATCATCTAGTAACATCGATGTGCCACGAAAGGCGAGCTGAATTGCCGGATCAGTATGCTCGCCGCCTGTACGGTCATTTGACCACGCGTTATAGCCAGCCGATGCGCCTTTCGATACGAATAACCACCCACTTTTTGGAAAAAAACGCAATGGTACACGTAACCCAGCTCGATATAGAGCACATAACTCACCCAAATATATGTGAGGATTTTGGGGCGTTGTAAACATGAAATGTGTATCGCAGCCGATCCATAGTGTTTGGCGAGATGCTTTTGGACTTTCAGCACACCAGAATAGATGACGTAGCCATGTATCAAGGTAATCACGGCCCGTTGGCCTAGCATAACGATAGAGAACTAATTTATTACGTGTTGCACCATCTAGCGTGCCAGTCAATATTGAGGGCAACAATACTGTTCTACTCCATGCTGGCATTCGATCTAGCAACTCTGATACAGATCTGAGCTCCTTAGGCCAGTTCGGGGCAACGCGGATTGAGAATTCAACAGATTTAAGACCAGCTCCAGAACACTCTCGGATTTTATCGGCTAGCTTGCTTAATGCTATGACCTCACGCTCTTTTATCACGCGCCCGACTGCACCTCTAGGTAATCCTGGAATTGTGCTCGCGATCTCATATGCTTGCTCAAGGTATGCTGATGATTCGATTAGCAATGGTAAAATTCGTTTAGCAAGCGCATCGCGTGCCACATAGCTAAACGCATACGGCTCGGTATCGAGCAGTTTCGTCTCTGCGCGATGGAGAACGATTCCTAGTCGTTCACGCAACAATGAACTGTGCGGGTGGCGCCAAAATCTCGTTAATTCTTCTAAATTTATCATCTCACGCACATCAGGAGGCAGCGCAGAGCTAAAAAATAATGCCATGGTGTCCGTCTGAATCTGTGGCATGGGATCCGCAAGCGCTGTAGCCGTTTTCGAGCGATCCGGATCGTAAGTCAATAGAGGCTCTTTTAAATACAATAGTGAGAACGATTGCAGCGGATGTTCGATAATAAAACTACGACGCGCTAATGCAATTTCATCAGTGCTTGAAACTTCACCAGACTTCAGAGAAGCAAGATAATCAAGCAACTCAGTCAATAGCACTGAGGGAGGAAGCTCGCTATTATCGCAAATATTGCGGCCGGTATAACTAATCAGTACGGTGTCGCGTGCTGCTAATATAAGCTCTAGGAACAAGTTACGTTCATTATCACGACGCTTCCAGTCACCAGGTTGTTCAAAAAAAGCCATCAGATCAAACTCATCCGGGCGAGCGCGTATAGGTAGCACACCGTTATCAACGCCCGCTATACAGATGATACGAAATGATATGCTGCGTAGGCTAGATAATGACGATACAGTTACAGCCCCAGATGGGACTCCACCCTGGGTGGGATCATGAATAGCGGACAATAACGCCGCACGCAAAACAGAAGCAGGCAACAGCGTATGGGGCGCATCTAATTCTATTTGTACGAAAAGGGTATTGAGTACAGCAGATAGTCTACTCAATGAATCCGAATTAGAATTACGAGAACCAAAAAATTGCTCGAGGGCGCTATTGAGCACATCACGCCATTGTGTAACCGTCTTCGGTGTTGCACATATGAGAGCAAATGCATCAAGATCATCAACAAATTGTGCTAGCCGCCCGAGCAATATAGCATCAGCGCCGATAGGCGCCGCTACTGGCAGCCAGCCCCCTATGGGTTGGGCGTTATCTGGCATTGCATAGCCAAGAAATAATCGCATCAAGGCGTCATAAAATGTATGACGATCTTGAGGCAAGTTAAAATCTTGGTGCTCATGAGGCAAGAATGACCGGCGCGCACCGGCGTCCTTTAGCCATCTCTGTACAGTCTCCAGTGCTACTAAATCGATGTCATACCGCGTTGAAATTTCATCTACGCGTAGCCATTCTATTAACGAAGATGCATTAACAGCGCGATCACCTAGGGTTAACCAATCTAGTAGCGTGCGCGTGAGCGTATTAGTTTGGGACAGAGGTAAACCAGTGATACAATATGGGATTCGACATGGGTCATTTAGTGGAACTGTGCCGAATACTGCGTTGACAATAGGCGCAGCTATAATCAGGTCGGGTACCACGATAAGAATGTCAGCCGGCGTTAAATTGGGGTCCAAATTAAATTCAGCCAGCAGCCGATCATGGAGTACCTCAAACTGCCGCATTAGGCTATAACAGATATGTACCTCAATACCGTTTAGCGTAGGTGGTAGAGACGGTAATGCCCGATGCTTAAGTGACAAGATAGAATTCTGTAGGATGGCTAGCCAGCTGTGAGCTGGAGCCTCCACAAATTTACTATTCTCGCTTACCATAGCACCATCGATGTGCTCATGAAGCAAAGCGAGTTGCTCTTGTGTCTGCCGCCCCCACTCGGCTAATAGAGGGTGCCCGGTTATCGGGTATTCGAGTTGCTCTGCTGAATCTAACGTATTAGTATATCGTTTATTAACAGAAACTACGCTATACTCTCGACATGGATTAAGTGCATAGATCCGCACGTCAATCCAGCGCGATAACACGCGCAGTAATTGCACATGTAGTGGGGGCATTATCGGCAGAGCGAATACGCTGACCTGCGCCGGGTAACCCGCGTTCGCGATATCGTCTATATTTAATTGCGATGCAATCTCTAGAAAGCGGCACGCAGGCGGTGACACCCATTCAAACACATCAGTACTAGCATCGCAGCCGCCGGATAATTCTTGTAGAACGTCGCGCCACAATTGTGCTTGCCAAGCTTCATCAGCGCGTTGTATTATAGTCCCATTGGTTATCTGATGTATGCTGTCCGGCTGACAGCTTAGCGAAAAAATTGACTCGCCGGCTTGCCACTGGGCAAGCCATCGTGGGCGATAGGTCATATAATGATTAAAAATAAAAGACATTCGGCGCGCTAGATCAAACATCATCACAGGATCCGCCAAAGCTAAATATGGATCTAGTCGCACCAACGGTGCTGGGCTATTTCCATCGTGCATTCTGCTGCGCTGAAAGAGCAGCTTATACAGCCTCCACACAAGGCGTTCCGGTACAAATGGTGACTCTCGCGGCGCATTTATTATTTTAACGCGCGATATTTGCGACCACAACCATTGATAGAGATAGCAAAATTCTATGTTTGCGCACACGCCAAACCGATCAGCGTAATCTAATTCAATCCGGCGGCGTATTGCTACATTGGGTATAATAATCGTCTGCGGCTTCCACACGTCGCTACCGATGCGTTCTAGGTCGTTAAACAGTGCCATGGTAAGCACTTCATAACGGTTCGAGTAAAATAGCTCAATCATAAGAAAAGAGATAAAAGCGCGCCGCGAGTACAGCTCACGGCAGTTTGAATAAAAGAGCCGAAAGACTAAGCTAAGCATTCTAGAACGCTCACTGCACTCAAACTCTGTTTAAATATTGTTTGTAATAAAATTTCAGAATTTCTCTGATTTATTAAAATACCAGAATATACGACATAGTTCGTCTACCGCATTAATAATGCGCGTTACATAAGTTATGCCTCGGTCAATAAAGTTGAGCGTTCCTTAATTATGCATCTAGCTAGTAACGGATTTTATCAGATGCCAGTGCCTGCTTATCTTGACGACAGGCTTATTGATATGCTATGCATTATCGTGTTAATCTGCTAATTAACAATTAGCCTGGGATATCGCGCTGAGGAAAGATATGGTTTAGATAACCAAGAAAATTAATATTTAGGTTGTGCTTATTATCTCGTCGAGGACGACTATCTTAAAGCTCGCAATAGAAGCTTAAGAAGCAAACAATAAGTTGTTTATCAAAACAAACCTTAAGTCTACTATTTCGATGCATAGCATATCTTAGCTTTTTAGTAAGGCGATACCCTGTCGCCAATATGCAATACGACTCAGTTACGTATAACTGATAAGTTAAATATTACTTGCGTCTAGCCTATGTTCTAGTAACAGGCACACTTTAAATAATTAAATGGTATATTTTAAACTACTTTCTTTACTAACAATCATATCTTAATATGAGCCTAATCATAGAAGTAATCTCATCGCAGCATGTAATGCTAGACTAAAAATCTTTAATACAATGAGAAGCGCATAATTATTCGCGATGGTACAAGCCAAGCCTCAGCATGATAATCAACAGGCAGAGATCGATAGGCGGATTCAGTATAGTTACTAACTAAGGATCTACATGCGATTTTTGCTAACATTAGCTATGTAGCTACATTATAATTCCAGCATGATTTCAAAAAACTATCATGCTAGCCGTGACAAAGAGAGCAATGACTTTTTACTAGCCGACAGTTAGATAAACGCTTCTATAACTATTTTTGCATAATAAGATTAGCTCAATAATCTCATACAAGAATCTAGAAAGATTACATGAATTAGCCACTTCTCAATGATCGAGCATGATGGTATGTTATTCGGATGCTCAGCGCTATACAACGTACCCACAGGAACGAATCGGCGAGATGACATGCCTAACCGTAGTACTAGAGGCGCGGGGCATTGGCGACGAGGGGCGCCCGCTTAAACGCATTGAGCAACGTGCCCAAGCAAGTAGCTTATCTCACATTTTCGCACTGACAACCTGGGTTGAACACTGGTTCCTTAAACAGGGTCTTATAAAGACAACGGATTAATAATACACCTGAAAACCGGCGCCGTTCATGCAACCGGCTCTACCCCTCAATATCACAGGAGAAGTTTAATGACTCGAATGGTTTACTGCGTAAAACTTGGTAAAGAAGCAGTGGGATTAGAGTTTCCTCCATTACCCGGCGAGATTGGTAAACGCATCTTTAGATGCATCTCAAAGGAAATATGGCAGGCTTGGCTCAAACAGCAAACGATGCTGATCAATGAAAATCGCCTGAATATGCTTGATCAAAGCGCACGCCAATATCTTTTAAAACAAACTGAAAAATTTTTATTTGGTGAGGGATCAGACGTCGTGTCTGGCTATGTGCCACCCTCCAATAGCTAAACTACACGCGATGCTAGATTCCTATTAACAGGTATGCGGTTAGTATAGTTGGAATCTAAAATCTATAATCATATGCCTAGTTATTAGGCCCCATGTACCTATATCCTGTGTGTTAAGATAACGTTCGAGCGATGCATTTCGGGATGAAACTATTCACATAAAGCTTTAACTTCTTCAATCGCCTGCTCAATACAATTAACGGCAATCACATGATTGCTATCTATTGGTATCTGGGGTGTATTAGCTTTAGGAACTAGCGCTACAGAGAAGCTTAGCTTTATCGCCTCTCTTAAGCGCACTGAGACTCGGGAACAGGGGCAGATATCACCATCTAGACCAACTTCACTAAACATAATTAACTTATAGGGCAAAGGTTTTTTATATATTGATAACTGAATTGCAAGCAACACAGTCAAATCTGCTGCTAGCTCCGGCGATTTTTACGCCACCAACAGCATTTAGGAAGACATCTTGATCGAAACATGCGATACCTGAGTGTCGGTGAAGTACCGCCAGCATCATCGCCAGTCGATTTTGTCTAAATCTACAGTTAGTCGACGCGGGTTCAGTATCTGCGCCGTATCTACTAGCGCTTGTACTTCTACAAGTAATAGCCTCGATCCTTCTTACGTAACCAGTACACACGAACCTGGAACCGTATACTTGTGCTGCGATAAGAATAAAGCCGATGGATTGGCAACACTACGTAGACCGTGCTCTGTCATTTCGAATATACCAGGTTCATCAGCCGCGCCAAAGCAGTTCTTAAACGCCCGAACTAGCCGAAACGACGAATAGGTATCGCCTTCGAAATATAGCACTGTGTCTACAATGTACTTAAGTAATCGGGGGCCAGAAAGTACGCTCTCCTTCGTCACATAACCAACCATTATAATGGTCATGCTAGATTGCTGGGCGATCCGCATCAGTTGCACAGCACACTCACGCACCTGTGCTATAGATCCCGAGGCTGAACTTAGCGCATCTGAATAGATGGCCCGAATCAAATCGGCGGCGGCAATGTCTAGCTTGATAGTATCAATAGATACTTGTAACTTCTGCAGTTGAATCTCTGCCAATAGTTATAACTCACTAGCTTGGTTAAGATGTTCGTCAAGTAGACCAGGCCGCTGTGCGGACAAAGCGATTTGATCGCTAGATTCCCCACCGCTTATATATAGCGCCCGCCGATCATGCGCAACCTCAGAAAGTGCCTGAAGCAATAATGTCAACTTTCCAATATCAGGATCACCACCAATTAGCACTACGCTATAGCGACTAGATCACCACCCAGAACACGATCAAACTCTCTTATCCCGGTCGAGTAGCGTAGTACACCCAATGCTTTGATATCGGCAGGCTTACGCACTGGTTCGTTCCGGGTAACGACTAGGCATCTACTATTAGTCAAGGCAACGGACTCGGCTAAGGTATTCCAGTTGTGACAAGATAAGCACTAGCCCTGCACACTTTTGTAAGTGTGCTTTATAGTCATTACAAACGAAAACGGGCTTTATTTTTGCCATTCGGCTTACTCCGCATTATTCAGTGCGTACTGGCACGCGTTGCGCGAGCGCGCACATCAATTCATAACCGACTGTTCCGCATACTACTGCGACATCATCTATTGGTATGTTGCTTCCCCATAGCTCCACTAAGCTACCAATAGATGCGCTAGGACACAAAGATAGATCCACGGTCAACATGTCCATTGACACTCGACCCACAACCCGTGTACGAACTCCATCGACTAAAATCGGCGTACCCTCGGGTGCACAACGTGGGTAGCCATCTGCGTAGCCGCACGCTACAATGCCAATACGCATGCGCTGTTGTGCTCTAAAAATCGAACCGTAGCCTACCCCCTCCCCGGGTTCAACCGTCTGCACAGCAATCAATTTCGAACTCAACGTCATCGCTGGCTTTAGCCCTAAACCTTGTATTGCACCTAAAATGCCTGATGGCGATGCGCCATACAACATAATGCCAGGCCGCACCCAGTCAAAATGTGAATGTGGATGCCATAGAGTCGCAGCCGAGTTCGAAAGGCTGCGCGCGCCCACAATGCTATTAGCACTATGCTCAAATATTTCTAATTGGTGCTGAATGCCACCCTCACCCTCGGCATTCGAAAAATGAGTCATTAGAGTGATCTGCCCAATTCCACTACACGCTCTTGCGCGTTTCCATGCAGCATAATACTTTCCGGCCGCATATCCAAGCCGGTTCATACCACTATTCATCTTTAATTGAATATTGACTGGCCTAGAGAGACGCGCTACTTCTAGCATTCGCAACTGTTCATCGCAATGTACAGTAGTTGCTAGACTGTAGCGGTCAATTATTTCAATATCAGTTAAGCGCCCCCCCCCCTCTAATAACAAAATTGGACCAGACCAGCCTAGTTCACGCAACTTAACTGCCTCTTCGAGATCAAGTAAACCAAAACCATCCGCGGAATGTAAGCCAGTAAATACTCGCTCTAAACCGTGACCGTAAGCATTAGCCTTAACAACCGCCCAGATCTTGGATTTCGGGGCGAAGCGTCTTGCAATAGCAAGATTGTTTGAAAGCGCTGCGGTATGAATTGTGGCGAAGAGGGGGCGAGGCATAAATTAGGTTATTTAATATCGCTACGAACTAACTATTACGGCATATCAAAGCTCGCTATTGCTAGTCTGAATTTATCATAGTGCCGCATCACAAAGTCGCGCATATAAATAATATTAGGCAATTACATATTACAAGATGAGCTCTACTAAAGCTGCTAATATAAAATCCGTTTCAATATCAAATGTAAAAAAAATTCTTTACGCTACTGTAGTTATACAGTGTATGACTTTTTTAGATAATACGGTCAAAGCGTATGCTATTGCTATCTAGTTATATTGACTAGTAAACGTCTCTATTTCGGGCTTATGCAGCTAGTTGAGCGTCTGCAAAGACAGTTTTTAGGCTAACTATTATGCTACCTCGGGCAGGGTGATAGTAAACAAGTCGCTTTATCATAGATAACTAGAATTTTACTGATTATCTGAAGGTAGTGTGATGGGTGATGTTAATGGGTAAGGCATACCCACAACTGGTTTGTATCATTTATCGACCGGCTAGATGACGCTTCAACCTTAGATTGAAGGGTCATCCCCGATATATACCATCTATAGCTCATAATCTGTATAGGCGCTTACCATCCCAGCAGGATGGTATACTTTTATAGTAAAGCAATTTTACCATAGTCCGAAGGTGCTATATGGTACGGTTGAGGGCGCCCTCCTCCCTTTGGAAGAGCCAACGGGTTTTTACAACTACTACAATAGTATATGTAATTATAAAATCGCTCCCTCTAGTAGAGTAGACCTAATCTACTATCGTATAGCTTTTAACACAGTACAAGTTTAAAACAAAATCAGTCTTTACGATATACTGAACTTATTCGAGTGCCATATGTAGTTCGACTTTACGATTTAGCTAGTTATCGTTCTGTATATAGGAACCGTCTCATCACCGGAATATAATGAACAAGCATCATAAGATAAAACACGTTTATTTCTGACGTATTTTTTGTTAGGGGGTATATAATTTTTAATGTCCTAACAATTTCTGGATCCGATCCAAGCGGCGGGGCTGGCATACAGGCTGATCTTAAAACTCTTTCTGCATTAGGTGTGTACAGCGCTACAGCAATTACAGCCTTAACCATTCAAAACACGCAGGGTGTTGTAGCAATGTATCCAGTGGCTGCTAGCATCGTTGCTTCGCAACTGGATGCGGTATTCAGCGATCTACGTATCGATGCAGTTAAAATAGGCATGCTAGCGAATGTAGAAAATGTACTTGCGGTAGCTTATGCAATAGAGCGGTATCGGCCTGCGCACGTGGTACTCGATACTGTGATACGCTCGTCTAGCGGATACGTGTTGCTTGAACCAAATGCATTAGCTGTGTTACGTGAGCGATTATTTCCACTAACAAACATTATTACGCCAAACCTGTATGAAGCGGCAGTACTGCTGGACCAACCCCTTGCTGCCGATGAAGTACAAATGACGCGCCAAGGTGATGCGCTACACGCGCTAGGAGCGCAAGCAGTTCTAATCAAAGGGGGGCATTTTCTAGGTAGCTGTAGTCCAGACTGGTTAATCGAGAAAGACGGCCATACTCGGCTATCTAGCCCCCGGCTTAGGGTAACGGGCACGCACGGTACCGGCTGTACATTGTCCGCTGCAATCGCAGCGCTGCGACCACAAAAAAGAGATTGGATAAACACCGTCAGCGATGCAAAGACTTACCTAAACCAAGCATTGCTTCATAGTACTCGACTTTCAGTGGGACTGGGTACCGGTCCACTGCACCACTTTCATACATGGTGGTAAGTGTTTATAGAAACTTTTTAAAAGCACCCTACATAATTATATAATGATAGCCTCAAAGTTATAGTATCGATGTACATAAAGTAAGGTGTTCGAAGCTAGCTAAACGCTAGATCTAGCGTGATCAAGCCATGCGCTCATTAATCTTGTATAACACTTGCGAAAGTGACAATATAGATCAAATTAGACTACGTATCGTAAACAACACAGTAATAACATAGTAGAAAAGCAACTTAGTAGGTAGCTACACCTGTTTTTACTAGACAATCAAGCTACACAACCGTGATGACAATATAATTATTACAGCTTATATATAACAGTGCGATTTCGATAAACTGCACGAGCTAAACATAGGTCATCCCATGCTTTATTCTTATCCTCTGGACTACGCAATAGATACGCTGGATGATAAGTGACAATTACTGGTACACCTTCATACTCATGCATTTGCCCCCGCAACGAAGTTATGCCGCCTTTAGCCTTTAGAAGGCTAAAGGCGGCGAATCTCCCAAGAGCAATAATTACTTTTGGCTTGAGCAGTAACACTTGTCTCTTAAGATAAGCCTCGCATTGCGTTACCTCATAAAGCCCTGGGTTTCGATTACCTGGAGGGCGGCATTTCAGTACATTTGTAATATAGAGATTACTTCTACGAGATAATTTTAACGCATGCAACATGTTATCAAGCAACTTGCCAGATTGCCCGACGAATGGTTTTCCTTGCTTGTCTTCAAGCTCCCCCGGCGCTTCGCCGACTAACATCCAGTCAGCTGTCTCGTCTCCAATTCCGAACACTGTATTAGTGCGTCGCTCGCAAAGACGACACAGCGTACAACCTACTACCCGTACCTTCAATTCTTCCCAACCTAACGTCAACAGAGATTGTATCCCCGTCTCAGCTTCTAGCGTTGATTCAGACGCTTTGCTACTCTGCTCATCCTTTACAGTTCGAACCAATGGGTAAGCAGGGCGTAATCTATTTAAGTCAACTCTAGATAAATTAACCGCTCTCGACAACCCTCTTGGCTCACTTGACATTTTTACTGGGGTAATAGCTTTATCGGACGTATTAATACTTCTAGTTACTCTTATGATCTTAGACGTCTCGAATACTTTACCTCTTTGCTCGGTTAAACTACTCCTTAATACTAGTGCCTTACTTTTTAATCGTTCTATATCGTTTGATCTATGGCTTGTTTGAATAGATGTATACTTTATATTACGACACACCCATAAGGGCGCAATACCCAGCTCCTCTAAAATCGCATAAAGCTGCGCCATTAGTTTGCCTCTATGCCGTTTTTAGAAAAGTGCCTGCGTAATATAGTACTATACATATTACCTATCATCTGTAGGTAGATTCTACTCCGTATTTTAAGCGTAGAGCATTATATCTCTTCGTTAGAATAACTTGTTACGGCAACTAAAATGCGATTAACGTCTCGTGGCACATGTGCTATAACGCATCACAATCGCGTCCTCGCGCCCACTATGCCGTGTGGCATAATAATTCTTGCGCCGTCCAATCTCGATAAAGCCAAAGCGATTGTACAGGCGTATAGCGCGACAATTAGATGGACGTACCTCGAGCAATATGCTGTAGAGTTGATGTGCATATGTGATTCGCAGTACTTCATACAGCAAAGTCAAGCCAGATCCTCGGTTTTGTGCAGTAGGAGTCACGCATAGGTTCAATAAGTGCATCTCATCGACGACGAGCATTAGTATGCAGTAGCCGACTAACATCCCAGTAAATTTCCTTAAACAAACCCCAAAGTAACCGCTTTTTATCGAGTCTTCGAAATCACCTCTTGTCCAAGGAAAGTCATATACATCGCGCTCAATCTCTATAACTTTATCAAGATCTCTCTCAGTCATTGTCTCTAGGTAGAGATGCATTTTCAACATATAACCCTGTGTATCTTATTGGACATCCTTCTTAGGATCTTTAAGAACGTAGATGCCCGGAGGCAATTTCATTGATAGTCAGCGCTACCTTATCACGCACATACTCAGGCACAGCCAGATGTGCAGGCAATGCACAGCCATCCATAAAAATACGCCAGCCTACCAGTGCTAGCGCGTGAGCGTGTGGCATTGCGTAGCAATCAATCACACGCGCTTGCTTCGTCACATACAACATATCGCTTATGGATGAGGCATTGCCGGCAAGCGTAAATGGCTCATCTGGAACTGGTATGCACGTAGATAGAGTAAGTGTCGCGGGACGACATACCCGCCAGTCTTCGAGTATATCATCCCACGAAAAGTCAGCCCAATAGACCTCTCCCATCCGGGCATTAAGTACTACAAGAACGCGCCGAGCATCTGGATCTGAAAGACGTACGCGTTCTGCACAGGCAAGTAACGTGCTGACCGGTACTACTGGAATACCCAACCCGAATGAAAGCCCTTGTGCTACACCCGCCGCCGTGCGTAGCCCGGTAAACGAGCCCGGACCAGCACCGAACGCGACTGCGACACAATTAGATAGTGTGAGCCTTGCCTCCTCGAGTACTTCGCACACCGCGGGTAACACACGCGTACTAGAGGTCGAGCCAGTGTGCTCGTGGCGGCTGATTATACACGGCGAACTGGTAGCATGGGGAGTATAACATATCGCGACTGAACAGAAGTCAGTCGAAGTATCGAGTGCAAGTAAAACTTGCGGCATTATGACCTCTATTGTCATACCGACTCGTATTTAATTTATTGGAAAACTAACTCTAGAACTTAGGGGTATGCTCGGGCTATACGCAGAAAATCAAGAATGATAGATAAGATCAAACAAGTTATAATTCTTAAAATAAACGCATTGTTTAGTTAATGAGTGTAACGAAGTAAGGTATTGTACGTTTGTACAAGCCGCTTAAGCAAGCTATAAATATGCTGCGTAAACACTCGGGATGTTCTGAAAAATAGATTACCCTACGCTTCCAACTACTAATACCCTAGGAGGGGTGTTACCCAATAATATCTATTAGGGTGTTCTATCCTTGTATTACTAGATATAGTGCGTATCCTACCGCAGCGGCTAGCACTGCGCAGAAAATTCGAATACAATAAAAACTTCGCGCGTTTATAGGCTGACGTATTGTTCGTCTAAGTCGCGTAGTTTTGCGACGCTCTGCTCCAATCCCCGTTTAGAAACTGTTCTATCCCACCCTTTCCAAATCTGGGGTGCGCTTGTAGGCCAAGCAAGGTTCGCAATTCCGCGATAGGCGGTTCGCGTGTCTACAGGTTCTAACATCAGCTTGCATTTTGTGAGCTATGCCCGCTTTTCGATCTGATAAACAGATATCGTTTATCGCATTCGACGATTGTGGCCGCCGATTGGCGCTTCTCGCATTTTTCCGGACCGGTTCGTGCCACAGGTACGAAACTCATAGGATCGTCATGACTTCGAATTCTCCTTCATCACTTGGCACGCTCGCGCATAAAATTTTTGATAAAGATGCGCCGAGCGTGCCCAATAACCCATCAGTGATACAAAGTACGGATTCCCAAACTACTTCAGTAAGCTGTTTAGCCCCCCCCCCAACTGCGCCTGATATAACAGTAATCGCGCAGCCTCACTCTTCAGGATCTATAGCCATAGAAATTCTACAGACTCCCGATATAGAAAATAATAACACGCCATACATCAATGGCTTTATAGCGCTGGGTCTGTCTCCAGAGATTGTTTCTGCATTGACTGCCGTTGGCTATCAAGCACCAATGCCCGTTCAACAGTATGCGATACCTGCCGCGCTCGCCGGCCATGATCTTCTGGTCTCAAGCCCAACTGGTTCAGGAAAAACTGCAGCGTTTATGCTACCAGCAATAGAAAGCTTTGCGAAGCTGCAAAAAGCTGGGCTGTTAGGTCAGCGTGTAAGCCATCCTACACATCAGGCGCAGCGCAATGATCGTGATCGAGGCGGACGGCGGCATAGCCGAGAGCAATCTATCGCTAGACCAGCCCTTCTAGTGCTTACGCCAACACGTGAACTTGCAATGCAAGTTACTACTGCTGCGACTACCTATGGAAAACATTTGCGGCGACTGCATACAGTTAGTATTTTAGGTGGAGTCCCTTATGGTCAGCAATTAATGCTTCTAGCGAAAAACCCAGAAATCTTAGTTGCTACTCCTGGCCGGCTTATCGATCATCTCGAGCACAATCGAATTGATCTATCCCAGTTGAAGATGCTAGTTCTTGACGAGGCAGATCGGATGCTTGACATGGGATTTATCGAAGACATCGAGACTATAATTAATCATACTCCGGTTACACGGCAGACGCTGCTATTCTCGGCAACGCTTGACGGTAAAGTGGGTTCGCTAGCCCAGCGTTTTCTTAGCAATGCTAAACGGATAGAAATCGGTCATGAACCAGAGTCACGCGCTAATATTGCACAATCTATTCACTACGTCGACGACCGTGCTCACAAGGATCGTCTGTTAACACATTTGTTAGCAGACGGTGCGCTTGATCAAGCTATTGTGTTTACTGCAACAAAAAATAATGCGGACTTGATCTCCGCTAAACTATCTGAAGATGGCTTCGCCTCTGCTGCATTACATGGTGATTTGCCCCAAGGCGCCCGTAACCGGACAATCCGCGCATTGCGTGAAAGACGTGTACGTGTATTAGTTGCAACAGATGTCGCTGCTCGTGGTATTGATATACCTGGTATTACACACGTATTCAACTACGATTTGCCAAAATTCGTAGAAGACTACGTGCATCGGATTGGTCGGACTGGGCGTGCAGGGCGTAGCGGGATCGCTATTAGTCTTGTACATCATGCGGAAATCGGCATCCTTAAACGGATTGAGCGATTTGTACGTACACCTCTGCCTGTTAGTATAATTACTGGATTTGAACCAAAGCGGATACCATCCGCACATGTACCAATACGGCGCAGCAACTCGTCACACAGTCACGGGAGAGGTTCGTCCACATATCCAGGAAGGGGGATAAGTAAAAATTACGGAAACTCTCGTCACAGCTCCAACAGTAATAGCCGAGAAGGCGGCTATCGCGGCGTGTCTAGTGACACTCGCGTGGTTAATGACCGTAGTAGCCGAGCTGGTTTTCCAAATTCGCATGGGTTGGCGCGCCGGCGCTCTGATAATCGCCGTACGTCACGCTACGACAACTAAGTATTCTAACGCGCGGGAAAGCAATACCCGCGCGCCCCAAGATAACTAGCCTCTAAAAACAAAATTTAGTATTTTTTATGTGTATTTTTTAAAATTTATAACCATGTAACGTGAGCATACAATATAAATAAAAACATCTGTTTATTTAAAATTCCTCAAGACTTAAAAGGTTAATTTATAATAGTGTGAAAAATTAGTAAATAAAAAATTATAAGAACTATTCTACACCGGAAAGCGTAGTATAGTTATATAACTATAAATTCTTAATTACTCACAGTAACTGGTTTTATCTCAACTCTTCATATTTTTTTATATTTTACTAAAATTAGTAGCTCTCACTTATTTAGGGACAATATTTTTATTATCTACAATAGCAGTATATCTAGCGTCAGACTATGTAAAGTAAGCGTAATATTATATACTGATTATTATTTAATCTAGTTAATCACTATGAGTTCAACAGAATAAATAATTCATAGAATTAAAAACTGGTAAATTTGGCTCCAAAAAATTTTTTGGGCGCAGTTGAATACTTTTATAAAACTAATATCAGTTATGTGTAACCATCATTAATAAAATAAGTGATAAAAGTAGAGATTACTTTTATTATATAAAACACTGGTTTTATACTTCCTGCTTAGGACCTATAATCCGGTTCGTATTAAAAGCTTTTGATGTATTTATATGATTACCGTCTACAACATATGTCTGCAATATATATTGCATTATTAAAATAATTGATATTAGATATATCAGAAAATAATACTACCGTAAAACGCTATATTTATTGAAAGTGGCAAGAGTTGAATTGAATTCAACTGTTAGCCCCTAATATAAATTAGGTATCTTACATGGCAAGAGGTAGTCATATCTTACCCTAAAAATTAGGGTAAGATTATCTAGTGTTTCACTGTAATTATATTAGTTTTTGTTTTGATAAAACTGTGGCAGCGAGACTTTACTTTCTGGGCTGAGCATACCAGTTTTTAAATAGATCTGCAGCTTATCTCGAGTATCAGTAATATCCATATTTCGCATTGTCAACTGACCAATACGATCTAGCGGTGAGAACGTTGAATCATTCTTTTCCATTGTTAGCCGCTCAGGTTTGTAGGTTAGATAAGGCGACTCAGTATTGACAATTGAATAATCGTTACCGCGACGTAATTCGATTGTTACCTCACCGGTAATTGCGCTTGCAACCCAGCGCTGTGATGCTTCCCGAAGCATAATCGCCTGTGGATCAAACCAGCGACCTTGATACAATAACCGACCAAGTCGGCGCCCATTTTCACGATACTGGTCTATTGTATCCTCATTATGAATACCAGTAACTAGGCGCTCATAAGAGCTATATAGCAATGCTAGTCCGGGTGCTTCATAGATCCCACGGCTCTTTGCCTCGATAATGCGGTTCTCGATTTGGTCACTTACACCTAGTCCATGCCGTCCCCCGATGCGATTTGCCTCAAGAAGAAGTTTTACACTACTATCAAATTCGACATTGTTAATTGCCACTGGAAAACCTTCCTTAAACCGAATAGTTACATCCTCACGAGCAATTTTTACATCATCACACCACGATGCAACCCCCATAATAGGATTAATAATTCGAATGCTACTATCAAGCCGTTCAAGGTCTTTAGCTTCGTGCGTAGCACCTAGAATATTTGAGTCAGTCGAATATGCCCTATCAGCCGACATCCGGTAATCAAAGCCTGCTTGTCGCATAAACTCAGACATCTCAGTACGACCACCCAGTTCATCAATGAATGCTTGGTCTAGCCATGGCTTATAAATACGTAAGATTGGATTGATAAGCAACCCATAACGATAGAAACGCTCAATATCATTACCCTTAAATGTGCTGCCGTCGCCCCAGATGTTAACACCATCTTCCTTCATTGCTGCTACTAGCATTGTACCTGTTACTGCGCGGCCTAACGGCGTTGTGTTGAAATAGGTAACGCCAGCAGTACTAATATGGAAAGCACCGCACTGTAACGCGGCTAAACCCTCTGTAACAAGCTGTTCTCGACAATCAATCAGCTTTGCGTTTTCTGCTCCATACTGTCTAGCGCGTCGGGGAATGTCAGCGTAGTCAGTCTCGTCCGGTTGACCAAGGATAGCTGTATAAGCATAAGGAATTGCACCCTTAATATGCATCCAGTGCAGTGCGGCGCTAGTATCTAATCCACCGGAAAACGCGATACCGACTTTTTGATCGCGGGGAAGTTTTTGCAAGATATTTGCCATAGATAATTTAGGAAAATTGGGACAAAAAGTTTAATAAAAAACTAATATTTAAGGGCATCTATATTAGATATAGATAATATAGGAAGAATCTAAACTAACTATTTATACTTACCAGGTATAGTTTACACCTTATATCAGAATTCTCACATAAGATATATAATATATTTATTTTTATATGCATTTTAAATAAAATTAATTAAAAATATAAAATTTATTTTATAAAAATTAGTCAAATTAAATATTAATTTAAATTTAAATGCTTAAATATTATATAAGATAGGTATAAATACATTATATACTAACTAAATAATTATTTTATAAAAAAATTTTATTCTTTATATTTAATATGATATAAATATATTAATGCCCTTATAAAGGGATTTCAGAAAATAAATTTTCTATAAAAAATTTTATAACGTATTTTAGAGTCTACTTTTTATACGAATACAAGTGTTCGAACCACTTTACATCTCGTAAATACTTACTTATAAAGTAAATAAGTATACCGATTTAATTATATAAAAAATTAATATGTACAATATTTGTTATTATAACTAAGTTATATAGATTTTTATTATACATTAATCATGTATATTTTTTATTTTTTAGACTAAAATTTAGCTCTATACTTTATACAAAAAAATTTATTTTATTTAAATATAATATAAAGCATGTCTTTGTAAGACACTAACCTACTTTTCTAAGTAAATTATCTAGTCTAGCTCTCTATAAAATAGAAATTTATGTAATAAGCTATGGAGTATTTAATACTATTAATTTTACATTATTTAATATACTACAACTAACTATTTATTTAGTCTTTTCTTTAACTTTTATAAAATCTTTTATTTTAAGTACCTTTTTTAGATATCAATCAGTATCGATTTATGTGGATATTCTGGAATCGCACTTACGTTAGAAGGTTGTTTAGACATACCCTTCACGTTTTTTGAAAGACTAAATCTCATGTAAGCGCCACGGCAATATAAAAGGGGAGGAACTTCAGAATATGAAAAATCTAATACCCGACCGATTAAAACCCCATGGTCTCCTGCATCTATAAAATTATGCATTCTACAATTAAAACTCGCTGCTGCGCCTTGAATTACTGGGCTACCCCCGTAACATGTATACCATTTTATTTGTGCAAATTTATCTACAGCTTTCGATGCAAATAGCTTTGCGATATTCTCTTGCTCCTCAGCTAGAATACTAACTGCGAAATATAGCGCATTAGCAAACACTTCATAGCTTGATGCACGCTTCGCAATGCAAACTAGTACTAATGGTGGATCAAGTGATACTGAAGTAAACGAATTCGCAGTGAATCCACGTGGTCTGCCATCCGGCTGTAATGTTGCAAGTATCGTGACACCAGTAAAAAAAGCGCTTAGTGCGCGGCGATATTCTTTAGCATTAATAGAAAACTCATCTATCAATAGAAATCTCCATAAAGAAAAATAATACATACTATCGTTTTATCAGAAGATCTTTATAAAACACTATCACAATACAAGCATGCTATATTATTACATAATCTTCTTTAATCTTTTTAAGATTAAGATATCGGCATGCAAGCTGTTTAATAGGGGGATAATAAATAGCGTATAAGTAAATGTACATTAGATAAATGTATAATAAGTATTATAAGATATAGTCAAGTATTATTGAGATTTTTATATATTAAAGCTATATAGCTTCTCTTAAAAAGAGAATAGTATACATATTATTGCTAGTGTATCAAAAAAGAAACGTATACGTTTTAAATTCTGATGTCGTACATATTATTATGTTCTGATAAAAGCTTAGCTTGAAATTCAAAATGAAACTCGAGATATTTAAAATTAGCCTTAAACGTACCTTCTTTCGAGGGAGGGTATGATACGCATTTAATACAATTTTTTAGAATTGTTATAAACATTTGTACTGCATACGGTAGAAGATAGTGTAATCGTCTGATATCTATAAAAATCGTTGTTTTAAATATATTCATTACTTTCTACAAATAGTTTATGTACATTACTATTTAAGTTATCTAAAGACCATGAATTGTGCATCCGCCTAAAAACTTGTGTAAGTTATGCGTAACATACCCCCAGTTTCCACCGAGAATACTTATTTTATACTAATTCCTATATTTTAGAAGACCTGATATCAGCGTGGTTTCTTTATTATTTAAATAGGTTTCAAGATTTATCTCGCAAGAATTATCCAAAGCATTTAGGTACGTAGAATATTCAGTTTTTTAGTAAAAATGTACTAATCCATATATTAGAGGCACAACATACTAAATATCTCTATCAGAAACTGAAATCTCAATTTATAAAAGAGTTTACTGGGAAAGGAAACTCAGTTCTTCTAAGAAGAAGAGCTTTCACGACTTTTGATGTCAAGATACTTGCATTTAAAAGGTCTAAACATCGTGCCTAGATAAATTACCCACCCGCGCGTTCAAAAGGTAGACATACTATGTACAGTATTTAGTAACATGTAAAATTACAGCATGCAACGCGTGAGTAGATATTATACAGAATAATAATTATAAATATACTGAGGTTAGTAGTCTAGTCGATTACATAAAATGTGTAGGAATATTATCCTGACGATACTTTCATAGGTACCGCACAGGATTTTGATCTGAACTACTGTAGTTATCTAGAAATGCCCTACTGATCCTTGGTATACGGAAAGCATTGCTGCCAGTATGCCACCAACCAATGATCCAAAAACTGGCACCCATGCATAGCTCCATTCACTGTCACGCTTGCCGGGTATAGGCAGCAATGCATGCATAATCCGTGGACTAAGATCTCTTGCTGGATTCATAGCATAACCGGTCGTTCCGCCAAGCGATACACCAATTCCGAGTACTACTAATGCAACTGGCAGTGCACTAATTGAACCTAGTCCTACGGACGGTACAACCATATGCAGAACTGCGTACACAAGCACAAAAGTAGCAATAATCTCCGATGTTAGATTTCCAAGCGCATTATGAATTGCAGAGCCAGTACAGAATACCGCAAGCTTCGTATCAGGGCAGGCTGTCAACTCAAAATGCTTACGATAGATAAGCCAGACTAAGAACGCGCCAAACATACCACCCAGCATTTGTGCAGCCGCATATGCCGGCACTTTAGTCCAGGCAAACTTACCGGAAATAGCAAGCGCTACAGACATGACCGGGTTTAAGTGTGCTCCACTATAAGTAGCTGAGCAAAGAACACTCACGAATACAGCCATTGACCAGCCTATAGTGATCATGATCAAACCGCCATTATAGCCTTTCGTGCGTTCCAGCATTACATTAGCAACAACGCCGTTACCAAGCAATACCAGCAAAGCAGTTCCAATTAATTCAGCGAATAACGCATTAGTATTCATAATAGTTTCCATTATTACTAATCAAGCTGATGCCCACATTATCGCAGCGGACACTGCACGATGCCAACCAGTTCTCTGCTGCGCTATTTCATCTGACTCTAGTACGGGAGTAAAACGCCGGTCTAACCGCCATTGATCATGGACTTCATTAATACTATCCCAGTACCCAGTTGCTAAACCCGCAAGGTAGGCTGCACCAAGCGCTGTAGTTTCCGATATGCAAGGTCGTACTACATCTACGCCAAGGAGGTCCGCCTGAAATTGCATTAACAGATTGTTCTTGACTGCTCCTCCATCGACACGTAATTCAGTAATGAGCTGACCTGCATCAGCTTCCATTGCTTTAAGCACATCAAACGACTGATGAGCAATACTATCTAATGCGGCTCGGGCAATATGCGCAGCACTAGTACCTTGCGTAGCGCCGAATAATGTGCCGCGCGCGTGTGGATTCCAATGCGGTGCACCTAAACCAGCAAAGGCCGGCACTAGAAACACACCATTGCTATGTGGTACTGAGTTAGCTAGAACTTCGATATCAGCCGCTTTCTTAATAATTCCTAGCCCGTCTCGCAGCCATTGCACTACAGCGCCGCCGATGAAAATACTGCCCTCTAACGCATAAGTAATTTTTTTATTTATTTGCCATGCAATCGTTGTTACAAGATTGTTATGCGACTTAATTGGTCTGTCACCAGTATTCATTACTAAGAAGCAACCTGTACCATACGTATTTTTAACCATACCGGGCATAGTGCACATTTGTCCAAATAGCGCAGCATGCTGATCTCCTGCCACGCCGGAAATTGGGATCCTCGACGCAAGCACGGTAGTCTTAGTGGCATCGAACAGCGCTGAAGAGGGCATGATCCGCGGCATCATACTACGCGGAATTTTTAGTTCAGCAAGTAATTCATCATCCCAGTCTAACGTATGGATGTTAAATAGCATCGTTCGAGATGCATTGGTCACATCCGTAGCGTGCATATTATGACCGGTGAAATTCCAAATCAGCCAGCTATCAACCGTGCCAAACAAAAATTTACCCTGCTGAGCACGCGTACTAGCGCCAGAAACATTGTCTAGAATCCATCGAATTTTCGTAGCGGAGAAATAAGCATCGATTGGCAAGCCAGTCTTAGCGCGAATAGTACCCTCAAGTCCTCGTTTCTTGAGTTCATCGCAGAAATTAGCGGTACGTCGATCTTGCCAGACAATAGCGTTATAAACTGGTAGCCCAGTATCGCGGTCCCATATAATAGTTGTCTCACGCTGATTTGTGATGCCTAATGCATAAATCGACCCACTATTCAGCCCGGCACGTACAATAGCTTCAACAGCAACCCCTGCCTGTGTTGACCATATTTCCTGTGGATTCTGCTCAACCCATCCGGGTTTGGGGTAGATCTGGCGAAATTCTTTTTGAGCAGTTGATATAACCTCGCCCGCGCGATTAAACACGATTGCGCGCGAGCTGGAAGTGCCCTGATCCAGCGCTAAAACATACTTATCTTTCATGACTGTCTCCGTTGATTTAGGCATCCTTAAACCCTGAACCCTGCGAAAATGCAGCACATAGAAAAGTGAGATAGTCTGGTCATTAATATTAGATTAATAAACATTCACCTTATTATTCTGCTTACTACATATACCTCGCTGCGCAAAAATTAATTAATTTTTAATATTAAACCTGCTTTCTGAATTTTTGAAAAATTACCTCTACTGTTTATACAAAAAACTAAATTTAGTGTAAGTCACCCACTCTATCCTTAAAAAGGATACACCATACTATGTAATATAGTATGCATTTTATCTGCATGGTATCTACTAGTGCATAGTATAGTTAGCAATTTTTTAAGAGAAGAGTGGCTGATTTCTATTAACTAGATATATCTCTATATTTTATATGTGTATATTTTCAGCACGTAGAGATACTCAGCGTCTAGAACGATATCTATCGTCTATCTTATCATCCACCGTAACTACAATAGGAAACACTTTCCTATAAAGGTTTTATAATTAATTGATCTTAAGATATCTGCTATTTCTGTAACTACACACTAAATTTCAAGAACAGTTGACTATTAAAAATATTAATATGCTCTCCTTGAAGGCAATCTAAAAGAGGCGCTGCCCTATAAAAAATGATTATTTATAACGCATCGGCTCTCAGTTATTTATTACAGTTCACAACCTAGTCGGTATTTACCACACGCTATTTTTTATTAAATTTTAGCCGGGTAAGGGCTGGGCCTTAAACTTAAGAGCAAGGATTTGCGCTATTGATTGCAGTAGTAGATTTGGAGAGATTGCGATAGCGAGCAAGCGCCCATAGAGGAAAAAACTTACAGTAGCCGTGATAGCGTAGATAGAAGACGCGCGGAAATCCTGTTGCGGTGAATAGCGCTTCATCCCATAATCCTTTGTTATTCTGGGTATTAAGTAAGTACTCGATGCCACGCTTGACAGCTTCATCATGTTCACAGCCAGCTGCCATCAGCCCTAGCAGTGCCCATGCAGTTTGTGATACGGTACCCGTCGATGGCTCATGGCCATGATAGTTAATCTTATAACTATCTCCGTCTTCTCCCCAGCTACCATCTGAATTCTGGGTCGAGCGCAACCAGTGCGCCGCACGGCAAATCGCTAATGCATCCATTTTAATGCCAGCGGCATGCAAACCGGATAACGTAGACCAAGTGCCGTAGATGTAATTTATGCCCCACCTCCCATACCAACTGCCATCATCCTCCTGATTGGCAAGAAGGTAGCATTTAGCACGCAAAGCCGCAGCCCGCCTCTGCGGTGTGCTAGATAGTTGTGCAAGCATTGACAGGCATCGTGCCGACACATCTACAGTCGGTGGGTCTAACAGTGATCCATGATCTGAAAACGGGATGTTATTCAGATATAGATATGTATTTTCTGCTTCAAATGCGCCCCAGCCACCATTATGGCTTTGCATACCAATAACCCACTCACAGGCCCGGTCGATCGCGTTACGGTAATGATTTCGTACTTGTAGCTTTTCAACGCGGTCCATTGCCATTGCGACTACCGCCGTGTCGTCAACGTCTGGGTAGTGTGGGTTCGAAAACTGGAATGCCCAGCCGCCAGGCCGCACGTTTGCACGACGTGAAACCCAATCGCCTCGAGTATCTAAGATCTGCAGAGGTAGCAACCAGTCAAGCCCCTTTGCAGCGTGCTCAATAGCGTGTGATTCACCAGTCTCCAGAAGAGCGTGTGCAGTTAATGCAGTATCCCAAACAGGCGAAAGACAGGGCTGACAGTAAGCCTCATCATCATGAATTACTAGCAATTTATCGATTGACTTGCGCGCGATCGCACGATGGGGATGCTCTGGTGGATAACCAAGTACATCGTACATTAGCACTGAGTTAACCATAGCTAGAAAAATCGCACCAAGACCCTCTTCGCCGTTCAGGCGCTCTTCTACAAAACGCACAGCAGCATTAATAGCATTCTGTCGTAACTTTTTTGGGAAATACGGATCAAACTTACGTAACAGTGTATCAATAGTTGAGAAGAATGAAAACCATCCTTGACTCTGATGCGCAGCTTTTGATATGGAGTCGACGTCGCTGGGCAAGCCGATAAAAATTTCATCAATACCAATGCCTCGAGGATTGCGAGCGCGTGGCTGATAAACTTGCAGCACGAGAAGCGGCACGATCACAGTACGCGCCCAGTACGAAATTTTAGAAAGATGAAATGGAAACCAGCTAGGCAATAGCATAATTTCTACAGGCATTATTGGTACAGCCCGCCAGTCTAATATCCCATACAGCGCAAGCAAGATCCTCGTGAACACATTGCTTTTGGCTGCGCCGCCGTGAGCTAGAATCGCATCGCGGGCGTGCTTCATATGTGGTGCGTCAAGCGGATCACCAATCATCTTCAGTGCAAAATACGCCTTAACGCTTGCGCTCATATCAAAATCACCATCATGAAATAGCGGCCAGCCCCCATGTTTGCCCTGAATGCGTCTTAGGTAAACACCTATTTTCTCCTCAAGAATAGAGTTAGGTAGTTCTCCTAGATAATGAACCATTAATACATATTCAGACGAGATCGTCGCATCGGCCTCTAACTCGAATAACCAATGACCGTCGCTATGTTGGGCTTCCAGTAGCGCGTTAATTGCTGATTGAATCACCTGCTCAAGGCGCTCATCAAACGATAGAAAGCGGGTAAGCATTTTATTAAAGTTTGGATCTAAAGATTTATGTAATATACTCATTTAGATTCAAGGCAACAATTCATTATACAACTACTATGTGCATTATGACAGCAGCCAATATCTAGCAATAGTCAGCATAAGACGCACGCGCGAAAGACGCACGCTAGCACGCGGCGCATCGAAGCCTCGGCGGACTAACTTAGAAAATAATGCGTAATAGGTGTGCGCCATGATTTGAGGCGCAATAACCATGTGTCGAGGATGTCGTGCCATAATTGCGCTAGCCTGCACAAAGTGCATGCGCGCGTCGGTAATTAATGACGCACATGCGCGATCAATTGACGCACCCCGGATTACGCTAGGTGTGGGATTCATAATACCAGCCCCTATGAGTATAGGTCGCGGAAGATACACGCGACCCATCTCGGCATCCTCATCGATATCTCGCAAGATATTAGTTAACTGTAGCGCTCGTCCGAGATGATTTGCGAGCTGATAACCATCGTCGGCTGGTATCCCGAGAATCTTCACTAATAAACGGCCAACTGAACAAGCGACGCGATCGCAATACAAATCCAGTGTACTACGATCCGGAGCGATGATAGCATCAGTTACATCCATCTCCATACCGTCGATCACAGCGATAAAATCATCTTTCTGTAATGAAAACTGATGTATAACATGCGCAAGTGCGTCTAGTGCCGGGCTAGCATTACCTGCATACAAGCTCGCGATTGAGATTCGCCATTTCTCGAGCGAGTCTAGCCGACTCGCGCGAGACGCGCTACTATCCGCGATATCGTCGACCTGACGGCAGAAAGAATAGATCTCATATATATCTTTGCGCTGAGAGCGCGGTAGAATGCGCATCGCAGAATAGAATGAACTGCACGACGCAAGCTTCTGAGTGGTTATAGCTTGATGTGCTTCGTGAGATTCAACGATGCCCACCTGCTCATTAATATGCATTAAATAGACGCTGGACGTGCTAAAAGCTTAACAAGATACCATAGTTTGTTTCCGCTGTACTCTCATCTAAAATACTGCATAGCTCGAAAATAATACGCTATTCTAACAAGTTTATTACAAGATAGATAAAATATATCAGTATGTTTATATCGGTCTACAATAAAAACTCCAAGAAAGACATTGGATAAACTACGTCTACATTGATACAGGATCGCTTAAAACGGCTACATATCAAATAAACAACAGATTGTTCTGCATTGATTAAGTATTTATTACATAAGAAACTCAAAAATCAAGATTTTAATCTTGATATAAATATTATTTTTTTACATAAAATCGGTTAATCGATTTATCGTAGTGTTGTTCAAGAATTTTATTAAACTAAAATTCTTAAATCTTGAGGATCAGCGCGCCCTCTTTACAGAGAGGTTCGTCTGATAAGTAGCATGTCTTATTAATTACAATATCTTCTAGAGTACTGCACTAGTCCAATATAACTGTATTTAATAGATCGTAATGTAGTACTAGTAATGAGTTGCACTGGATGCACTCTACGGGACTATGAGTTATTAGCTTGGTTCTTTCATCATAATATATATGCTATATATCTATTGACTTTAAGGGCTATGTAGCAAAGTACTAATGCAGGTATAAATCTTGGATTTCTTAGGATTTTATTTAGATTCACCACAGGGTTATCCACAGTTTCTGTGGATAACCCTTGCTTATAGCTAGCTAAGATTGGAATGCTCTGAAACACGCTGAACTGATACTCAAATTCAGATCTCCTGTCATTCTGAATGTCTAGATGCGCCGGCTTCTAAAATACTGTTACTAGTCATAGTGCCCGTCATCCTAGATAATATGTAAGAAGTTATACCTCGCGCTAACTCACTATCCCCAACAAACACCGTACCAACTTTCTCCGATTCAAGTAGTGTAGCTTCGTCATCATTATCAGTACATAACACAGCTTCGATAGAGGGATTTAATATTCGAGCAGTATCAACGATCTTTCTAATATTAAAAGTGTCTGATAATGTTACTACAAGCATCCCAGCGCGGGCGATATGCGCTTGAACTAGCACCGTCGGATCCGAAGCATCGCCACATACGGACGGTGTTTGCTCGGCACGCAACTTCTCGACGATATCACGATATTGTTCGGCTACCACATAAGAAATCTGATGTGCGGCCAGTATTTTCGCGATACGACGTCCGACACGGCTATAACCAACAATCACGACCTGGCCAGTTAGGTGTGCTTGCGGCACAGTTATCGGTAGTGCAGCTAGCGGATCCTCTCGGCATTCCATCTGTCGCGCTAAGCTAGAACGACTCCGGATCCATGCCTGTGCTGGCTCGATCGCGGCGAATACAAACGAATTTAACGCAATAGAAATAAGTGAACCAGCCAGTATTAAATCTTGGCCCTCTTTCGGCAACAAGCCGAGAGACATCCCGAGTCCAGATAAAATAAACGAGAACTCGCCGATTTGTGCAAGACTTGCACCAACGGTTAACGCGCTATTTAACGGATATCGGAAAGCAAGAACTAGCGCCATCGCAGCTAACGTCTTGCTAACCATAATAATTGCAACTACGCCAAGCACGTGTAATGGCGCCTTAATTAATACATAAGGATCAAACAGCATGCCAACTGATACAAAAAATAGTACCGAGAACGCGTCGCGTAACGGCAACGTTTCAGCTGCTGCACGATGGCTAAATTCAGACTCACGCATCATCATGCCAGCGAAGAATGCGCCAAGCGCGAACGACACATCGAATAAACATGCCGATCCGTACGCCACTCCAACTGCAGCAACTATTACGCAGAGTGTGAATAGTTCACGTGAACCAGTTCGGGCTACTAAGAACAATAGTCGTGGAAAAACGCGGCGACCAACCACCAGCATTAATATAATAAAAGCAGAAACTTTTGCAAAAGTTACGCCAACCATAACCCCTAGACTAGGGTGTGCCGTACCGGTGTGCGTTTGGGTCATCTTCTCAACATAGCTGCTATCCGGCGAGCCACCAAGTAGGCCGGATAATGGTGGAAGCAATACTAGCACGAGCACCATGACTAAATCCTCAACAACTAGCCAACCGACTGCAATGCGACCATTAGCTGAATCAAGCTGGCCCCGGGCCTCCAGCGCACGCAGTAACACAACAGTACTAGCTACCGAAAGTGCCAACCCGAAGACAAGCGATACGCCGATCGGCCATCCCCACCACATGGCCGTTCCCATTCCGAGCGCCGTCGCTACTGCGATTTGGACGATCGCGCCAGGCACAGCAATACGCTTTACCGCAAGCAAGTCATCAAGAGAGAAATGCAGACCAACGCCAAACATCAGAAGCATTACACCAATCTCTGCAAGCTGGCTAGCAAGCGCTAAGTCGCCAACAAAACCCGGCGTTCCAGGTCCACACAATACGCCAGCCAGCAGGTAGCCAACCAGCGGGGGCATTCTAAGCCACGATGCGATGTAGCCAAGAATCATTGCGAGCCCCAGCCCAGTTGCGATCAGAGTAATGAGGGTGATGTCGTGCGGCATGCGACTCCTTAAGAGTTAAGGTGTAAGTTGATAAAATACCTGATAATATGGGAGCTTGGTGCCTACCATAATAGAGGTGTCAAAAATGGCTGAATTACGTACAAAATACAAGCACCATGAGCTAATCGGCTTTCGATCCTAGTACTTTGGTAAAAAGTACATTCTTATCTCAATCAGAGCAGAAGTGTGGAAGCTCGTAAAAAAATTGATACAACATAATTGTTGATTAACTATCTTTACCAATGTTAGCTTGGTAGCTTTAACAGCTTCGAACGACCCCGCAATAAAAAATAAAGAATTATTCAACATCGCATCAGTTTTACTTCAATTTTTTGAAAAAATTGTCGGGGGTCGCTTAAGTCGCCTCAGATACCTCCTCTAAGCCGACCCTTTCGCGCTGCTATCAGATTGATACTTTGTCATACAATCATGCAGCTACAGCTCAAAATCAGGCGCGTTTTGACATAACAACTATAGCTAGATAATGTCTCTCTACGCAGTATATAGGATGACTTCTGGCTCACTAGCGATAAAGAAGCGTATGGTTACAACATACGCTTCTTTATCGCTTACCACTGATCTAACACACTATCATAGTCAACACAGATACAGTAAGATGCTGCTTCACAGTGTAAATCGAGATCGGTGAACGTAATACTTCCACATAGAATAGAGCGCAAATTCAGGCGTAACAATTTAACTAATCTAGAAGATTGACTTAAAGCTTCTAGCCAAAGAAAGCTCAGTAGTTTTATTGAAAAACGCTACAATTCCTGATTATATATAGACATTAAAACTCTAAAACGCAAAGACCCTTTTTAGGAAAGACGCTCGCCTATGCTGTACTAGATGCTACATTTTCTAGAACATCTTATATAGTAAATAGTAAAAACAGTCTGCTTAATAGTTATTAAATCAACCTATCGTCTTGCTGTACTAAGACAAATTAATAAGCTGATCGCCATCTATGCCAACGTGCTGGTGCTATCGCTAACCTATTAGCAATCACTTATAGATAGCATAATAAGATACATCTATTTTCATGCTAGGCTACAAACAATTTTTTCGACACAAAACTATGTGGCAATAAGCTATTTATCCTAACTAAGGTGCGCGCATCTTTAGCTAAATATTCAACATACAGCCAAAGAATGAACTCCTAAAAAACTGATACATCTTCCTCTAAATTAACACTAGCCACAATCTAGCATAAAACTAATCGTTTTACTTGGGGTGGGGCTTAACATTCTCAATAAATACACAGCCGATTCTTTCTCGGAAACTGTACGACGATAATGCGCACTTTCTAAGAGCGCCATAACATGAATACACACTCGGACTAGAAAAATGTACTACAGTTGCCAGTATTGCCATTAAAAAAGAGCCTATACAGTTGCCGAATACTTAAACTTGATACCCAACTAGCTTTTAGGAATCTAGTACGATAGACGACATTCCATTTATATAGAAATATTGTTTAAATACGACTGCGTAGTATACAGCTATAAGAATATGCTGGAATTTAGGCTACTTTATTATACGTATTATTCCTTTTTCTTGAGGGAGCATGTCGTACTGGTACCCCATGATAAAGACTTAACGATGGTGAGTTATTAAGAAAATCTCTTATTAAATTCGACGTGTTAACGCTAAATTGTAATAGCTATAGTACGTGCGATCAGCCCTAGTTTTTAGACATAAACATCCCCAGATCTCGAGCATCCCGCTAGTTTACCTAGCTAAACTAGCATACTACGCTACTTCGTAATAAAAAATTACATGAGGCTTAGAACCTGGGGCAGAGGCCTAGAGAAATATATATTTTCGTATCACTATTTACACTATAAAAACCGTACGAACTAATAGAAGCTTGAGCTTTCTTGCCTGCGTTGTTCTGTTGACTAGTAGCATGTTACCATTCACTGACTAGGTACAAATCAGTCCGCTTAGATAACTTATAGTCAGCACCAAAACTCACTTGTCTGTACTTAGCTGACGAATTACCTAAACTCTTCGTATAACCTTAGCTAATTCCTGTGAGGAAAGTTGGCGTGGCTTGGTAGATCGCATATACGTTTTCAGTATTTTATTTTTGAGTTTGGCCAAATAATGAAGAGGAATCTGCTATGTACCGCGCGCTGCTATATGATGCACCGAAATTAAGGGACCCTATTATGTGCTGACTAGCAACCCGGCCGATTTTAATCGACGCAGCAAGGGTTTAATTATTATTAATAGGGCTACTAAATATAGGATCGGCTATTATTTTATTCGAAGTCGAATCAGTACTTGTAAAGTTACGATACCGTTTATAACTTTACCCCCACTGTAATAGCTAGCTGCTATCGAAACTGGACCAGTCGTATGCCTTACTACGGTGCCCTAGGCACAGCTACTACCAAGCGGGCCTACCCCGCTTGCCAAACGCGCATAAACTTTCGAACCGGGAGCCAGCCCAGGTTGGGCTTGTATACTTAGCCGGATGTTGATATAGATACTATTACTACAGTTATCGATATTACCTAGCGTTGCAAACATTGAGCCTAAATAATTTCTGCCCGTAAAATCTTTTAGTAAGTCTATATCCGGCATATATTGACGACCAAACGCTATCGTTCCGTATACATCATTCTACAACCCTACATAAGCTTGGTGGCTAAATGCTAGCCTACTTTGACTTAAAGTGGTATTACTTAATGAACGCCATTTTCTATCCGGAAGATTGCCTTCACGTTGCTGTCTAAATCTTCTGAACTACACAAACCCCAGTGCGGTCCCTGCAAGCCTTTAGAAAAAAATACTTATCTTGAGAGCTTTCTCTATACAAATATGTTTACACTATTATCATAGTATCGCCCAGTATTACCGGGCTTTAAACGTAGGCTATAAAAGCCGGCGCGGCGAGCACGCTGAGAAAGATGGCCGATAGTGCTTGTTGTTTCATTAGTATTCCCTGTATATTTTAATTTTCATGCAGTCCCAGTATATCTCGATACATTTAGAAAAAAGAAATAAAAGTCTGCCTAACGTTGCTAAATTCGGACGTTATAAATTCGTATATTACTTTTTTAAAAAGTTTCATTATATAGTTCCCGATAAAAATTAATTTTTTAAAAAAATTAATTAAATATATTCAAACATTCTAAAATTTTTAAGCGGGCTAAATATTTTCAGTAGTACTACGCTATAAATCGGGGGAGCGACAAGAATTAATCCTAATAAATTTTTGTATATTATTACTACAATCAGCGTTTATACGACTATCACCACGCCGGGAGTTATATAGAAATACAAGTAAATATTATTTGTTATGAAGATAAGTCTGTTAGCAGAATTTTATTGAAAAAATTACGAATATATATTCGTATATATTATTAATAGGCCTATGCTTTCGATAAATTACATCTTATCTGCACTGAAGCTATCTCTAGAGTTGTTTGATTACCTTATGTAGTCCGAAGCCTGTTACAGCTTGCATGTGTATATCAAATACATCTCTCATAGCACATTTTTATTAAACTTGATTCTAGGGACAAGAAATTAATCTAAATGCCCATAAAAACGAGAAAAATAAAAAATTTTTCAGAATTTCTAAATTATTCTAATTTTAGAATAGTAGAATTCTATAAATGAGAATAATAATTCTATAAAACTAATTGTATCTATAATAATATTACTTAAGTGATACGTAATTATATTCTTATGAAGCGTAACAAAGATTATTAATAATAATTAACTATACATATTGTCTAGACTGTAGAGAGATTACGTCAAGTTACACATAAGATCAAAAATCTTAGTAGAGTCATAATAAAATTATGTATTTTATCAAAAAATTTTTAAAAAATTACATGATGAGAAAATTTTATTAATGTTAATTATGTATTTAGACAATCCTGATGTACAGTATGGCCTGTTCAATGCAATGTTTAATGATATTAACTATCATGCGCTAAACTAGAATTAGTTGATTGAAGATATACCTTAATACTGCCAAGCGGGCCAAACGCGATACAGCCAACATAGCTGACAAGATTGTCGATCCAGTGTAGTTGTAGTACGGAAGTGCTACTCCTCCGTATATTTTTTACTGGAGCTTTAACATACTGTACACCTTGGGCAAAAGGATCTACTGAAATCTGCTGTAATCCGTACTTAATACCAGTTCCTAGAGCTTTAAGAACAGCTTCCTTAGCTGTCCAGCACCGTAAAAAACCCTTAGTACCATGCACGAGACTACTCCTAAGCAACGCGTGGCGTTCATCAGTGGTACATACTGTTTCGAGTAATGCCTGCCAAGCTATCACACGATCTGTATACTCGATATCTACGCCCACGCATCGCCTCTCTGAGATCGCGATTAGCGCATTCTGACCTGCATGCGTAACGTTAAACGATAGTGTGTTTCCGTATCCAGTGAGTTCTGGTCGTCCGAAAATCCCCGATGAAAAGCGAAGTGATAGCGGAACAGTGCTAGTATGCTTGGAAAGCAAGGCTCGTAGCGCAACGCGCGTTGCGGCAAAACGAAGACGATCCGCGTCACGCTGATAGCGTAATGCCCGTTGCTGTTCATCATCTGATAAACACACCCGAAGCAAGTTCCAAGCAGTGGGAGCGAGTGGGATTTGAACGTGCCACAACATCACATCACTGGGCCAGCGTCCGTTAGAGTGTAGCAAGGTTGTCGTCATAGTGTTAATCGCGTCTTTGCTCATAGCTCATATCTAGAGGCTGGAGTTAAACTACGTTGTCCTTAAACCGTATATTACCTAAATAAACTTCGGTAGGCTTTCTGGCATGCAACTCTAATATCGCTTGCTACAATGACTACGCTTAAGATCAACGCTCTTCTCAATCTAAGGCAGCAAAGCTGACATAGAATGCCATATATACTGCTTATTATGTGTTCAATTTTAGCCTATGAATAAACATCAAGGATTTCCGATAAAAAACACGGTATTAATTCAGAATATACTTTAAATACGTTGACCTATAAATTTTACTAGAGTATCTAATAATAATTAGAACTAGGAAAACATATAATACAGTTTTAACCACACTCAGCATATAGTCTCTATACCTACACTAACAGTCTTTATCGCAATTAGTTTTACATATTAAGACCCCCACTAATATATCAATATATCCAATAATACTGATTATAGTTAATACTATATGGGGGTGGTCAATATCTTGTATAGATACACCCTTATGCTTGTATTTCATATATATACCAGCTACCTTATTTTTAATAAAAAATTCTAAATACAACACCCATGGATTTTATACGAAACATGATAAACATAGAGTAACTAGTAATAGGCTCAGATAGTAGCGTACCTATAGCGAGAAAACGATTTCTTGTACAGTACATCTAATTCGAGAACTAAATATGCTCTTAGATTTAATTATTGTACTTTAGTGCCGGCAACTAAAAACGCTTTTCCTCTATACTACGGGCACTATCTGTTATATAGCTATACCATCTAAAATGTCAGTCTATACAAGCTGATATAATCTACACGATGTATAGTTTTTTTTAAACATTTAGTAAGAAACATTAGAACCATTTTAAAATTCTCGACAAAACATAAAACGCCACTAAATGGCTTGTAATAAAGCTACGCTATAAGTTTTTTATAAATTTTAGGTTATTCAATCTCAAAAATCTTATTTTTGTCCACTTAGTTTTCCACTGTTTTTACTAAAATTTCTATAACAGCATAGTTTGGATTATACATCATGAAATTCTCTTAGTAGGTACGTCCCCAAAATTATATTTATACCGGTATTTAATTCCAACACGATTAAAATTAATCCTGATTTGATTACCTGAACATTACTAAAATAGTATTTTTTAATAAAAATATCTGACTTAGATTCTAGAATAGAAAAATTGTCTGGAATCAATGTTAGGCCTATAAATTTTAAAAAATCGTTCTACATAGGATGTTTTTACTATAAAGCAACAGATATAAATAATAGTGATATGTGTAAAAAGAATTATCTACAATTTTATAAGGGAATAGAATATATGGAATCTTATAATAAGGATTATTAGTCAAAAACTGACATATTTTAAACTTATAACTTAACCCCCTCGAAGAAAGGCTATTCTCATTTATTAATTTAAATAAATTTTAGTAAGCGAAAGATAGTTATTAACGGACTCAACATAGCTGACATCTTTACTAGAAGAGCGAAAGATCTATAAACAAAAAATATAACATTTTATATGAAATAACGCAAGGAAACATATATGAAGTCGCATAGAGTGTATTACTACATCAGTAGTATGTGAAATGCTAAAATTCTACATAAAACAACATTGTGTGGTAAAAATAAGGTTGAGAGCTTAATATTTATACTTATTTATTCCAATATAAAATATAGACACATTCTAAAAAATACTTATTTATTAACTATACCATGGTATGCAGTAAAAGAACAAAGTATAGAATTAAACTTTTACTAGATAAGTAAGGATTATTAGTATGACATTAATGTAAAATATAAATTTTTATTTTTAAGTTAAACTATAAAAAAGTATATAATATACATATTAGGTATGTATAAACTATATTTAAACGCTGCGCATTAATTTCATTTAATCAGAAATCTACGTATCTAGTGCATTATATTAACAAAAATACGAGCTTAAAACAGTATAATAACCAATATAAAAGGCCTAATAATAAAAAATATTAGCTCTATCATCGGAGTAATTTGAAATAGACTGCATGTACTATGATACATAGTTACAACGCTAAAATTGTTACTGTATTTAATAGTATGAATAACTCATGAGAAAATGCTGGGCCAAAATCTAAAGCGAATTACTATAATGATAAATTAAACCCAGAATTTTCATAAAAGAATTATTCTAATTAATTTAGAAACGAGTATTTATTAAAAATAAATACTTCAGTAAATCACGCATTAACATGATAAAAATTTATTAAAATAAGTAATGAATAGTATATAAATAATTTTTATATTAAAAGTTAAATTAATAAAGAATTGAAGTGACGAGCCGTTCTTATAACCAATAAATCATGATATATTTTCTTATAAAATTTCAATGCACTAACTTATATTAGAAATAATATAATTTTAACTTTTTTTAAAAAATCGATGTCTAAACATTAACTGTTTTTTAAGTTAATTCTATACAAGAAATAGACTATCATTTATATTCAAATTTGAACTTAAAAACTTCTTATTATAATTAGTTAGAAAAACTAAATTATAATTTATCTCTATGATATAGAGGTAACTTCATATATAAAATGTAACTATATACTTAAATAGTATATCTACTATAGTAGAGAATCTTCTTCTAAATTTTTTACATAGAATTTTTTTAAAAAAGTCAGATTTAGTACTGATAAAATCAGTAAAATTACTAATTTTAGTAGAGTGCTTTTATATTACTAGTTTTAATTTATGGGGCAGTCTTTATATAAAGATATTTATTTTTTAAAAGTTTTTAGGGCATTTTTTAAATTATTTTGTGATATAAAAAGCAGTACTTATAATATCTTTTCAAAATTTTACTATAAAATTTACTTTCGTAGTCTGATAGTTTGTTGAGTTAGTTGAAAAACATAAAAAATACCTTAAAAAGGTTAACGTTAGCTTAAACCCTTATCCAGCATAGTTTCTTGCCCCCCTAATGTGAGGGTTTTCAGGGGCTTAGGTGAGATTTAACAGGATGAAGGGTGATTGAGTTCGGGGGAGCAAGTGAGGAAAAACGGGAAATATAGTGAGGGGATTCAGGTTTAGCTTGCTAGGCTACCCATGTGTTATAGGTGAGAAAATACGGGGAGTATATCTTTTGATTAAGACTAGCAAAGAGTCCAAACTTGATATTTTTGTCTTAAAACTATCTTAGTGAGATTTTCGGGCCCGTATTTACTATACGGGGTGAGAAAATACGGGGGGGGGTAAACTATGTAAGTTTTTAATTTAATTTTTAAATTAAAGTTACTAGGTGAGAATTTTCAGGAGCAGAAAAACACTTAGATAATCTATCAGATTATCTTTTGAGAAAAAGAATAATACTTTGCGAGATTTCATCTTGATAGCGCTATTTTATCCATATCTAGTTATATTAGGTAGTAATACATGTACATAACTATATGATATATAACTTATTTTAACTTTTAATAAAAAAATACCCCCCAGGGGGTTCGGGATGCTAAAACCAGGAAAAATATTAATTTTTTGTACAAAGGTGAGGTTTTTCGGGATGCTAAAACCAGGAAAAATATTAATTTTTTGTACAAAGGTGAGGTTTTTCGGGATGCTAAAAC